>JBHEMQ010000052.1:0-17938 GCA_046262475.1 Candidatus Velthaea sp.
ATTTTCGGGCCTTGCTGAGCGACGAGACCTTCGGGATTGCCGTCGTCCATACCCTGATTTGGTCCGCGCTTGTGCCGGCGATCGAGGTCGCGCTCGGTCTTGCCCTGATCTACGGCACGATGGGCGTGCCGCAGTTCGCGCACGGGCACCTGTACATGCTGGGCGCCTACGTCGCCTTTTTCGGCGTAACCGTCGCGCACCTCACGTACTGGCCCGCCATGCTGCTCGCCGTCATCGTGCTGGCCATGTTCGGCATGTTGCTCGAGCGCGTCGTGTTCCGGCCGTTGCGCGGCGCGCCCGAGGTGAACACGATCATCGCGGCGGTCGGCATCCTGTTCTTTCTCGAAGCGCTCGTGCGGCTGCTGTTCGGCGCGGACTACCGCGTGCTGCCGACGCCGTACGATCACGTCGTGCATTTCTTCGGGCTGACGGTGACGCAACAGCAGCTTATCGTCATCGCGGCGTCCGCGATCATGATGCTCGCGCTGTTCTGGTTTCTCAAGCGCACGATGATCGGCTCGACGATTGAGGCCGTCGCCCAGAACCGCGCCGGCGCAGCGCTCGTCGGCATCAATGCGGACCGCGTGCAGACACTCGTGTTCGGCATCTCCGCCGGGCTCGCGGCCGCCGCCGCGACGCTGATCGCGTCGATCAATCTCATCTATCCGTCGATGGGCTTCACGGTGATTCTCAAGGCGTTCGCCATCATCGTACTGGGCGGCATGGGGAGCATCCCCGGCGCGATCGTCGGCGCATTCATTCTCGCGCTCGCGGAAAGCTTCGGCGCGACGTACATTTCGACCAACTACCAAGACGTCATCGCCTTCGGCTTGCTCGTCCTCATCCTGACGCTGCGGCCCACCGGGCTCTTCGCGAAGGGCACGTGATGCGCATCGCTTGGGCGGTGTGCGCCGCGCTCGCATTCGCGCTCCCGCTGGCCGTGCACAATCCCTACTATTTCTCCGTCATCGTGACCGGCTACGTGTTCGCCATCGCGGTCTACGGTATGAACATCATTCTCGGCTACACGGGCCTGTTGTCGCTCGGACACGCGGCGTTCTTCGGTATCGGCGGCTACGCCGTCGCACTGCTCGAAACAAAAGCGCATTGGCCGTTCTGGCCCGCGCTTGCCGCCGGCTGCGCAGCCGCGGTGCTGCTCGGGTACTTGGTCGGCTTGATCTCTCTGCGCACGCGCGGCAATTATTTCGCGATCTTCACCGCCGCGATCGGCGTGATGATCTTCACGATCTTCACGAACTGGCAAGATCTCACGAACGGCAATATCGGCGTCGTCGGCATCCGGCCGCCGGCGCCGATCGGTCCGCTCGCGTTCGATACGCCGGCGGCGATGTACGAACTCGTGCTCGTCGCGCTCGTGCTGACCATGATTCTGTGCGCGCGCGTGCGCTCGTCGCTGACCGGCCGCACCCTCTTGGCGATTGCGGCCAACGAGGATTTGGCGCGCGCCGTCGGCATCAACGTCATGCGCGTGAAGCGTCTCGCTTTCATGCTCTCAACGTTCCTCGCCGCCCTTGCGGGCGGGCTCTTCGCCGTCGTTCTCGGCGTCATGGGCCCTGATGCGAGCGGCCTCGACCGCACTTTCGACATGCTGCTGTATCTCGTGGTCGGCGGGCTGGGAACCATCGCGGGACCGCTCATCGGCACGATGCTGATCGCGACGCTCTCGCAGTACCTGCAAGGGTTCCAGCAATATCAGATGCTGGTCTACGGGCCGCTGCTCATCGTGCTCGTCATGTTCTTTCCGGGCGGCATCGTCGGCGGCTTCGACCGTCTGCGCGCGCGCTGGGTGCGGCGACCCACGGCTGCTCCCGTCGCGCCGGCGTTCGCACCGGAGACGCGCGCGCACTGATGCTGCTCGAAGTTCGGGACGTCACCAAGCGGTTCGGCGGTCTGACGGCGGTCGACCGGGTCAGCTTCGGCATCGAACGGGGTTCGATCACGGCGATCATCGGTCCGAACGGCGCCGGGAAGTCCACGTTGTTCAACGTCATCTCGGGATATTATCCCACGACGTCGGGGGAATTGTTTTTCGAGGGCGCTGCCATCACGCATTGGCCGATGCACGAGATCGCGCGCCGCGGAATCGCGCGCACGTTCCAAACGACCACGCTGTTCGCGAACCAGAGCGTGCTCGACAATGCCGTCGTCGCGCATCGGATGCACACGCGCAGCGGCTTCTTCGATGCGCTGCTGCGCACGCGCCGCGAGCGGCGTGAAGAAGCCGAAAGCGCCGAGCGCGCGCACGATGCGCTGCGGTTTGCGGGCATCGAACGCTACGCCAACCGCATCGCGGGTTCCATTCCGCAGGAGGCGCAGAAGCGGCTGGCGATCGCGATCGCCGTCGTTGCGGAACCGAAACTCGTGCTGCTCGACGAACCGGTCGCCGGTGTCACGACCGAAGAAACCGCCGCCCACGAAGAGCTGATCCGCAAGATGGCGCAAAGCGGCTACACGGTGGCGCTGGTCGAGCACAAGATGAATCTCGTGATGGGGCTCGCCGACACGATCGTGGTGCTCCATCACGGCAAGAAGATCGCCGAAGGATCGCCGGTGCAGGTCGCCGCGGATTCCGCGGTGATCGACGCGTATCTGGGGGCGGCGAGCCATGCTTGAGGTGCGCGGATTGACGGTCCGTTACGGCGGGGCCCCGGCGTTGCACGGTATCGATCTGACCGTCGGGGAAGGCGAGCTAGTCACGCTGCTCGGCGCGAACGGCGCCGGCAAAACGTCCTTGTTCGGCGTGTTGAGCGGCCTCGTTCGCAGCAGCGGGAACGTGCGCTTCTGCGGCCGCGACATCGGCACGCTGCGCGGCGAGCAAATCGTCGCGCTCGGAATCGCGCAATGCCCCGAAGGCCGAAAACTTTTTGCGGATCTCTCGGTGGAAAAGAACCTGCGTTTGGGCGCCTACGTGCGCCGCCGGGACAAGCGCGGCGTGGATGCGTCCCTCGAACGCGTGTGCACGCTCTTTCCCGATCTGCGTGCGAAGCTGCGCGTCGCCGCCGGCTCGCTCAGCGGCGGGCAACAGCAGATGGTCGCCATCGGCCGTGCCTTGATGGCGCAGCCGAAGCTGCTGCTGCTGGACGAACCGTCGCTCGGCCTCGCCCCCAAACTCGTGCGCTCGGTGCTCGACGCCGTCGCGGAAATCAATCGCGACGGAACAATGGTATTGCTGGCGGAACAGAACGCGCACGCCGCGCTCTCGATCGCGCACCGCGGCTACGTTCTCTCGGACGGACGCGTGGTGCTCGACGGACCGGCCGCAGAACTGAAATCCAACGAACTCGTCAAGAAAGCGTTCATCGGTGCATAAGAAGGAGGAGTCATGCTACGCAAACTTCGGCTAGGAATCGCAAGCGCGCTCGTCGTGGCTCTCGCCGCGACGGTCGGCGCGTCGGCGCAATCCGGCAACGTGATCACGATCGGGTACACGGGCCCGCTGAGCGGGGGTGCGGCCCAATACGGGGCGGACGTCCAGCGCGGCATTCAAATGGCGATCGACGAGATCAACGGCAGCGGCGGCGTCACGGTTGGCGGGCAAAAGCGCACGTTCCGCCTCGCGTCGCTCGACGATCAGTACCGCCCGAATGAAGCGGCGACCAACGGAAAACGTCTGGCGCAACAGGAAAACGCACCCATCATTTTCTGTCCGCACTCCGGCGGCATTCTCGCCTTGATGGGCTTCAACGATGCGCAGGCGCCGAAATTCATTGTCGGCGCGTATTCGAGCGAACCGTCGATCCTCAAGCAAAACGACCCGCTCATCCTGATGATCCCGCCGTCGTACGCCTCATACTTCCGGCCGTATGCGGATCTCGAAATGAAGCGCTTCGGCAAGCGGCTCGGACTCGTTCCGACGACGACCGCGTACGGCAACGGCTGGACGAAAGGATTCAGCGAAGTGTGGCAGAGCATGGGCGGCACCGTGCTCGGCAACAACGGCGTGGATTACAACACGACGGCCGACTTCTCGGCACCGGTCAGCAAGGCGCTCTCCGAAAAACCGGACGTGCTGTTCATCGGCGGTCCGTCGCAGCCTACGGCGCTCGTGATCAAGACGGCGCGCGATCAGGGCTTCACCGGCGGTTTTGTCACGATGGATCAAGCGAAGTTCGACCAGATGGATCAGGTCGTCCCCATGGCGCGCCTCGAGGGTTCCGTCGGCATCCTGCCCTTCCGCCAAAGCACGGGACCCGGTCTGAAGACGTTCATCGACGCGTACACGAAGAAGTTCGGCAAAGACCGCGAGCCGAATCCCGAGATCGGCAACAATTACATGGCGATGCACATCTTTGCGCGCGCCATCGCGCTCGCCAACAGCGTCGATCCGGCTGCCATCGAGGGCAAGCTCGACGCGGCCGCCCGCGCGCTGCCGAAAAATCAGCAGCCCGTCGCGGTGCGCGGCGTGCTCAAGAGCGGCCACTTGGAGGAAGAAGTGTTCTCGGCCGTGATCGACCACGGGGCGTTCAAGACGCTTCGCATTCCGGCGATGGAGTAACCGTTCGTGCGCGGCTTGATGATGGACGTTCCGTTGATGATCAGCTCGATCATCAAGCACGCAGCCCGATTCTACGGCGAAGTTGAGGTGGTCTCGCGGACGGTGGAAGGTCCGATGCACCGCTACACCTACCGTGACGCCGAGGCGCGTTCGGCGCGGCTCGCGCATGCGCTGCGCGCGCTCGGAGTCACGGAGGGCGACCGCGTCGCGACGGTCGCGTGGAACGGATACCGCCATTTCGAGCTCTACTACGGCATTTCGGGCATCGGCGCCGTCGCGCACACGATCAATCCGCGGCTGCATCCCGAGCAAATCGCCTACATCCTCAACCATGCTGCGGATGCGTACGTGTTCGTCGATCTCACCTTCGTGCCGCTGCTCGAGGGGATCGCGCTGCATCTTCCGCGCGTCCGCGGCTACGTGATTATGACGGACGAAGCGCACATGCCGGTCACCAAGCTGCCGGACGCGCTCTGCTACGAGACGCTCTTGGCGGCGCAGCCCGCGCGCATCGACTGGCCCGTCTTCGACGAAAACACCGCATCCTCGATCTGTTATACGTCCGGAACGACGGGCGACCCGAAGGGTGCTCTCTACAGTCACCGCTCGACGCTGCTGCACACCTTCAGCGCGTGCATGGCCGAAACGTCGCGGCCCCAACTGGGCCCGCGCACCCTCATGCCGATCGTTCCCATGTTTCACGTCAACGCCTGGGGGATTCCATACGCGGCGCCGATGCTCGGGTCGAAACTGGTTTTCGGCGGACCGTTGCACGACGCGAAGAGCCTGTACGACTTGATGGAAGCCGAGGGTGTCACCGCCGCCGGCGGCGTTCCGGTGATTTGGCTGGGCTTGCTCGCGTACATCGAAAAAAACAACCTTCAGTTTACGACCTTTAATTCGCTGCGCGTCGGCGGTTCGGCGGCGCCGCGCTCGATGATCGAAGCGTACGAACGCCGGGGCATTGAGGTTTTCCACGGCTGGGGCATGACGGAAACGAGCCCGACCTGCACGTCCGGCTATTTGAAGCCGCAGCATCGCGAATCGGCCGAGCGTTTGCACTATCAGATGAAGGCCGGCCGCGTGAATTACGGTGTCGACGTGAAGATCGTCGATGAAGAAGGCCGCACCCTGCCGGACGACGGCGAGTCGCAGGGCGAGCTGTACGTGCGCGGCCCGTGGGTCATCGGTGCGTACTACAATAATCCGGAAGCGACGGCGTTCTCGTTCACGCCCGACGGCTGGTTTCGTACCGGCGACATCGCTTCACTCGACCGCGACGGCTATCTGACGATCCATGACCGCAGCAAAGACCTCATTAAGTCCGGCGGTGAGTGGATCAGCTCCATCGATTTGGAAAACGCCGCGGTCGGTCATCCCGAAATCGCGGAAGCCGCGGCGATCGCCGTGCCGCATCCGAAGTGGGCGGAGCGTCCGTTGCTCGTCGTGATGCGGCGCGCGGGCAGCACCCTCGACCGCGACGGCGTGCTGCGCTACCTGAAGGGCAAGGTCGCGAAATGGTGGCTGCCCGACGACGTCGTGTTCGTCGACGAAATGCCGCACACCGCGACCGGAAAGATCTCAAAGAAGACGCTGCGCGAGCGTTTTGCCGCGGACGTCGCGAGCGGCGTGTGATCGAGTGCCTCGCGCCGGGGCAGGGCAAGCGGCTGGACGATGCGCACCGCGAGGGCTAGCGGAGCTTGCGGCGCCGCGGTATACTGTTGTGCGGCCCTTCGCTCCGTCCGGCGACTTTTGTCGTGCGGCAGCGCGCCGGTCCGACAAATCCGCCGATTCGGCGGTCGTCCCTTGCGGGACGTGTGTAGGGGCTTCGGCCCATTATCCACCTACATGAAAGAGAGTTATGCCAACCACGAAAAAGCGCACGACGGGCGCCGCGAAAAAAGAGCGGCGGCCGAAGCGCAAGGTTTGTACTTTCTGCGCCGACAAGCTGCCGGACATCAACTATAAGGATGCCCCGCGCCTGCGCAAGTACATCAGCGAGCGCGGCAAGATTCTGCCGCGGCGCATCTCCGGAAACTGCGCGCGGCACCAGCGGTCGCTGACGGTCGCCGTCAAACGCGCCCGGATCATCGCCTTCCTTCCGTTCACCTCCGAATAGCCGAGGTTCTTGGATGAAAGTCATTTTGCTGAACGACGTTACGTCGCTCGGTAAGCGCGGCACCGTCGTTAACGTCGCCGACGGCTACGCGAACAATTATCTGTTTCGGCGCAATCTCGCAGTGCCGGCTTCGAACGGCGCGCTGAAGACGCTCGAGCAGCAGAACAAGGCCAAGCAGCGGCGGCAACTGGAAGAAGTTTCCAACGCGAAAGAAGTTGCGGAGCAGCTCGAACAAACGGTTTTGCTGGTGAAGGCCAAAGCCGGCGGCAACGGACGCCTATTCGGCACGGTCACGAACGCAAACGTCGCGGACGCCATTCAGCTGCAGCTCAACGTCGCGATCGACCGGCACAAGATTGAAATGAAAGACGGCATCAAGGCGCTGGGCACGTATCCCGTGCAGGTACGTCTCGGCAACAGCGTGATCGCGAAGACGTCGGTGCAGGTCCTCAGCGACAGTTAGTGGACGTCTGAGGTGCCCGCGTCGGAAGAGAATCCGCACGTCGGGCGGTTCCGCAGGAAGTATGGCGGCGACGAAGGTTTGCGCCGCGAAATCGCCGCGCTGTACGACATTCTTTCCGGCGCGCTCGGCCCCGAAAAGGTTGTCATGCGCGCGGGCAAACTCGGCACGCTGAAGCAGATGCGCTCGCAGGCGATTCCCGATCGCCTGCTCGCGCTGCAGCGCCTCGTGTTCGAGGATCCGACGATCGAGAAGGCGCCGGCGAAGCCGCAGTATCGCGCGGTGATCGCCGAAATCGAAGACGCGCTGGCGGATCTCGTCGCGCAGCGCACGGTCGAAGACACGCTCGAGCGCAAGATCAACGCGAAGATGATCGCGCGGCATCAGGACTATCTGCGCGATCTTAAGGTCGAAGCGATCCGCGAGGAAGCCGGGCCGGAAACGCCGGCCACGCAGCGCAAGCTGGAGGATCTGCAGGCGCTGGACGCGCGCAAACTCAATGCGGCGGCGCTCGACGTGCTGCGGCCGCGTTCGCTGGACCAGATTGTCGGTCAGGCGGCCGCGATCAAAGCGCTGATCTCGAAGATGGCTTCGCCGTATCCGCAGCACGTGATCCTCTACGGACCGCCGGGCGTGGGCAAGACGACGGTCGCGCGGCTGGCGCTCGAACTTGCCAAGGCGCGGCCGCACGCGCCGTTCGCCAAGGACGCGCCGTTCGTCGAGGCGAGCGGCACGACGTTGCGCTGGGATCACCGCGAGACGACGAATCCACTGCTCGGCAGCGTCCACGATCCGATCTACCAGGGCAGCCGCCGCGACTTCGCGGACAGCGGCATCCCCGAACCGAAGCTCGGCTTGGTCACGCGCGCGCACGGCGGCGTGCTGTTCATCGACGAGATCGGCGAGATGGACCCGACGATGCAGACGAAGCTGCTGAAGGTTCTGGAAGACAAGCGGGTCACATTTGAGTCATCCTACTACGACGAGCACGACCCGAACGTGCCGGCGTACGTCAAGAAGTTGTTTGCCGACGGCGCTCCGGCGGACTTCTTGCTCATCGGCGCGACGACGCGCGACCCCGAGGCGATCGACGCTGCGATACGCTCGCGCTGTGCCGCGGTGTACTTCGAGCCGCTGACGCAGTCGCAAGTGATTCGCATTGTCGCCGAAGCCGCACAGCGCCTCGAGACGAAGATCGCGAAGACCGTGCCTGCGTTGATCGCCTCGTACACGATCGAAGGGCGCAAGGCCGTTCAGGTGCTCGCTGACGCCTACGGGCATGCACTTTACCGTGCGGGAGCGAAGGCTCGAGCGGTGACCGTGCGCGACGACGACGTGCTCGAGGTGGTGCAGGCGGGACGCTTGGCTCAGCACACGCTGGCGCGCGCGCGGCGCGTCAAGGAAGTCGGCAAGACGCACGGTCTCGGCGTCGCGCAGTACGTCGGCTCGATTGTCGAAGTCGAAGCTGCCGCGTTTCCGGCGCGGGAAGCGCGCAAGGGCGCCGTCCGTTTCAACGACACGGCCGGTTCCATGTCGCGCGATTCCGTCTTCAACGCGACGGCGGTCGTGCGCGCGGTCGCCGGCATCGATCCGGCCGATTTCGATTTGCACGTGAACGTCGTGGGCGGCGGCAATATCGACGGGCCGTCGGCGGGCCTTGCGTTCTTTCTCGCGCTATATTCCGCACTGACCGGAACCGCGCTGCCGCAGGACATCGCCGTCACCGGCGAGGTTTCGATCGCGGGCAACGTACGCGCCATCGGCGGCGTCGTCGAAAAGCTCTACGCGGCGCGGCAGGCCGGCATGCGCGCGATCGTGATTCCGAAAGAGAACGCGCGCGAGATCGAAGCGACCCCGGACGGCATCACGGTGATTCCGGTATCGAGCGTCGCGGAGGCGCTCGTCGCGTTCGGCGTGCGCGCGGCGCTCCTGCCGCCCGGCCCCGCCAAAAAGCGCGCGCGGTGAACGCTCAACTCGTCTCGATCATCGACCGCATTCCGCCGAACAATCTCGAGGCGGAGATGGCGCTACTGGGTTCGGTGCTGGTCGACCGCGAGATGATGGCGACGGTCAGCGAGATCGTGCGGCCGGAAGATTTTTACGCCAGCCTGCACGAAACCATCTATCAGGCGCTGCTCGCGCTGCACGACCGCGGGGAACCGCTCGACAAGGTGTCGCTCGCGGAAGAATTGCGCTCGCGCGGCATGCTCGAGAAGGTCGGCGGGCTCGCGTACCTCTCGGATTTGCTGAATACGGTACCGACCGCCGCGTCGGCCGAGTATTACGCGAAGATCGTGCGCGAGAAGTCCTCGCTGCGCGGGCTCATCCACGCCGGTACGCAGATTACGAAGCTGGGCTACGAAGCCGAAGAAGACGTACCCGCTGCGCTCGACCAGAGCGAACAAATCGTCTACGACGTCACGAACCGTACCTCGAAGAAAAGCTTCTTGGCCGTCGCGGATCTGCTGCTGCCGGTGTTTCAGGATCTGGAGCGGCGCCACGAACGCAGCGGCAGCTTGACCGGCGTCACGAGCGGCTATCGCGACATCGACGAATACACGGCGGGCTTCCAACCCGGCAACCTGATCATCCTCGCCGCCCGCCCGGCGATGGGCAAGACGTCGATGGCGCTCAACATGGCCGTGGCGGCGGCGAAGCACGAGTCGAAGCCGATTGCGGTCTTCTCGCTGGAAATGACGAAGCACGAGCTGGTCGAGCGCTTCATTTCTTCGGAAGGCCGGCTCGATGCCTCGAAGCTGCGGCGCGGCGCGATCAAAGAAAACGAGTGGGACGAAATCGGCCGCGCGATGGGCACGCTGCACGATCTACCGATCTATCTCGACGACTCCGGCTCCGTTACGGTCACCGAAATTCGCAGCCGCTGCCGGCGGCTAAAATCCACGTTCGGCCTGGCCGCCGTCTTCATCGACTACTTGCAGTTGGTGCGCCCCGCGTCGCTCGGCCGCAACGTGAACCGCAACGAAGAGCTTTCGGACATCTGCCGCACGCTCAAGGCGACGGCTAAGGACTTGGAGCTTCCGATCGTCGCGCTGGCGCAGTTGAACCGCGGCGTGGAAGCGCGCCAAGATAAACGCCCGCTGCTCTCAGACTTGCGCGATTGCCTGACCGGCACGTCACTCGTGACGAACGCGCAAACCGGCGAGCGCGTGACGATGCGCGACATCGCGCAACGCAACTTGCGTTTCAACGTGTGGGCGCTCGATGAGGACTTACGATTGGTGCAGCGCCCAATTGTCGACGCCTGGCAAGTGGCCGAAAAGCAAGTTTTCCGCGTGAGGACGCAAAGCGGCCGCGTTATCCGATGCACGGACGGGCACCGCTTCCGGACCATCTCCGGCTGGTCCGAACTTAAGAATCTCGATCGTGGGCAAGCCGTTGGTGTGCCTCGCATGTATCCCTCGCCACGCTTTCCAGCCGACGACATTTCTGAAGATCAAGCATCCCTCTTGGGATGGCTCATCGGCGATGGCCATCTCGGCGGAAGCGCGACGCTCACCGTCGCATCCCCAGCGGAGGCAGTAATGTCGCAGACGGCGCCCGTCGTGGCAGCGTTCTTGCGTGGCCTGTTTCATGCGGACGGCAGCTTGACGCGCGGCAAAATATCATCGCGTGTAACAGTTCGGCTCGCTACCATCAGCGAACGGCTGGCGCACGACGTTCAGCACCTGTTGCTGCGCTTCGGCATTAATTCGATCGTGAAAGCGGATCATCGAAACATTGGCGGGTATCGTACTGATCGGGTGGCCCTGCTGTCAGATCGGGTCGCCCTGCTGGCGGAACGGCTCGACGATGAACTACTTCAAGTACTTTCGATGTCGGACGTTTTGTGGGATACCGTTCTTAGTATCGAGCCGGACGGCGTGGAGCCGGTGTTCGATCTCACCGTCGGCGACCTGCACAATTTTTGCGTCGACGATTTCGTCACGCATAACTCGGGCGCTATCGAACAGGAAGCCGACATCGTCGCATTTTTGTACCGGGATGCGTACTACAATCGCGAAACGGCGCCCGAACCGGATCTCACCGAATTCATCATCGCCAAGCACCGTAACGGCAAGGTGGGTACCGTGCGGCTGCGCTTTCTCCAGGAACATACGCTGTTCGTTCCGTACGGGGACGAATCGCACTACTCACCGCCCTAAGAGGACGCAACGTGACACCGGCACACATCACGCTCGGCGTGAGCGACATCGCCGCATCCGAGCGCTTCTATCGCGACGTCCTCGGGATGGAGGTCGAGCGTTCGGGTGACACGGTGGTCGTACGGTTCGGCGGCTTCACGTTGACGTTGGATTCGGCGCCGCCGGCGGCGCGTGCCAAGTTCGCCATCGGCTTTCGCGCGGACGACGGCGAACTCGACGACATCGCCGCGCACGTGCGCGCAACCGGCGGCCAGGTGCTCGCCGGACCCGCAGCGCGCGAGGGCGGGGGACGCGAGCTACGCCTGATGGATCCCGATCACTACCAGCTGGAAATCTTCAGCGCCGCTTAGGACACTCGGGGCTCCGCGATTTCGTGCATCTCGGGATCACCGATGCCATGCCGCAGATACGAGCGCGAAAGGTGCACGTACTCTTTCGCGGCGCCTTCGACCCAATTGACGGCCTCGCCGACGAGTTCTTTTTTAACCCGCGCGGGCTGGCCGGCAGCGACGACGCGCGGGGGAATCGTTACATTGGCGCCGACGACGGCCCCGGCTGCGATGAGCGACCGTTCGCCCACGCGCGCGCCGTTGAGCACCACGGCGTTGCTGCCGATCAGCGCGCCGTTCTCGATCGTGCAATCCTCCAGGATCGCGCAGTGGCCGACCGTGCAATCGTCGCCGACGATCGTCGTGTGGTCTTCGCTGACGTGCAGCACGGAGTTGTCTTGAATGGACGTGCGCGCACCCACCCGGATCGGCCCGTTGTCGCCGCGCAGCACCGTGCCGAACCAAATGCTCGAGTTCTCGCCGATTGCGACATCGCCGATGAGCACCGCGGTCGGCGCGACGAACGCGGAGTCGGCGATTCGCGGACGCTTTCCGCGGTATTCGATGATCAAGCGGCACCTCCGGCGAATGGCGAGACTCCCCAATTGTCGGTTCGAGCCGAGGTCCCTTGAGCGAGCATCGTCACCAGACCCCCCTGCGCGGCACGAAGGTGATTCCGCGCCCGCAACCCGCGAATCCTGACTACCGGGACGTCAACTACGCGTATGCGGGGCGCGAGGGGCACATTCACGAGGTCGTCGAGATCGGCGGCAAACAGCTGGCGAAAGTCGGCTTCGACGACCGCAAAATCGTGTATTACTTGCTCGACGATTTAGAGATGGATGAAGGCGCCCGCAAACGCACCTTTCACGACGACGGTTAACGGCGGTTCAGCGCAAGAACGGCGCGACGTCCTCGTCTGCGCTCGGCGGTTCGACGCGTCCCCCGAGCACGCGCCCGAGAAACTCTTCGGCGAGCGCGGTAAACCGTTTGCTGTTCTGCGGTTTCGCGAATCCGTGGCCTTCGTCTTCAAATAGCAAGTAGGTCACGGGCACGCCGTTTTGGCGCATCACCTCGACGATTTGATCGCTTTCCTGCTGCTTGACGCGCGGATCGTTCGCGCCTTGCGCGATTAGCAGCGGCGCGGTGATGTCGGCGGCCTTGAACAAGGGCGATTGCGCGGCGAGAAATTCCGGGTCGTCGCCCATGCGCTGCGTGAACATCGAGCGCATCGTTTTCCAGTACGGTGGAATCGACGCGAGCAGTGTATTGAGATTTGACGGGCCCACCATATCGACGCCGCAGCTGAACGCGTCCGGCGTGAATGTGAGCGCCGCCAGCACCGCGTAGCCGCCGTAGCTGCCGCCCATGATGGCGAAGCGGCGCGGGTCGGCATATCCCTGCGCCACCGCCCAATCGCGCGCATCGAGCAGGTCGGTGCGCATCGTGCCGGCCCACTGCCGGTCGCCCGCGTTCAAATACGCCTTGCCGTAGCCGGTCGACCCCCGGAAGTTGATCTGCAGCACTGCGTATCCCCGATTCGCGAGCCACTGCGAAAACGGATCGAAGCCCCAGCGGTCGCGATGCCACGGACCGCCGTGCACGACCATCACCGCCGGGAGATTGCGCGGTTCGACGCCTGCGGGCAGCGTCAGGTAACCGTGAATTTTGAGTCCGTCACGTGCGGCGAATACGATAGGCCGCATCGGTGCGAGTACTTCGTTCATGAGCGCCGGCCGGCTATGGAAGAGCAGCGTTCCGCCCCGCGTCGCGCGATCGTACGCATAATACGCAAGCGGACCGTCGTCGACGGCATAGCGGACGATGAGCGTCTTGCCGTCGGCGCTGGCGGCGTCGATGGCGGCGTCGCCATGGTGGAGCGCGCGCAGCGCGGCGAGATCCGGCGCAAAGCGGGGATCGAGTGCCTGCCAGTCGATCCGGTCGCGCAGGATCGCTACGGCCACCGGTTCGTTGGTCGCGGGATCGATGTGGACGCTCTCCACGTCGAAGGCGGCGTCGCCGGCGACGGGCGTCATGACGCCGGTCGCTGCGTCGTATCGAACGAGCCGCGCGGCGTTCGCATCCTTCGCCGTCACCAAGTACACCGATGCATTATCGGCAGAGAACGCGACGAGGTGCGGCGTGCCGTCCTCAACACTGAATTCATCGAGCGTACGCCACGGTGCGCTGCCGTCGTTGCGGATGCGAATGAGCGACGAACCATCGTCGTTGCGCACGGTCGCCGCCCGGACGATGAATGCGTTGTCGTTGAGCCACGAACTGACATCGCCGGGATTGCGCGTATCGAGTTGCGCCGTCCCGGCTTCGAGGTTGACGCGGTACACGTCGAAGACCGTTTCGTCGCGCTCGTTCGAGGTGATGAGCACCTCGTCCGGATAGCGGTAATCCACCGCGATTAGGCCGGCGCGCACGTTCTCGCCGGGCGTGAGTTCGCGCGGCGTTCCGCCGGTCGCGCCAACCTGAAAGAGATGGAAATTTTCGTTTCCGGCGCTGTCCTGCAGGTAGAGAACGTGGCGGCTGTCACCCCGCCAGACGTGCTGCAGAATGGGCCGTGCCGGGTCGCGCGCGACAACGCGATCGTCCGTTGCGCCGATGGTGCGCACCCAAATGCTCAGCATTCCGTCGCTCGGTGCGAGATAGGCCAGCATCGTAGCATCGGGCGAGATGCGCGGCGCGACCTTTTCCGGGTTTCCGAAAAGCTTGTCGCGCGGAATGAGCGGCGGGAGGCCCGCAGTACTGCTCAGTGCGGCATTTTTTCGGCCAGCACGTCGATCATCTCGATGGTGGGCGGCTTGGCGAGCAGTTCAGCCGCGCTGCCCATGAGCGCCGCGGCCACGCGGCCGGACAAATGCGCCTGCCGCCCGGCGTCATCCGGGAACGCATCGAAAATGCCGTATGTCGACGGTCCCAATCGCAACGCGAACCAGGCGATCGTCGCCGGTTCGCCTTCGACGATGGCTTGACCGTCGCGCAAAAAGCGCTCGACATCGGCCTCTTTGCCGGGCTTCGCTTCGAGTCGTACGAGCAGTCCTACGCTAACCATGGCACCGAGGGTTGCCGGAATTTGTGGGCGCTCCTCCCGCGTCACCGCCGGCCGTGGTTCACGCTGCCGCCCTAAGCACGGGCAACAAGTCCCGCGGTACGGCGTCGCGCGCGCCGCCGATTGCGGGCGGGACAATCGTGAGCCCGCCCCGCTTCAGCAGCGTCTTGCCTTGCGCGCCGAGGAGAAACCGCACGAAGGCGGCACCGCCGCCGGGATTCATCGCATTCGTCGGGATCGTGAGCGCATACACGATCGGCGCGCCGCGGTATGCTTTGCCTTCGACCGTGACGGCGGCGCGCGCGTAATCGGCCGAGAACCGCGGTTCGCCGAGATCGATTTCCGGCGGTAGCGGGACCGCAGGCAGACGGCGCGACGCCGATTCAGTGGCATACGCCCACATCGCGTCGATATCGCCGGTTTCGAGGCGCACGAGCGCATCTTCTTCGGGAATTATCTGCTCGGGGTCGCGCGGTTCCCCGAGAACCGCACGCGCAAGGCCCGCGATCTTATAGTGTGCTTGCGCCAGCTCCATCACGAGCAGCGTGCGATAGCCCTTCGGATCTTGCGCGGGATCGGTGCGCGCGACCTTGATGCCGGGTCGGCGCAGGAGATCGTACCACGCAAGCTTTCCGGCGGCGGCAGCGCCAAAATCCGCCGCGAAGCGCGATTTCGGCGAATACGCAATCTGCATGCGGGTCGACGCAAACGTCGCATACCAACGCGCCGCGTCGTGCCCGGCACTCCCGCGCAGCGATTCGATCGCGGCGGTGTCGGCGCTAATGAACACGTCCGGCGTTCGTAAGCCGTCACGAATGAGCGCCGCAAGCGTGCTGCTGCCCTTCCCTTCGCCTTTGTACGCGTAGCCCGTGGCGGCGAAAGCGGCACCGATCGATTTCTCCATGAGGGTGACCAGCGAGCCGGCATATGCGACCGACACGTCGCCTGAAGCCGCCCGCGCGATGCGCGGCAGCCCCGCGACCGCCGTTGCAGCGAGAAAGAGTTTCCGTTTCATTGCCGTTCAGCGATCCCTTACCTCAGCGCGCGTTCCCCGGCGTGCGCCCCGACGATTTGCCACGGTTCGTCGATCGGGATGACGCGCTGTTCGCTCGCCATTTGGTCGTAAGGGATGTCTGTGTCTTGCCCTACGAGCGGTTCACCGCTCTCGAAGCGCCGCACCGTTTCCAGCATGCGCCGGCGCATGCGAATCACCGCGACGTCCGACGTGCCGAGGTGCTCCTGACTGCGGTCGACGATGGCGCCCATCGATTCTTGCGCGGCGATGTCTTGATTCTGAAACCCTTTGATGCCCGTCCAGCTGCCGTCTTTCATGGCCACGCGGTCTTGATTCCAAAGATTTTCGCGCCGCGCCCAGCGGAAGAACTGCTCGTCGAGGTCGGGCCCGCGTTCGGCACTCAGACTGCGCCGCAGCTCCGCTTGATTCACGGGCGTGCCGTTCTGGCTGTGGAAGACGTCGAAGAGCATGGTGCGCGCGTCGTCGACCGGGACGAAGATCTGCGTGTGCGCGGGCAAGTCGGGGTTCAGCGGCGGCGGAATGAACGCCGTCGACGGAACGGCGAACAACGTCACGCGGACGTACTTCTGGGTGTCGGGATGTTCGATGGGCTTGCGAATAGCGGCGTAACGGAATCCGTACGGCGTGTCCTCGGCCGCCAGTTTCGGCGAATGATCCTGCGAAAGGGAGAAGCGTTTGTTCCAATCGCGGGAGCTGCCGCGATGCAAGAACCAGGAGTGCGCCGAATCGATCGCGCCTTCGACGCATTGCAAGTAGTTGGCGCGAATGCCGACCTTCACGATCCCGCGCTGCTCCGGCGGAAGCGCGGTCCATGCGTACGCCGGAAACGCCGGTTTCGCTTCCGGCGGGCCCATGTAGGCCCAGATCATGCCGCCCGCTTCGTGCGTGGCGTAGGCTTTGATGCGCACGCGATTCTTGAAACCGTAACCCTCGGGTTCGGTCGGCATGTCGACGCACTCGCCGTTGACGTCGAATTTCCAGCCGTGATACAGGCACGTGAGCCCGCATTCTTCGTTGCGGCCGATGACGAGCGAGGCCAGGCGGTGCGGGCAGCGCTCGTCAACGAGGCCGACACGCCCCTGCGTGTCGCGGAACGCCACCAGGTTTTCGCCGAACAAACGGACGGGAACGGGGGTGCCGTCGGGTTCCGGCACCTCTTCGCTGAGCAGTGCGGGGAGCCAGTAGCGGCGGAGCACCTGCCCCATCGTCGCGTTGCCCGTTACGTGAGTGAGCAGTTCGTTTTCTTCCGTGGAAAGCATCGGTACGGTTCCTCGTCGCGTGCTAGAAAACGCGGGGTTGCGCGGACGGATCTTCCGCGCGAACGATTTCCAAGCCAAGCACGATCATCGGGAGGCCGCGCTCGCGGTCGGGGATTCGGCAGGCGGCGACGGCGTCGTACGCGTCGTGCGGCAGCATGAGAAAGCGCGGCGCTTCACCGCGCGCGCGGGCATCGACGATGAGCGGGCGCACGTCATCCAAAAGCGCGGCAACCGACGGCGGCAGTGCGTCAGCCGGCATGCACGACTTCCTCCGCCAGCGCGATTTCGCGCCGTTCGCGCGCCGACCGCAGCAATGCGAGCGATGTGGCGACCGTAATCATCCCCCACGCGCCGTCGTGCAGCGCCGGTTCGCCGCGAACGACCGCATCGTAGAATTCGTCGATTACGTTGTCTTTGTTGGGAAATGCGCGGCCGTGCGCAAGCGGAATTTCGCGCACGCCGTCGTCCCCGTAGACCAAGACCGCGTCGGCGCCCGGCCGCAAATCTGCGCCTTCGCAACTCGCGAGCAGCAAACCGAAGTGCGGCTGATGCGCCGCCCCGCGCGGTGCGCGAACGCCGCGGCCGCCGAAACCGGTCGCGGCTTTGAAGCGCGCCTCCGCCTCCGGCGTCCCGATGCCGCGCAGCGCACGGCGTGTCGCGCCGTGCGCCGGGGTCTTCTCGCTGCCCGACGCGTCGATCCAAAATGCGAACTCGTCGGTATCGAAGCGGTCGTATCCGCTGTACACGAGCGATGCCGCGACGCCGTCCTCGAAATCGAGCAGCGCCGCCATCGCGCCGGCGGTGATCGTCGCGCCGCGCGGCGCGAGCGCGGCCGCGAGCGCGGGGATCTCGCCGGCGCGCGCGCGCAGCGGCGGGAGCGTGATCGTGAGCACCTGCAACCGGTAGAAGAGGTCGTCGCGGAAGCGTCCGGCGGCGACGGCCTCGGGGAGCCGCTGGTTGGTCGCCGCGATGAGGCGCGCCTCGGAGCGCAGCTC
>JBHEMQ010000052.1:17948-22263 GCA_046262475.1 Candidatus Velthaea sp.
GTTATACATGATGCCGCCGCCGGCACCGGTGTCCAACTCTTCGGGCCGCCGCGGCCGATACAGGAAATCGGTGTACGCGACGTTCGTGATCATGCGCAAGGCGCCGATGTCGCCGCTCGCAATCAAACGCCGCATCGCCGCGATCGCCGGATCGAAACCATGCGTGTGCCCGACGACGAGGACGGTACCGGCGGTGCGCGCGGCGTCGATCATGCGCCGGCACTCGGCAAGCGTGAGCGCCATCGGCTTTTCGACGATCGCGTGTTTGCCGTACGACGCGGCGATCTCGACGTCGGCGGCGTGGCACTGATGCGGTGTCGCAATATAGACCGCATCCACGGCTTCCGACGCGCACAGCGCCGCGCTATCTTCGAAGACGCGGCCGCCAAAATCGATGGAAAAGCGTTCGCGCGCGACGCGGTCCGGATCGGCGGCACCGGTCAGCGTGACGCTCGGGTGTGCGGCGAGGCTCGGCAGCATCGTCGATGCGGCGCGGCCGAGACCGACGACACCCAAGCGCATCAAGCGCGATAACCCGGATCGATAAGGTCCTTGGCGTCGAACGGCGCGGGAATCGCCTTGTACTTGGCGGCCATGTCGATGAGGTGCTGCACGTCCTTAGGGTCGATCGACGTTCCAGCGGTCGAACGCGTTGCCTTGCCGATGACCGCCGGCGACACTTTGGTGAAATCGGCAAGCAAAGCGACGGTGTCGTCATGGTGCTGGTTCGTGTAATTCGCTGCGTCGCGCATCGCGCGCACGAACCGCTCGACCACGTCGCGGTTTTTCGTCGCATACTCGGTTGTTGCGAACCATGCGGTATACAAGAAGCGGCGCGCGATCGCATCGAACGGGTGCGCCAGGACGCGCACCTTGCCCGATTCGATGGCGAACTCGAGTTCCGGTTCCAGGACGTTGCCGGCGTCGATGCGGCCTTGCTGCAGCGCTTCGGGCACCGCACTGATCGGCAGCTCCACGAGTTTGATCGACGACGACTCGCCGCCATGCTGGTCTACCCATGCCTTGGTCGAGATGGAATACAGATCGTTGAGAGCGGAAACGGCGATGACTTTGCCGTTCAGATCCGCTGCGGTCTTGATCGGCCCGTCGCTCTTGACGATGAGGCCGCCGATCGGCGCCGATGCGTCGTAGACGCCCGCCGGCGCAATGATCATGATCGGCACGCCGCGGCCGCGCGCATTGATCAGCGACAACAGGCTTGATTTTCCGATATCGAACGTGCCGCCGACGACGCCGGATGCGACGGCTGAGCCGCTGCTCATGCGCTGAACGGTGGCGTCCAATCCGGCGCGCTTCAGGATGCCGCTTTTTTGCGCGTAGAGCAGCGGCGTGACGTCGTCGTCGCCGGCGGATCCGGCCCGGATGGCGACCGGTCCGGCGGCGGCCGCGTACCCCGGGCGCATCGCGCACGCGGCGGCGGCGGTGAGAAAAGCGGCGCGCGAAACGGCGATCGTCATCGAAACTCCTTACCATTCGCGGTCACGTACACACCGAATGTTCGCCGGTCGACCGCATCGCGCACGCGCGTCACGAGCCGGCTGCGTTCCGTACGCCGCAGTGTGGCGAGCGCGCCGGGTTCGGTGGCGTGGAGGTCGCGCAGTATGTATTGCGGCAACGTGATGCCGGACGGCGCCATTCGCTGCGCCATCGCGCGAGCGAGCGTCGCGCTTGGTGACCGAAAGAGATTCGTCGCCCGGCCGCCGGTACTGCCACCAACGCGTAACCGCCTTGCCACGTACTTCGTGAGTTAAGTATTCCGCGCTTCCGGTGAAATTCGCGGCGGTCCTCCAGCGCGACGCAGGCGCGCGCCCAAGCCGGACCGCCAAGCAAAGTGAGTGAAGGCGGCCCTTCGGCCTCTTTTTTCGGACCGTTAGGTAACCTATGGCTTCACGCGGGCCTGCCGAACTCGAGATCAACGCACGCGTTTTGACCGACGAGCAGTTAAGGCTCTACGTCGGCGGCCACTGGTCCGGAGCAACGCTCGCGAATCCGTCGGCGTTTGGGGACGTGCCGTGCTCGCGCGGCTGAAACTGAGCGGCTGAAAACCGCGGCGCTTCGAGGAATGAGAAGCGACCGCGCGCATGGTGCGCCTCGGCGCGACACACGCGGGCGGTGTATGGCGCGTCGATACGGGAACATGCGCGGCATGCTTAAGAGGCGGCTCACAGCGATACTCATTTTTGGGATATCATTTGCGCTGGCAGCGTTCGTTGTGGCGGAGAAACGCCTTGTCGACGAGGTGATGCGAGCGGTCGGACCGTTAGCCGTTCCGGTCGGCATGATGCTCTTTGCGATCGTCGCATCGGCGCCGTTCTCCGTGACCGATGCGCTCGCGGTCTCGAACGGCGTTCTCTTCGGCCCGTGGATCGGAGCGCTTGTCAACGCGGGCGGCCTCGTGCTCGCGGCGATCCTCAGTTATTATGTGGCCCGCCGCACCTCGAAACTTCTCGACATCGAATCGCAGATCGAGCATTTGCCGGCGTGGGCGCGGCGCTTCAAACCCGGTTCGCCGATGTTTCTCATCGCGGTACGGCTTATTCCGGGGATGGGCGGCACGATCGCGACCCAGACGGCGGCGGCGATGCGCGTCCCGCTGTGGCGGCAAGTGTACACGATGTGCGCGGTAACGGTTCCCGTTTGCACCGCGCTCGCTTTCGGCGGTCATGCGATCTCGGCGTACGTCCAAACCCGGATCTTCGGACCGGCCCAACATTTTGCCGAGCGTCATCACGTCCATATGCCGCGCCGCAAAGCAGAGAGTCCCGCACCGAACCTTTCCCCATCACCGTAATCCCGCCGGCGTCCGCTGCCGAAAAAGGTCGCGAGCCGCGCCTAAGCGCTTCCGAATATTTCTGGAACGTGCCGTACATGCAGAGCAGCATTCTGTTGCTCTCGATCAACGATGTGGAGATGACGTTGTTGGACGCGTCAACCATGTCGATCATCGTTGCCGACGCGAGATGCAAGTCGATGTTTTTTCATCCTGCAGTGCAGTCGACGAACACGGTCGAACCCGTAGTTGGGAAACGGAAACTGCGTCTGCGTGTCGATGTTTGGATGCTGACATATTCGGCCAGTCAAATTCTTGATTTGCGGAAGCCCGCCCGCCCGGGCGAACACGGCGTCATACTGCAGCACCAGGTGGCTGTGATAGGTATACGTGTTCGACATGGCGGCTGGGATACCGAGCAACACGATGTCGCCGTTGTCACGTTACCGGGTCGCAAAAGCCGGGCGAGCGGCGACGCTTTGCCCGGGCAGTTCTTGCGTTGCGACTGACGACGACTGCCAGCCAACAAGCAAAAAAAACCGACGCGATCGAGCCGGCGGCCGACGTACGCAACAAACGGGGCCATGTCAAACCAACTTCCTGTAGGCGACAAGGCTTCTGCGTACGCACAGCCGGAGATAGCACGACGCGATTCAGCAGCGCGTCTTACAGCAGCCGCCAGAGGACGGCGATTTCGACGACGTAGCAGGCCAGGATAATTGCGGGGCCGGCGAGCACGATCCAGCGAGTTTCATGGTCCGCAAAAAGCCAGGCGCGAAAGCCGCGGATCGCAAGCGGCATTAGCGGCCATGTCGTCAACGCCACGCTGATCGCGTTGCCCACAAACGTCGCCAGCGCGGGCGGGAGTCCGCGCAGTAGCGGATTGAGAAACTTCAGTTCGAGCATCACCACGGGGAAGAGCGTCAGCAGCACGAGGCTCGCCGTCTTCCACATGTTCGGCGGCTTGCCGGTCTTCGGGTTGACTGGTGCCCAACCCGGAAACGACGTGTCGACGCGCTGCGCGCGGAACCCGTGAATGAGGTCCCGGCTTTCGGCGAGCAGTGCGGCGCGCTCTTTGGAAGCAAGCCATTGTTCGAGATGCTCCGGCGTATCGAATCGGAGCACCGTCGTCCACGTGCTTTCGTTGCTCTGCGGCGGCTGCACGAAGGAGCCGAGGTAGCCCGCAAACGTCTCCTGCGCTTTTTGAATGCGATCGGCAAAAGCGCGGTATGCCGTCTCTTGACCGGCCTTGATGTCGGTAATGATCACTTCGGTCGTAGTGTGCTGCCCGAAATATTCGGATGCCGCCTGTCCCGCGAGCTGGACGACGATGCGGCCCTCGACGAGCGGTTCGAGATCCGCTATGAGCTCGCGATGCCGGTCGGAGCCGCGCCACCGGCGAAGCGCATCGCTCGATGAGAAACGCGCGACTGCCACCGATTCGAGTTGGTCCGGTGGCGTGGGCGGCCAATATTGGAAGCTTTCCGCGCCCGGCGCGTCGAGGACGGCTGTTTGGTAGCGGAC
>JBHEMQ010000053.1:0-16702 GCA_046262475.1 Candidatus Velthaea sp.
GTGCTGAAATCAGCGCTTTCCCTAGGCGATTTTTGCTTCTCGACTCACAGCAGAGGCAAGCAGCGTCTTGTAACCGACGTTCGGAAACAAGACCGTTACCAAGTCTTTCTCGGCCCGCTCCACCGTGCCTTGCCCGAATTTCGGGTGAAATACGACGTCGGCAATACGGTAGGCCGACAGTTGTGTCGTTCGATTACCGTGCAAGCAATTGTCGCACGCGCCGCAGTTTGCGGCGTGTGTCGCTCATGCGGTAGAGCAGAATGCAGCGCGATAGATCGCCGTCGCGTCCGGCGCGGCCGGCTTCCTGCGTGTATGCCTCGACCGAGCCGGGCAGATCGTAGTGCACGACGAACCGGATGTTCGCCTTGTCGATACCGAGGCCGAAGGCGTTCGTCGCGACGACGGCGCGAATCGCTTCCTGCATGAAGAGCTCGTGGACGGAAACCCGATCGTGCTTTTGCAGCTTCGAGTGGTACACGGCCGCCGGAAGATCCATAACGTCGTGCAGGTAGTGCTGCACCTCGAGCGCGTTCTTGATCGTGGCCGTATAGATGATGCCCGTGCCGTCGAGCCCCGTCTCGAAGAGTTCTTTGAGCGCCTTGAGCTTGGCGGACTCCGAGTCGGCGCGCCGCACTTCGTACCGCAAGTTGGGCCGGTCGAAGCCCTTCACGATCGGTTTGACGTTCGGAATTCCGAGCTGAATGAGGATGTCCTCACGAACCGCGGGCGTCGCGGTCGCGGTCAGCGCCAGCACCGTCGGATCGCCGAGTTGCGTGATCACGCGGCCGAGATTCAAGTACGCCGGGCGGAAGTCGTGGCCCCAGGCGCTGATGCAGTGTGCTTCGTCCACGACGAAGAGCGGAACGGTGAGGCTGCGCAGGATCGTCACGAACGCGTCGTCTTCCAGCTTCTCCGGCGTGACGAACACGATCTTCATGCCGCCCGACGCGATGCGCTTCATCGCCAGCGCTTCCTGGTCTTCCGAGAGCGTCGAATTGAGCGCGACGACGTTCGTGAAGCCGCGCTCGCGCAGCATGTCGATCTGATCTTTCATCAGCGCGATCAGGGGGCTCACGACGAGCGTCGTTCCGTCAAGCAGCAGCGCCGGCAGTTGATAGCACAGCGACTTGCCGGCGCCGGTGGCAAGGATGGCAAGCGTATCTTCGCCGCCCAGGATGCGACGAATCACTTCTTCCTGTCCCGGGTGGAAATGATCGAATGCGAATTGTTCGCGCAGCGCCGCGCGCAGGTCGAGAGCCGCTACCGTCACATGTGCTCCTGGAAACCGGCCGCCGGGAACGAAACAACGCCTCGCTCTTGTAAAAGAACGTGCGCCGGGGCCATCGGCTGCACGAATTATACCCGGTCGGACGCTGACGTAAACGCCGCCGCGCACGGGGAGCGTTTCCGCAATTCCCGAACTACAGGCGACCCAATGACCACCGCCTACACGAGAGAGCCCAGCGCAAGCGTGCGCGCGCGGGACCGCGCCGTTTAATGTCCCTGTACCGCATCTGGCGCCCCAGGACGTTCGCCGACCTCGTGGGGCAAGACGCCGTCGTCCGTACGTTGACCACTGCGATCGACACCGGGCGGCTGGCGCATGCCTATCTCTTTTCCGGGCCGCGCGGTTCCGGCAAGACATCGGCGGCGAAGATTCTCGCGCGCTGCATCGAGTGCGCCCACGGGCCGACGTCGGCGCCGGATAACACGTGCGAGAACTGCACCGCAATCCTGGCGGGCACCGCGCTCGACGTGCTCGAGATCGACGCTGCGTCCAATCGCGGCATCGACGAGATTCGCGCGTTGCGTGACGCCGTGAAATTTGCGCCCGCGACGATGCGCATGAAAGTCTACATCATCGACGAGGCGCACATGCTCACGAAAGAGGGCGCGAATGCGTTCCTCAAAACGCTCGAAGAGCCGCCGCCCTATGCCGTGTTCATTCTCGCTACCACCGCGCCCGAGGCGCTTCCGCCGACCATTCTGTCGCGGTGCCAGCGCTATGCCTTTCGGCGCATTCCGATCGAGACGATGATCCGGCGGATGCGCGAAATTAGCGCCGCGGAGGGCATCGCCATCGACGACGGCGCGCTCGGCGCCATCGCATATCGCGCCGACGGCGGATTGCGCGATGCGCTCACGATGCTCGAGCAGGTCGCGGCATTCGCGAACGGTCCGGTCGATACGGCGACCGTCGATGCCGCGTTCGGGCAAACCGGACGCGAATTCGCGCAGCGGCTGCTGACGGCCGCGCTCGACGGCGATGCCAGCGCTGCGCTCACGACGGTCGACGACGCGAGCGACGCCGGGGCCGACATGCCGGGACTGATCCGCAACACGATCGCGGAGTTCCGTCACCTGCTCGTTGCGCGCGTGAACGCCGAGCTGCTGTCGCGCGATCTGTCGGTGGAAGACGCGGCGCTCGCGGTGCAGCGTGCCGCCGCAACGCCGCAAGCGCGGCTCGTGCGCGCGTTGCGCCTGCTCGCAGACGCGTTCGCCGCCGCGCGCGGTTCCGGTAACGCGCGTCTCGAATTGGAGACCGCGGTTCTGCGATTCATCCTGCAAGCCGAAGATCCGGCGCTGGACGCGCTTGCGGCCCGCGTCGCGGCGCTGGAGGGCGGCGCGCCGCCGGCCCCCGCGCCGCCCACGCAGGCGCTTGCGCAACGGCCCGTTGCGGCGCCCC
Organism: Candidatus Velthaea sp.; assembly: GCA_046262475.1. Classification (GTDB taxonomy): domain Bacteria; phylum Vulcanimicrobiota; class Vulcanimicrobiia; order Vulcanimicrobiales; family Vulcanimicrobiaceae; genus JBHEMQ01. The sequence goes on from JBHEMQ010000053.1 coordinate 2,687, forward strand.
CGCCGCCGGTTGCGGCAGCGCCCGCGGCTGCCGCGCCGGCGGAGCTCACGCTTCAAAAGATTCGCTCGCTGTGGCAGAACGTACGCACGCGAGCGGAGTCGGAGAAGCCGTCGATTCGCGCGGGCATGTCACGTGCGACGGTCGAGGCGTTTGACGGCAAGGCGGTCACGCTGCGCGCGCCTGATCCGCCGGTCGCGAACATGCTGAAGACGAATGTGGAGACCATACGACGCGCACTCGACGGCATCGTCGGACGCCGGCTCGAGGTCCATGTCGTCGTGGATAACGGACGTGCCCCCGAACCGCAAGCCGCAGCCGACGAGGACGAACATCCGGGCGACCTCATGCGCTACGCGCTGAAAAAGCTGAGTTAGAAAGCGCAAAACCATGAATCAAGCTCAAATGATGGCGCAAATGCGAAAGATGCAGCAAGAGATGGAGCGCGTGCAGCAAGAGCTCGCGAACACCGTCATCGAGGGTACCGCCGGGGGCGGCGCCGTAACCGTCGCCGTCAACGGCGATTTCCGCGTCACCAAGGTGTCGGTGAAACCCCAGGCGGTCGATCCGGACGACATCGAGACCCTCGAAGATTTGCTGGTCGTCGCCTGCAACGATGCGCTTGGAAAAGTCCAGGAGCTCAGTCAGCGCAAGATGGGCGCGTTGACGGGCGGTCTGCGCATTCCCGGTTTGATGTAGGTCCGGCTTCATCAACGTCATCACCGGGCCGGTCGCCGCCCTCATCAACGAATTCTCGAAATTACCGACGATCGGTCCGAAAACGGCCGCGCGGCTGGTGTTTCACTTGTTGAACCGGCCGCGCGCGGACGCCGACGCATTGGCGGAAGCCATCATCGCGCTGAAAGAACGCGTGCGCTTGTGCTCGCGGTGTTTTTCGATCACCGAAGCGGATCCGTGCGAGATATGCAGCGACCCGCGCCGCGATGCGACGCTCCTGTGCGTCGTTGCCGAGGCCAAGGACATTTACGCGCTGGAACGCACCTCCGCGTACAAGGGACGCTACCACGTTCTCGGCGGATTGATCTCGCCGATGGATGGGATCGGTGCAGCGCAGCTTCGCGTGCAGCAGTTGATCGACCGCATCGCAGCGGAGACGCCGCTCGAGGTCATCTTTGCCACGAACCCCAATGCGGAGGGCGAAACGACGGCGATCTACTTGTCGCGGCTGATCGCGCCGAGCGGTGCGCGCGTGACGCGGCTCGCCTACGGCTTACCGATCGGCGGCGATATCGATTATGCGGACGACGTCACGCTGGCGAAGGCGCTCGAAGGCCGGCGTTCCCTCTTGTAGCGGTTAGAGCGCAACGAGCGCGTCGCCGCGCGCGACCGTTCCCGGCCGAATGATGGTGCAGTAGATGCCGATCGTGTTGTCGCGTTGCTGCGCGATCGCGCGCAGCAACGCGGGCTCGGGTTCGCCCGTCGCGACGTCATACGTCGGCGTGACGCAGCGCCGGATCGTGTCGACGACGCCGAGCACCACCGTGCCGGCGCCGAGCGTCATGCCGACCATCGCGCTCTCCGGGCGATTGAAGCCTTGAGCGGCGTGCGCGAAGATGTTTGGCCGGAACCGCAGCGGATCCAGCGGATGTCCGACGAGTGCTTCGACATCGCGCAGCCAGCGGTCGAAGATCAGTGAGACCGGGCGCGCGTCGAAGTAGCGTTCGCCGGCCGCAACCTCCAAGGTGACGCCGGCGCCGCGCGCGGCTTCCACGGCCGCGCTCGCGTCGCGCAGCACGTGCAGCCCGTTGTGTTCCTTGCCGCGGAACGTTTTTCCGGCGCGCGGATGGTCGGGCGTTGCCACGATGAGCGCCGAGGTGCGGTCGCCCGCGAATCCCTCGGCCCGCACCTCGGCGCGCACGAGTTCTTCGCGCGCCAGACTCTTCACCGGATAACGCCACAGCGCCGCCACCGAACCGATGTGCATCTCCGGGATTTCGCGCGCACGTCTCCGAACGCATTGCAGCCGTGAAAGAACCGGATCTGCAGCCGCTCGGCGTCGGAGAGATCTTAGATCGCGCCGTGACGTTATTCGTCCGGCGCTTCGCGCCGCTCGTGCTCATCCTAGCGGTCGTGGCGGCGCCAGCGGCGATCTTGCAGTACATCGGCGCGCCCGCGCGCGCATCGATGTTCGCCGAGTTCCAGCGCCTGATCATGGTGCCGCCGGGCCACCCCGAACAGACGGCGGCGATTCTGCGGCGCATCAGCGAGCAGAACCATTTTTCGTTTGCGTCCGCGCTGGCGCTGCTGCTGACTTTCGCCGTCGGCCCGCTCGCCGCCACCGCATGCAGCATCGCCGCTGCGCGAAGCTATCGCGGGCACGCGCCGTCCGTGCGCGATGCGTATCGCGACGCCCTGCACCGCTGGATTCCCCAACTCGTGACCGGCCTGGTGTTCGTCGCGCTGGGCGTCGTGCTGTTCGTGCTGATCTTCGTCGTCACGTTCGTCGTCACGTTGATGATCGTCGCGCTATCCGCCGCATCGCCGGTCGCCGCGTTCGTCGTCGGCATCCCGATCGCCATCGCAGCGTCCCTCGCGGTGCTCGGGGCCGGCATGCTGCTGTTTCTGGCGTGGGAATTGGCGTCCGTTTCCGTCGCGCTCGAGGAACCCAATCCGGTAACCGCGATCGCTTCCGGCTTCCGCCGCACGTTCGCAAAGGACATGTTCTGGCGCTCGCTGCTCGTTGCGGCGATTCTCTTCGCGGTTTCCATTATCGGCTCGCTTGTACTCGTAGCTTCCGCGACGACGCTCGCGCTGGTCACGCACGTCGCCGCGTTGTATCCGATCGTGCTGGGGATCGGCAACGTCGTGCTCGGCGCGCTCTTGAGCGCGTATCTCGTGGTCTATTGGTACGATTTGCGAGTGAGGCGCGAAGGCTACGATCTCGCGCTGGCTGCGGAAGCCCTGCCCTGATCGACGTATCCGGCACCGCGTGAAAGCCGCAGTATCATGGCCGCACGGCGATCCGCAGACCGTCGTGCGCGCGATCCTGCGCGATCCGCGCTTCGGCGAACGGACGTCGTCGACGGCGCCCGAGCCGTCGCTGCTGGACCGCATCGTGATGTGGTTCGGGGATGCGATCGCGCGCGTTTTTCGTGCGATCGGCCACCTGCTGGGTGCCGACAATCCGCTGAACGTGCTTGCCGGGACGGTCATCATCGTCCTCGCCGCCGCGGGCTTCGCGTACGCGGTGTATCGCCTCGTGCGCGGGGTGGCGCACCGCCGCCGCGGCCGCGCCCCGGCTGACGTCGGCGAGCCGCCGGCGCCCGAGCGTTCGGCCGGGGCGCTGCGGGCGGCGGCGGCCGATGCGGCACGGGCAGGCAACTACCGCGAAGCGGCGGCACTGCTTTTTCTCTCCGCCGTGCGCGCGCTCGACGAATCCGGACGGCTCCCGTACGATCCCGCGCGAACGCCGGGCGAATATCGCCGCCTCGTGCGCGATGCGGCATTCGACGCTCTCGCCGGCACGGCCGTCGTCGCAATTTTCGCGCCTGCCGACCCGGGGCCCGAACATTTCGCGCGCATGCAAGGCGCGTACGATCGTTTCTTCGCGGCAATGGGCGCATGAGGAGTCGTCTCAACGCGCAAAGCCTTGCTGCCGTCGCGTTGCTGCTCGTGGTCGGCGTTCTGGCGCTGCTCACGGAACGAAACGACAAGCCGAAGTACGATACGTTCGCTAGCACCGACTTCGCATCGGGAGGCGTCCGCGCGTGGGTCGCGCTGCTCGAGCGCGAAGGCATTCGTACTGGGCGCTACGTACGCCGGCCGATCGAACTCGACGCTTCCGTCGATACGCTGATCAGCGTGGCACCATTACCGTTTCTGGCGGGCATATCGGGGCGCACCGCAGCCGACGTTGCCGCGCTCGCCGCGTGGGTGCGCCGGGGCGGCCGGCTGGTGTATGTGGGCCGGTTCGCCGGCCTCGCGAAAGTCGAAGACGACCAATTGAGGTTGCCGCAGTGGCTTCCGGATGTCGGCCGGCGCGGGACCATCTCCGGCGATTGGGTGGCGCTGGCGGGCACGCCGCAAGGCTTCGGAACGAACCGCATGCTGCTCTGGCCGTCCGCGCGCGGCACGTCCGACGTGCACGACGAGCTCGGCGACCTCATCGCGCGCTACCCGCTCGGCCGCGGCGAAGTCATCGCCGTAGCGGATCCGGTGCCGTTCAGCAATGCGTGGATCGCGCGCGGCGCAAACGCGCGGCTCGCGTACCTGTTAGGCCGGCCGCTACGCGCCGGCGGAACCGTGGCGTTCGACGACGGCGTGCACGGCGCGCTGCGCGACCGTCCCTGGTATCGCGCCTTGCCCGCGCCCGTTCTCGTGGCGCTGGCCTTCGCCGCGGTCGCCGTCGCACTCGCACTCGCGGGCGCGGCGCTGCCCAGCGGCACACCGTTCGCGCTGACACCCAAGCGCGAGCCGACGTCGGCGGAGTTCATTGAGGCGCTGGCCGCCCTCTACGAGCGCGCGCACGCGCGTGACGACGCACGCACCATCGTGGCGCGCGATACGCTGGCGATGGTCGCACGGCGCGTCGGCGCGGCCGACAGCGCAGGCGTTGAGGAAATGGCCGCCGTCGCGCGCTTGCGCTCCGACGGCGCAGCGCTGTTGCGGTACACCGAAACGCTGCGCGCGCCGGTCCGTACCGACGCGGAGTTGGTAGCGAGCGTGCGGCTCGCCCACACACTACGAAAGGAATTTCGCTATGGCGGTAACGGCGACGGGCGTCGCGCAGCGTTTGCAGGCCGGTCTCGAACGCGTCGTCGTCGGTAACGAGCAAAGCGTTTTCGCGCTGCTCGTCGCGCTCTTGGCGAACGGGCACATTCTGCTCGAAGGCGTTCCCGGCACAGCGAAAACGCTACTCGTGCGGCTTGCCGCGCGCCTCTTGGGATGCGAGTTCCGGCGCATTCAGTTCACGCCCGACCTCATGCCCTCGGACGTCGTCGGGACGACCGTCTTCGATCCGCGGAGCGCGACGTTTTCGTTGCGGCGCGGCCCCGTTTTCACCAACCTGCTCTTGGCGGACGAGATCAACCGCACGCCTCCGAAAACGCAATCGGCCTTGCTCGAAGCGATGGAAGAACGGCAGGCCACGATCGACGGCGAGCCGCAGACGCTGCCGCGGCCGTTTCTCGTGTGCGCGACGCAAAACCCGATCGAGTTCGAGGGAACGTATCCGCTGCCTGAAGCGCAGCTCGACCGCTTTCTCGTGCGTGCGCGCACGGCGTATCCGACGCCGGCGCAAGAGCGCGCGCTGATCGCGAAAAGCGTCGGCGGCTTCGACGCGCACGACCTCGATGCGGCGGGTGTGACGACCGTCGCGGACGCCCGCGAATTGCTGCAGGCGCAGCGCGAGGTGCGCGCGGTGCACCTATCGGAAACGCTGCAGGCGTACGTGTACGCGATCGTCGCGGCGACGCGCGCCGCCGACGACGTCGCGCTCGGCGCCAGTCCGCGCGCGGGGCTCGCGCTGGTCAGCGCGGCACAAGCCGCCGCCGCTATCGACGGACGCGACTTCGCGACGCCCGACGACGTGAAGACGACGGCGCCGCTCGTGCTCGGGCATCGGATGATCGTGCGCCCGGAAGCGGAGCTGGAAGGCACCGATTCGGACGCGGTGGTCGCGCGCGTTCTCGCCGCGGCTCCAGCGCCGCGCGAGTGACCGGCGCCCGCCCGCCCGCGTGGCTCGGGCCGCGCGGCGTCGGCGCGGTGCTCGCGGCTGGGGCCGGCGCCGGCTCCCTTGCCGCCGTCGTGCCGTGGCCGTTCGCCGCAGGCGCGGGAGCCGTCGGCTTGCTCGCGGCGTTAGCGGCCGATGCGGCGCTCGTGCGGCGCGCGCCGCGCATCGAGCGTGCGGTGCCGGCGCGCCTCGCGCTCGGCCGCCGGGATGCGCTGGAGTACACGGTAACGAACCGGGGCGCGACGGTGCTGCGCTTCGCGATCGCCGAGGCGCCCGCGGAACGGCTCGCCGTCGGGACGGCCTTCGCGTATGGCCGCGTCGGCGCCAACGCCCGCACGGTCGTGCGCATCGCGTTCGTCCCGCGCGAGCGCGGCCGCACGTCGTTCGGGCGCGCGTTCGCATGGTTCGAATCGCCCCTCGGCTTCATCCGGCGGCGCCTGCTCGTCGGCGAACCGGTCGAGGTCCGGGTGATGCCGGACATGCGCGGCTTGGAGCGCGCGGGCGATCTCGCACGCCGCGCGCGCATGCTCGAGGCGGGGCTCCGCCGCATCCGCCGGCGCGGTGTCGGGAGCGATTTCGAGAGTCTGCGCGAGTACGCGAGCGGCGACCCGTTCCGGACGATCGATTGGAAGGCTACGGCGCGGCGCGGCCGCGTGATGGTGGCGCAATACGAAGTCGAACGCAGTCAGCAGATCGTCGTCGCGCTGGACGCCGGGCGGCTCATGGCTGCGCGCTTGGGCGACCGGCGCAAATTGGATTACGCGGTTTCCGCGGCGCTCTCGATCGCCTCCATCGCGCAGCTGGCCGACGACCGCGTCGGTTTGTACGCGTTCGCCACGACCGCGCTCGCCGCGCTTGCGCCCCGGCGCGGCGCGGTGCATGCCGCGGCCCTCGCCGACGTGCTCGCCGATCTCGAGCCGCACTTCGAGGAATCGGACTACGAACGCGCGGCGCTCGACCTGCGGCGCCGTTATCGCAAGCGCAGCTTGATCGTGCTTTTCACCGACCTGTTCGATCCGGTCGCGTCCGGTGCGGTGCTCGGTTCGCTCGCATTGCTCGCGCCGCACCACCTCGTGCTCGTGGTGCTGATGAACGACGCGGCAATCGCGTCGGCGCGCGAACGGCTACCGGAAACCGCGTCGGACGCCTACCGCGCGGCCGTGGCGGCATCGCTGGCAGCGGAGCGCGAACGCGCCGTCGCGCTCTTACGCGAGCGCGGGATCGGCGTCGTCGACGTCCCGGCCGCGGACCTCACGGTCGCGCTCCTCGACGCCTACGTCGAGATCAAATCGCGCGCCCTTCTGTGAAGCGCGCCCGGCGAACGCGAAGTACGACGCGAGCGCAACGCCGGTGACGGCGCCGACGCCGATGCGCACGGCCACGCTGAAGCGCTGCGGCGACACGAAGCCTTCGATCGCGCCGGCAACGACGAGCATCGCCGCGGTTCCCATGACGAGCGTCCCGGCGCGCCGCGCGTTGCGGACGAGCGCGTCGCGCCGGCGGGCCCGGCCCGGCATGAGAATGCCCGCGGCCAGGAGCAATCCCGCACCGCCCGCGACCTGAATTGCGGTCAATTCGATGACGCCGTGCGGCGCCACCGTGGCCCAATAGTCGAGCCCGAAATGCGCGCGCGCGAAGATTGCGCCGTCGCCGCCGAGCATCAGCCCGTTCTGCAATAGAATCCATAGCGTCAGCACGCCGCACGTGATGCCGCCGGCGAACGCCAAGGCAGCGACGCGAATGTTGTTGCTTATGATGATGCTCGACATCGCCGGCGCGAACGCCGGATCGAAACCGAAATTGGAATCGTGCAGGCTGCGTGTCACGAGCGGAATTTGCTGCGGCGGAAGCAGCGCATAGGCATTGGCCGGGTCCGCGCTCACGGAGCGGTACGCGAGGACCGCCGCGATGACGGTCACTGCGATGCACAGCGTGATCGGCCGCCACGAGCGCCGCGCCTCGCGCGGAAACGTTCGCACGAGAAACCGTCGCAGCCGCGACCAGCCGGATTCGCTCGTTCCGAGATACACGTACGCATGCGCACGCGCCAGCAGGCGGTTGAGATAACCGACGAGCGCCGCATCGTAACCGCGCCCCTGCGCCATCGCAAGATCGCTGGTCGCCGCACGGTATCCGAGGGCCAGCTCGTCGAGCTGGGCGCGCGCGAGCGCACGCAAACCGCGAGCGTCGACGCGCACGAGCAGTTCTTCCAAGCGCTGCCAGCGCGGCCGGCGCGCCGCGACGAACCGCTTTTCCCGCATGCGGCGGTATTCGCCGCGAGGGCTTCGCGCGCCCCGGACGTATCCGCCCGAGGTGGAGCGCACGCTCGAAGTCCGGACCGGCGAAAGCATCGCCATTCGCTACGAGCTGGCCGGATTGGGCAGCCGCTTCTTGGCCGTTTCGCTCGACATCGGCATTCAACTTGCATGTACCGCGGCCGTGTTGCTGCTGCTAGTCGTGCTGCAGGCGCCGCTGATCGCCGTCGTCGCCGCGCTCCACTTGCCCGTCAAGACGCTCTCCGCGGTGCTCATCGCCGTTTCCGTGATGGCCGTTTTCGTCATTTTCTTCGGCTACTTCATCGTGTTTGAGTTGTGGTGGTCGGGGCGCACGCCGGGCAAACGCGCTCTCGGCATCCGCGTTGTGCGCGACGCTGGTTTTCCACTCGACGTCGGCGGCGCCGTCATTCGCAATCTGGTGCGCGCGGTCGACGTGGCGCTGGGCCTGTACGCGGTCTCCGCGCTGGTCGCGCTGCTCTCGCGCGAGAACAAACGGCTCGGCGATTACGCCGCCGGCACGATCGTCGTGCGCGATGCTGCGTACAGCCCATCGGTCCTCGACGAATATCTGGTTCGTCCGACGCCCGCGGACGACGGTCTCGCCGCCGGCGACCGCGCCTTGGTCGTGCGCTACGTTCTGCGGCGCGATGCGCTAGAACCCCACGCACGCGCAGATTTGGCCGCGCGGCTCGCGGCACGCGTGCGTCCGCAGTTACGCGCCGACTTCGCTCACCTCAGCGACGATGACTTGCTCGCGCACCTCGGCCGCGGAGCGCAGCGGCGGGACTAGGCCGCCGGCGGAACGTCGGGGCCCGAGCCGTTCCCGTTGCGGCGCAGCAGCGCGAACATGTCGCGCGCGAACGCCATCGCGGCAATCTTGCTGTCTTCGTAGAGCTGCGCGCCGTCGGCGGCCGTCATGTGCCGGCCGTACTGAAAGTACACGCGCGCGCCTTCGCCCACGACGACGGTGCCCGCATACGCAATCGCCGCCTTGATGAAGACGCCGGCGACCGGAATGAAACCGGCGAGCTCGCGCGAGAGCGCACGCCAGCCGAAGCCGCCGCCGACGATCGGCAGCAGTTCCCATACGTGCGCGAAATCGGGATCTTTGCCGTACGTCGCCCCGATCTGCAGCATCAGCATCATTTGAATGCCGGTGATGGCCATCATGTCGCCCGCCGAAGCGAACGCGCCGAGCACGATGCCGAGCACGGGAACGTGATCGACGACGGCGCTCGCACCGGCCACCTTCAAGGCGTTGAGCGCCGCATCGCGGGTCAGCTTCGCGGCTACCGTTTCGCGCAGCGCCGGCAGCCGGCGGCCCACCGCGATCTCGATGCCCTTGCAACACTCGATGAGATGCGGGAGAAAGCGGCCGCGAAGTGCCTCGAGGGTGACCGCTGGGACCAGGTAGTCCTCCGTCGCGCCCGGTCCCGGCGGCTGCACCGGACCAGTGGGTACGGTGACGGCGGAGTCGACCAGCAGCGCCAGAATCGGCAGGCGCAGCCCCGCAAGCAGGTCGAGGCGCGCGCCGGCCCGGTCGCCGCTCTGACCGAGGAAGACGACGCAGCGCGCGTCGCGGGTATCGAGCGTGCGGCTCTTCGCGGGGTCGATGGTCTCGAGCGTCGCGGCGGCATCGAGCGGCACGAAACCTTCGGCGCCTTGGCCGTCGAGCAGGAGCGCGCGAAAGTCCGCAACGAGCGCCGGATCGCCGCAGAGAAAAAACTGGAACGGCCTGCGCGCGCCGGCATGCACGGCGCCGACGTTCAGGGTGCCGCGCAACCGCTGGAAGACCTCGGCGGCGCCCAGGACCGAGGAGCGCATGGCGTTCATACCGTGCGCATACCCCGGTCAGCGTCGGGGGTTACGTGCGGCCCCGCGCTTCTTTGTCGGGATCGTCCGAATAATCGAGCCAGACGAGCCCGAGCATGATTTCCAGCGCCTCGGCGTGCATGCCGCGGCCGTTCGCGACATCGACGAACGCGCGGTGCGTCGCTTTGGCTTCCTGCTGGATGACGGCCGGCGACACATTGGTGTCGGCGGCGACCACGGAACTCGCCGCGACTTGGCCCGGAGAAAGATCCGCGCGCAGCATCGCGTCGTAGCTCATCGGCGCGTTGTGGAAGCGCACCTCGAGTGCGTGCTGCAGGGTGGCGTACCGGTCGGGCGAGGAGGCGAGGCCGAGCATGTCGATGCGCGTCTCGAGCTGTCGCGAACGCGCCATCATCAGCAATTGCGACGCCTGCGATGCCGCCACGGCCGCTTTGTTCAAGGACTCGGCGGCGGCCGCCATCGGCGTTTCGAGTGTCTTGTAGTCGTTCAAACCGATGTCGCCCGACACATCGAGCTGCATTCGCGGCAGCAGGCGTACGAACTTGTCGAGATCGCCCAGTCCGATGTCGAGCATCGCCAGCGATGCGCGCGCCGCGTCCACCGCGCGAACCATGTCACCGCCGGCGGCGGTCGTGTTGGCGAGCATGCGCGGATAATACGCGAAGGTCGCGAGCGCTTGCGGCGGCGCCGCATCGAGTTTGACCGCGGCGCCCATCTCGTTCAGGATGTCCGCGTTCTCTTTGAGCAGGCCGCCTTCTTTATTGCGTTCGAGCGAGCCGACGCCCCCGATTGCTTCCTGGGCGTGACCGATGCCGGTGTTGAGCGAACGGCCCATCGTCGTGAGGTTGTGCAGAACGGCGTCGAGCCGCCCGCCCTTGCGCGGATTGATGCGCGAGAAGTCCGGGATCTGGTATGCGATGTTCTGAATGCGGGACGTCATCGCTTTGAGCTGGTCGCGGCCCGAATCGCGGCGGCTCGTGATCGCCGTCGCGGCGGCCGTCTCGTTCGTTTGCGCCTGCGCGACCGCGTCGCGCAGCGGCTGGACGTTGGGACGCGCGAGGTTCAACCGTTTCTCCGTGTCGCGCAAGGCGGCAATCCGCCCCAGCGCCGCCGTGCGAGTCTGCGGAGTTCCTTTTGCCGCCGCGGCGGCGAGATTTTGCTCGCCTTTCGCCGTCTGTCCGACCGCGAGCTGCGCCTCGCCGAGGTGGTAGAGCAGCGCGGTGTTGTCCGGATGGCTCTTGCTGAGTACCGCAAATTGGCGTGCGGCGATGGAGTACCGCGCTTCGTCGAGGTTGTGCAGGGCGGCGGCCTCGCGCTGGTCGTCGGTCCGCGTCTTGGGATCGAGCTGCTCGTAGCCCATCAAATGGGAAATACGATTCGGCCAATCGGGATGATCGGCGAGATACTTGTCGAGCAGGCCGTTGTGGGCCTGAAAAACCGTGTTGAAGTGCATCATGAACGAGACCATCGCCTCGGGGTCGTAACCGGCGCGCCCCATGAGCAACAGACCGTACTTGTCGGCCTCCGTCTCGTTGATGCGCTCCATCTTCGCGATCGCGCCGGCCTGAATGAACTGGCCGAAGCGGTACAGGAACGGCGAGAAGAGCGATCCGACGCCGAGGACGACGTTGAGGATGTTCGCCTTGTTCGCGGTGGTAACGGCGTGACGGCGCTCGAGATGGCCCGTTTCGTGCCCGAGAACGCCGGCCAGTTCGTCGTCGGACTGCACGAAGTCGAGCGTCGCTTCATTGACGTACACGTAGCCGCCCAGCGTCGAAAACGCGTTCGGCGACGGATCGTCCAAGATCTTGATGTTGTACGGAACGTCTTTGCGCGCGACTTGCGCCCACAGCTTCTGCGTGACTTCGTTGACCCACGCGTTGAGCAGCGGATCGGTCACCACGTTCGTGGAGTCGGTGACTTGTTTGTCGGTGTCTTTGCCGATTTGCACTTCGGTGCCGGTTGACGTGCCGGCGCCGGCGGGTGCCGGGATGGTGGCACACAGCATCGCTACGGTTAATGAAATGACGACGAGGCGGCGTAGCATCATTGCGGTCTACTTTCGAGGGCGGGCCCGGGGCGAGCGTATTCGACAACGTCGGGGCTGCCCCCATCGGTTTCGAGGAACGGCCCGGTCGCGTTGGTCCGAGGCCGCTCGCAGCCGCGGCGGCGCGGGATATGTGGACGAAACGTGGAGGCTTTGTGGAGAAGCGCATTTTCTTGTGAGCGCCGTGTGGAGAGCGGAAGGCCGATTCCCCACGCTTCGGAATCGCGCCGGGATGAAAGCGGTGTGCACCTCATGAGCATGATTCGCGGACGCGGCCGGAACTTGGAAATCGCGGTGGACCGCGCGCTCCCCGCGGCAGCGGCGGAACTGCGCACGCAGCTCGAGGAGCGCGGAAGTTTTTTCCGCGGAAGCCGGGCGGTCGCCAACCTCGGGCCGGTCGACGCCGGACCCGCGGAGCTGGCGGAGCTGCGCGACCTGCTCGCAGAGTTCGGCGTCACGCTCGACGGCGTGTCGGGCCCGGAAGCGCTCGCGCCGATGCTCGCGGAGCTCGAACTTGCGTATCTCGGCCACGTGCCCGTAGCCGAGGTCGCGCCGTTGCCCCGCTCGCGCGCACCGCGCAACGTCGCGCTCAGCGAAAGCGCGCGGTCGCTCGTTGCGGATTTCGCCGGTGCGCGCGCCGACCTCGCACAGCGCCGTACCCGGCGTGAGGCCGCGGCGGTGCACCGCGCGGTCGCCGGACCGCCGGCTGCCGCCGGTGTGACGATCCCGCCGACCCCCGCCGCGGCCCCGGCCGGCGTGTCCACGCTGTACCATCGCGGCACGTTGCGCGGCGGGCAGGCGCTGCACAATCTGGGGAACATCGTGGTGATCGGCGACGTCAATCCGGGCGCGGAACTCATCGCGAGCGGCGACATCGTCGTCTTCGGCGCGCTGCGCGGCGTCGCGCACGCCGGCGCGCAGGGCGACGCCAGCGCGCGCGTCGTCGCGCTCGAGCTCGCGCCGACGCAGCTGCGGATCTCGACGCTGATTGCGATGCCCGACGCTCCCGAAGGCTTCACCGGCAACGCCGGCGCCGGCCCGCAGCACGCCTACGTGTCGGGCGAACGCATCGCGGTGGTCTCGCACTTCGCCGCCGACCTCGGCCGCCGGGAGGTGACGCTATGAGCGCCCGCCGCATCGTGCTCACGTCCGGCAAGGGCGGCGTCGGGAAGACGACGACGACCGCAAACCTCGGCGCCGCCCTCGCCAAGCGCGGCAAGCGCGTCGTGCTCATCGACGCCGACATCGGTTTGCGCAATCTCGATTTGGTGCTCGGCGTCGAGAAACGTATCGTGTTCGACTTGGTCGAGGTCGTGGAGGGTCGCTGCCAGCTGCGCCAAGCGCTGATCAAGGACAAGCGGTTCGATTCGCTGGCGATCTTGCCCGCGGCCCAAACGCGCGACAAAACGGCCGTGAGCGAATTGCAGTTCGCGCACGTCGCGGAGCAAGTCGCTGAACTGTGCGACTTCGTGCTGATCGATTGTCCCGCCGGCATCGAACACGGATTCCGGAACGCGGTGGCCGGCGCAGCGGAGGCGGTCGTCGTGACCACACCCGAGGTCAGCGCCATCCGCGACGCTGACCGCGTGATCGGCAAGCTGCGCGATCGCGGCCTCCCCATTCGGCTCATCATCAATCGGATCCGCCCCGAGATGGTTCGCACCGGCGACATGATGTCCGTCGAAGACGTGTGCGAAATTCTGGCCACCGAATTGCTCGGCATCGTTCCCGACGACGACGAGATCATCGACACGACGAATCGCGGCGAACCGGTCGTGCTGTCGACCGACTCGCGGCTCGCCGCAATCTACGACAAGATCGCGCGCCGGCTCGAGGGCGATGTGGTGCCGTTCACGCAGCTGCACGCGCCCGGCTTCTTGAGCCGGCTCTTCGGACAAAAAAAGGCGGGATAGATGCACGAGGTTCAAACGCACAGCGCACCGGCCGCAGCGCCGTCACCGGCGACGCGCGGCCGCGCAATCGTGGTGACGTCGGGCAAGGGCGGCGTCGGCAAAACGACCACAACGGCGAACGTCGGAGCGGCGCTCGCGCAGAGCAGGGACGCGGAGGTTCACGACATTCAGGCGGAAGTAGAGGTCCTTGCGAAAGCGTCCGGACTCCACCATGGCGGCCAGATCGCGGTTGGTGGCGGCCAGGATGCGAGCCTGGAT
>JBHEMQ010000053.1:16712-21067 GCA_046262475.1 Candidatus Velthaea sp.
ACGTCGGGCTGCGCAATCTCGACATCGTCATGGGCTTGGAAGCGCGTGTGCGCAGCCACGTGCTCGACGTGCTCGAAGAGCGGGTCACGATCGAAGATGCGCTCGTGGCCGACAAACGATTGCCGTCGCTGCGGCTCCTTGCCGCGGCGCAGACGCGCGAAAAGGACGACGTCGACACCGCGGCGATGCGCCGTCTCATCGAAACGCTGCGCGAGCGCTTCGATTACGTTCTTATCGATTGCCCCGCCGGAATCGAGAAAGGGTTTGAGAACGCCGTCGCGGGCGCGGACGAGGCCATCGTCGTCTGCACGCCCGAAGTCTCGGCGGTGCGCGACGTGGACCGCGTCGTCGGGTTGCTGGGCAACCGCATGGACGTGAAGCTGATCGTGAACCGGTTGCGTCCGGCGCTCGTACGCAAGGGCAAGATGCTGTCGGTCGATGACGTCAACGCCATCCTGCGCCTGCCGCTGCTCGGCGTGATCGCCGACGAGCCGGGCGTCATCATCGCAACGAACAAGGGCGAACCGATGGCGCTGGACGATGCGTCAACGGCGGGTGCGGCGTACCGGGCGATCGCGGGCCGCATCGCCGGCACGGACACATCGACACCGGACATTCCGCAGGAGCCGACGCTCTTGCAAAAAGTGGGATCGCTGTTCGGGAGCCGCCGTTAGCATGATCGACTTCTTCAAGAAACTGTTCGCACCCGAAAAATCCGGAGCGACCGCTCGGGAGCGGCTGCGCCTGGTTCTGCTGTCCGACCACTTGTCGCTGGCACCCGATGTCGTGCAGGCGCTGCGCACCGATCTGATCGCGGTGATCTCGAAGTACGTCGAAGTCGACGAAGCCAATTGCGACGTCACGTTCGAGCAGAAAGACAGCGCCGTCGCGATGCTCGCGAACGTGCCGATCCTTTCGATGCGGTCGCGTCCGGTGCCGCCGCCTGCACCGCCGCCGGCGCCGCCCGAACAGACGCCGCAAGGCGACATCGCGACGGCATCCGCCGCCGTAGCGGATGAGCCGGCGGTGGCGGCGCCGCTAAAGCCGCCCGCCCGTCGCCGGCGGCGCCGCCGCGCGACCACCGCGACGGCTTCAGCCGCGCCCGGCTAACGCGGGCTGCGTCGCCTGCGCGACGCCGATGAGTGCGTCACGCGGGACGAGCGCAGCCAAGTCTTCTTCGTTCAGCGCGTCGGTGCCCGGCGGCCGCATCGGCACCACCAAATAGCGCAAGTCGGACGTGCTGTCCCACACCTTGACCTCGACGTGGTCGTCGAGCGTCACGCCGAACTCGCGCAGGACCGCGCGCGGCTCGCGCACGACGCGCGAACGGTACGCCTCGCTTTTGTACCAGGTCGGCGCCGGCCCCAGCAGCGCGATGGGATAACACGAGCACAGCGTGCACACGATGACGTTGTGCACGTCCGGCGTGTTCGCGACGACGCAGAGCTTGACGGGGCTCCAATGCGACATGTCGAGGCCGAGCTCGACGATGGCGGTATTGCCGTCCGCGAGCAGCCGCTCTTTGAAGCCGGCATCGGACCACGCGCGCGCCACGAGCCGGGCACCGTTCAAAGGCCCCGCTTGTGCGAGGAAGCGCTCGAGGATGGCGGTGAGCTCCGCGTCGTTCGTGATACCGCGCGCGTCCAGCGTCGCGACGAGCGCGTTCACCCGCTGCGTCGCCTGCGCGCTCGGCGAACCATGATCGTGCGCGTACGCATGGTGGTGATCGTGGTCGTGGCGCGGGTCAGGTTCGTTCAAGATAGGACTCCCAGAGGTCGGCGTGCAGCACCGCGTTCGGCTCGGCATCGGACTGCCACACTTCGCGCGCTTCGAAGGCAATGGTGTACAGCATTTCGGGCGGCGCATCCGCCCCGGCAGCGCGCAGGTCGGCGAGCGGAAACCGCCCGCGGATCGCCACCACGCGGCCGCGCTTCGCCCGTAGATACCGGGGCAGGCGGTTGTGCCCGGCCGGGTTGGCGCCGCTCGTGATCACCGCATCGCCCACCGCAAACGTCATGCGATGATGCCGCGTTCGCGCAAAAGCGTTTCGATGCCGGCGAGCCACTTTTCGTAGTAGGACAAGCCGTAATATCGCTTCGGATCGATTCGCTCGACAGCGTCGCGAAACTCGTCGATGTTGTAGATGCCGCGCTGCATGAGGATGCGGTTGAGTACCATGACGCGCGCTTCCCATTCCGCATGGAAGAGCGGCTCGCCGGGTTCCCGCTCGATGGGGCCGAAACCGTGCATTCCGCCGACGTCGTTCAAACGGCTCATGGGCGCCGCTTCCACGACCGTCGCCGAAATGCTCTCCGCCCGCCGGCCGAGAAGACGGCGGCGGTGGACCGCCCCTGGTATGCCCGCTTCAACTGGACGCTCGCGGTCGCGTGCGTCGTCGTCACGCTCTTCGGCTTGTTGTTCATCAGTTCCGCAACGCTCCACACGCCGACCGAAGCAAACGAGGTGCGAAACCAGGCGATCTACGCGCTGCTCGGCATTGCGCTGATGTTCGGCATCGCCTTCATCGACTACCATGTGTGGCAGCGTTGGGCGCTGCCGATGTACGTGCTCAACGTCGGTTTGCTGGCGTTCATCCTCTTCAAAGGTCACTCGGCGCTGGGCGCGCAGCGGTGGATCGCCATCGGCTCGTTCGCGTTCCAGCCGTCCGAGCCGGCGAAATTGTCGCTCGCCATCGCGACCGCCGCGCTGCTGTGCCGCGGCACGTTTCGCAAACTGCAAGAACTGCTGCTGCCGCTGATCGTCGCCGCCGTCCCGGCGCTGCTGATCTTGAAGCAGCCGGATCTCGGCACGACGCTCGTGATCGGCGCGATCCTCACGGCGGAGCTGTTCTTCGGGCTTCCGAACTTGCTCGATTTCGGCATCTACGTGGGCGCTGTCGCCTCCGCCGCGGCGTACGTGTTGACGAGCGAAAAGATTTTGAAGCCGTTCCAGCGCGCGCGGCTGCTCGTGTTTCTCAACCCGAAGGCCGACCCGCAAGGCGCGGGCTGGAACCTCAATCAGTCCAAAATCGCGGTCGGCAGCGGTGAGTGGTTCGGTAAAGGCCTCTACAAGGGTACCCAAACGCAGCTCAACTTCGTGCCGGAGCACAGCCGCGATTTCATCTTCACCGTCGTGGGTGAAGAAGCGGGCTATTTCGGCGCGCTCGCGTTGCTCGCGCTCTACGTCGTGATCGTGATCGGCGGCTTGCGCGCGGTGTTCGCGGCGCGGGACCGTTTCGGCATGCTGCTTGGTGTCGGGCTCGTCGCGATGCTCGCCTTTCACATGATCGTGAACATCGGCATGACCATCGGCATCATGCCGATTACGGGCATTCCCCTGCCTTTCATGTCCTACGGCGGCAGTTCCATTCTGACGAACTTCATCGCAGTCGGCATTCTGCTCAACATGTCGCTGCAGCGCGACCGGCTGGTGTTCGACGCGCGTACCGGTAACCGCGCGTGAGCGCGGAGGACGCCGTGCGGCGCATCGAAACCGCCGCCGGCGAACTGCGCGCGGCGAGCCGCGAGCTCGCCGAACTGCCGGAGGCGACGGTCGACGGAGCGCTCGCGGATCGCCTCGGCGGTGCCGTGAATGCGATCAAAGCGAGCCTCGACATCATACGCGCGCGCTCCGGCGACGACGACGCGATCTCGGACGAGTAACGCCCGAACCGCGGGCCGTTACGCTTGTTCGGGGATGGTGCTGCGCCCGGTTTGCGGCAGCGCGGACTGATCGACCATCTTCGCGAGCGGGACTTTGTCCGTCCCGATCAGCCGGCCGATGCGCATGCCGTCGACGACGAGGGCGAGTGCTTTGCCGTCGAGCGAGCCGTCCGCGAAGTATTCGTTCGGACGTTCGTTGGCGAGCGTGAACTCGACGACAGGTTCCGACTGCTTCGCAACGCGCGCGAAGATGCCCGCCGCGTCCTTGGGTTTGGCGACGATGTATTCCAGACCGCGTTTGCGCGCACGCAGCAAGCCCGAGACTTCTTTCGGATTCTTGACGAGCGCCGACGGGCTCGCGACCCAGACCGTTTGCAAATACCGCGGGACGTAGTCGCGCGCGAAGAAAATGATGCGGATGGCGTCTTTGCGCTGCGTGATGATCGGATCGATCGAAAATGCGATGTCGAGCCCGCCGGAATCGAGCAACGTCATGTTTTCGCCGATGCCGCCGGCGGCTTTCGTCTTGACTTGCGTCGGGTCGAGGCCCGCGGCCTTGAGCGACATTTGCAGGAGGGTCTCGCTGACGGAACCCGGCGTCGAGAATCCGACCGTTTTCCCTGGTAGATCCTTGATCGATTTGATCGGCGAATCTTTTTTCGCGACCCAGCAGATCGTGCCCGGGGAATGCAC
>JBHEMQ010000053.1:21077-21810 GCA_046262475.1 Candidatus Velthaea sp.
AGTTCCTCGCCGGCCATGATCGCCTTGATCGCGGCGCTGGTCGACACTTCGCCGAGCGCGAGGCCGCCGTTGATGACATTGCGCACGGTCGTGCCGCCGCCGCTCGAACCGACGATGGATTTGACTTCCAGGCCCTCTTTCGCCAAGTAGCCGAGCTCCTGCGCGATGACGACCGGCATCGCATAGTCCTGTTCCGGATAATGCGTGATAGTTAGGTCGAGCGTCGTCGGAGCCGCCGACGCGCGCAGCGGAAACGCCGCTGCGACGCCGAGTGCGCTTGCCGCGGTGATGAACTGTCGCCGATCGATCGGGAGCATACGGTCCGTCCTTTCACGAGAGGGATTAGAGTGAAAGCTGCGCCTGCAAGTCGCCGGCACGCACCGGCGAGACGCGGCGTTCGAGCGCGTAGAATCCGGCGTTCACGCCGACGCCGATCGTGCCGAGCACGACGATCACCGCAAGGGTGCGTTTCGCGTCGAATTGCGCGTCCGCGGCGTTGAGGAGAAACCCGAGGCCCGCGTGCGAGGCGAACATTTCACCCAGCACGACGCCGATGAACGTGAGACTGAACGCGAGCCGGAAGCCGACGACCATGGACGGCACGATCGCGGGCAAAACGATCTGCGTGACGGTCTGCCACCATCCGAGCCGTAGCGTGCGTGCGACTTTGAGATAGACAGGCTTCACATTCGCGGTCGCCGTTTGCGTCATGATCTGCATTGGAAAGACGCCG
>JBHEMQ010000054.1:0-11046 GCA_046262475.1 Candidatus Velthaea sp.
CGACGAATTAGACCGCACCGGCGTGCGCGAAGTTCTCAACTTCGGCCACACGATCGGCCACGCGCTGGAAGCCGTTACGGGATACGGCTACTATCGCCACGGCGAGGCCGTGATTTTAGGCATGCGCGCGGCGCTGGACATTTCGGCCGCGCGCGCGCACTGCTCGCGGGAGGTCGCCGCGCAAGCCGATGCGCAGCTGCGCGCCATACCGCTGCCGCCGTTCCCCGATATCGACCGGCAAGCGCTGCTCGCGGCGGTGCGCCGCGACAAGAAGAAGTCGCCCGCCGGAGCGATGCGCTTCGTCCTGCTGCGCGCGATCGGCGAAACCGTCGCCGACGACGGCGTTGACGTGGCGACGATCGAGGCCGCCCTGCGGCCGTTGGCCGCATGAAGATCGCGGTGGTCAACGGCCCGAATCTCAATCTGTTGGGCGAGCGCGAGCCGGCGATCTACGGCCGTACCACGCTTGCGGAACTGGAGGCGCAGGTCATCGCGTACGGCCTCGAACGCGGCGCGGAGGTGCGCTGCTCGCAATTCAATTCCGAAGGGGCGATCATCGACGAGCTGCACCGCCTGCGCACGTGGGCCGACGGGATCATTCTCAATCCCGCGGCGTACACGCACTACTCGTACGCCGTGCGCGACGCAATTCTGGCGATCACCGTTCCGACGATCGAGGTGCATCTCTCGGACATCAACAAGCGCGAAGCGTTCCGCAAGATCTCCGTTACGGCGGATGCATGCGTCGCGCAAATCATGGGCCTGGGCGTCGACTCCTATCTGCGCGCAATCGACGAGTTGACCTCACGGCGTTCCGGTGGCTGAACCTGGCTCAGCGAACGTCAGTGCGAGTGAGTTGATGCAGTAGCGCTGCCCGGTCGGCGCGGGGCCGTCGTCGAAAAGATGGCCGAGATGCGAGTCACACACAGCGCAGCGCACTTCTTCGCGCACCATGCCGTGCGCGCGGTCCTCGACGATGCGAATGTTCTGTGCTTCCTGCGGCGCGTAGAAGCTCGGCCAGCCGCTGCCGCTTTCGTATTTCGTCTCCGACGAGAACAGGACCGCTCCGCACGCCCCGCAGTGGTACGTCCCCGCAGCCGTGTTGTGATACAGCGTACCGCTGAAGGCCGGCTCCGTCGCCGACCGGCGCAGGACCGCGAACCGGTCCGGATCGAGTTCCGTGCGCCACTCCGCATCGGATTTCTGAACGTCTTTCATCGCGCTGCCCCTTCGCGCGCTTGACCGGTGATCGACGTCCTATGACATCTGTAGCAAGTCGTTGACCCCGCGCGCCGCTATGTTATTCTCTGGGCCAACGCGTTGCCTCTGCTGTGCCATGTGTCCGGCCGGTCGGCTCCCGCGCGCGACCGCGTACTACGAGGTGTGGCAGGACGGTGAGATCGCGCACACGACGGAAAACGTCGACGAGCCGCACATTCAAAATCGCCGTTACCGCGCCCGGCGACAATAGCGTCGATCTGTACACGAACGACATCGGCGTGGTGCCGCTCGTCGACGATGCCGGTGCCGTTCTCGGCTACGATCTCGTCGTCGGCGGCGGACTCGGCATGACGCACGGCAAGACGACCACGTTTGCGCGCCTTGCCGACGAATTCGCCTACGTTCCCGCGGAGCGGCTGCTCGCCGCGGTGCGTGCTATCGTGATCGTGCAGCGTGACCATGGTGACCGTACGAACCGCCGTCTCGCGCGTTTGAAGTACTTGCTTGCCGACCGCGGCCTCGACTGCTTTCGCGACGAAGTCGAAGCGCAAGCCGGCTTCGCGCTCGAAGCCTGGCGGCCGCTCCCCGAATGGACGTCGCCACAGCATCTCGGCTGGAACGACGCCGGGGACGGAACGTCGTTTTACGGCTTCAACGTCCGAAACGGGCGCATCCGGGATGAGCTCAAGGCGGCGCTGCGGGAGATCGCGGCGGCAACCGGCGTCGACTTCGTTGCTACGCCGGATCAAAACGTGCTGGCGACGGGGGTCGATACCGCCGCTCGCGCGCGCATCGATGCCATCCTGCAACGCCGCGGCATCGCCGATCCCAGAGCGGTGGCGGCACGCGAAAAGGCGAGCCTCGCGTGCCCCGCCCTGCCGACGTGCGGCCTCGCCTTGGCGGAGTCCAGCGCGTCATGCCTTCGATCGTCGCCGCAATCGACGAAACGCTGACGCGCGCCGGACTGCCGAACGAGCCGGTTGCGGTTCGCATGACCGGCTGCCCGAACGGCTGCGCGCGTCCGTACCTCGGCGAGGTCGGCATCGTCGGCGTCAGCGCCGACCGGTACAACGTCTTCCTCGGCGGCAATCGCGGCTCGACGCGGCTTAACCGGCCCTATCGCGACGGCGTTCGCGCGGCTGATATTCCCGGGCTGCTCGCCCCGCTTTTCGAGCGCTGGGCGGACGAACGCGACGTGGGCGAAGCCTTCGGCGATTTCTGCCTGCGTGCGGCGTGGGAAAAAATGGCGTCCTGATCAACGCCGTGCGTGACGCCACCGGGCGCGGCGGCTTTCTAGGACCCCACGCGCACGCGGTAGCCGAGTACGGGCAGGACGCCGCTGTTGCGGTCGGCCAGCGTGCCGTTCGGCTCGGCGTAACGCGCGGTGTAGTTGACGCAGCGCGCGGCCGCATCGATGTGCGTCGCGATCTCGGGATCGGCACGCCGCGCAAAACGGGGATTGTCCTATTGGGTGAACTGCGTACCGAGCATCCGCGGTGCAACGGCCAAGGCCGCCTCGAGGGATCCGGCGCGGTACGGCGCGCGGTAGCCGAGTTCGTAGTGCGCGCCCGCCACCCGTGAATACTGTGTGTCTCCCGTGCCCGGAATTTCCACTGCGTCCGCATAGTGCGTCGATTGGTTGTAAACCGTTTCTCCGACGCCGGCGCTAAAGCGCCGCAGCGCGTCCCAAATGCGAATCGTACCGTCGAAGATGGACAGATGCGTAGAGCTGTGGCCTTGGAGCGCGTCGTACGACGCCGCTGAGGCAATCGGGGGCAGCCCGCCGAGGACGATTTCCACCGGGCCGCTGCGATGCCGCAATTCGACGAGCGTGCCGAAGAGTGGATTGAGCGTTAGCGCAGCGTCCGTCGAGGCTACGTCCGCGCGCGCGGGGGCGGCTGCGAACACCGCCGCGGCGATGATGCCGGCAACCGCGAACATGCGTTTGCGCGGGCGTTTCGGCGGCCGGTCCTCGGCGCGGCAAACGGTGAGCGCCTTGCCGTCGATCTCAAAGTTCGCAAAGGTCGCGATCGCCGCGTCGGCGCGCGCCGCATCGGGGATTTCGACATAGGCAAACCCCTTACGGCGGCGCGTGCGCCGGTCCCGCGGCAGGACGACGTCGTCGTCACCCGCACCGAACTGGCGGAACAGCCGCACGATATCGTCTTTCGTAGCCGTGCGCGGCAGCCCGCCGACGAAGATGCGCATCGCCGTGGTCATACCGGCGGAACGCTCGGAAGTCCCCCCTCGCCGTAGCGGTCGCGAAACGCCGCCCACTCGCCGCGTTCGATCGCGTTCCGGGCCTCGGCCATCAGTGCGTCGAGCACGTAGATGTTGTGATACGAGAGCAGGCGCATTCCCAGCAGTTCGTTGGACCGAAACAAATGCGCTAAGTACGCACGGGTGAAGGTGGCACACACGCTGCATCCGCAGCCTTCCTCGAGCGGCCGGAAATCGCGCACGAACGGCGCGTTGCGGATGTTGTATTCACCCGCGCGCGCGAGCACGCGCCCGTGCCGGCCCGAGCGGGTGGGATACACGCAATCGAACATGTCGATGCCCGCATCCACCGCCGCGATGACGTCAGGGACCGTGCCCACGCCCATCAAATAGCGCGGTTTCTCTAACGGCAACAGTGCCGCGGTGAAGCGCGCGAGGCGCAGCATGTCCGCACGCGATTCACCGACGGACAGTCCGCCGATGGCGTAGCCGGGCAGCTCGAGGGCGACGGCATCGGCGGCACTGCGCGTGCGTGCCGCTTCGTCGATGCCGCCCTGCACGATCGCGAAGAGTGCGGTGCCTTCCCGTCGCCACGCGGCGGCCGCACGTTTCGCCCATTCGGACGTTCGCCGAACGGAGGCCGCGACGGCTTCCGGCGCAGCCGGCAGCCTGATGCATTCATCCAGCATCATCGCAACGTCGACGCCCGCGTCTTCTTGAAATGCCACGACGTTCTCCGGCGTAAAGCGGTGCGCGCTGCCGTCGAGGTGCGAACGAAAGGTGACGCCGTCGTCGTCGATGGACCGCTGCGATTCCAAACTGAACACTTGAAAGCCGCCCGAATCCGTGAGAATGGGACCGTCCCAGGCCATGAACCGGTGCAGACCGCCGGCCGCCGCCAACGTTTCGCGCCCCGGCCGCAGCCACAAGTGATACGTGTTCGCAAGGATGATGCGAACGCCGATCTCGCGCAAATCCGCCGGCGTGAGGCCTTTGACGGTAGCGACCGTACCGACCGGCATGAACGCCGGTGTTTCGACATTCCCGTGCGCGAGCGCCAGCGTGCCGCGGCGTGCGCTCACGGATGTCGCGCGCAGAGTGAATGCGCCGGGCGTCACGGGCGCAGGAAGCTGAGCGTCGCCAAATACTCGGGCGGCGGCTCGGCCTCGAAATCCAGGTATTCCTTCGTCGCGGGATGTTTGAATGCAAGACGCCATCCGTGCAGGGCTTGCCCGGGCAGCGGAAGGCGCGAATCCGGGCGCCCGTACACCGGATCGTTGACGAGCGGGTGTCCGAGTGCCGACAAGTGCACGCGAATTTGATGCGTGCGTCCTGTTTCCAACCGGAATGTCAGCTCCGCCGCCGCGCGCAATGTTTCGCGCAACGCGTAGTGCGTGATCGACGGCTTGCCGTCCGTGCGAATGGCGTAGCGTTGCCGGTTGCGCTGATCGCGCCCGATCGCGCCGCGAACCGTCCCTTCGGCGTCGCGCGGTACGCCTTCCACGATCCCCCGGTATTCACGCTCGATGTAGCGCTTTTGCATCGCGCGGCCCAGCGTCGCGAGGGCATCTTCGGTTTTCGCGACGACGAGCAGGCCCGACGTGTCGCGGTCGAGGCGATGCACGAGTCCGCCGCGCAGTGCTTCGCCGGGCAATTGCGGCGTGTGCGCGAGCAGCGCATTGACGAGCGTTCCGTCGGTCGCGCCGTGCGCAGGATGCGTGACCATACCCGCCGGCTTGTTGACGACGATCAGGGTGTCGTCCTCGAAGACGATGTCGAGCGGAATATCTTGCGGCACGATCCGTAGCGGCGGCGGTGGTGCGATGCTGATGCGCAAAACGTCGCCGTCTTCAAGCGCGGTGCTCGGTTTCGCGGCGATGCCGTTCACGGTGACCGCGCCGTTCTTGATCGCCGCTGCCACGTAACTGCGCGACAGCCCCGTGAGGCGCGCGACGAGCACGTCGGCGCGCGTCCCCGCGTCGTCCGCTGCGACACGAACGTCGTCTACGATGTCCGTTCGCGCCGCATCGACGAGAGGATGAGCAGCACGACGCCGACCGTGATGCACGAATCCGCGACGTTGAAGACGTTGGGCCAGATGGTTTTGAAGTCGATGAAGTCGACGACGAAGCGCTGCTGCAGGCGGTCGAGGATGTTACCGGCCGCGCCGCCGACAATTGCGCCGAAGGCGATCCGCACCAGAACCGAACGGCGCGCCGCATCCCGGAACGAGTACGCGAAGAGTGCGAGGACCGCCAGCGCCAGCACGACCAGCAAGGCCGGCGAATTGCCGAAGAGTCCGAACGCACCGTGCGTGTTCTGCACGTAGGTCCACCACAGCAGGTGCGGCACGACGATGCGGCTTTCGTTGGGCAGGAACGAGGCGACGATGAAATGCTTGCTCAGACGGTCGAGGATGAAGACGACGACCGCGACGATCCAGAGAATCACAGGCTCGGCGGTTGGACGTACTGATAGAAGAATCCGGCGACGCGCGTGAACGAGCCGGTGATGAGCACCACGCCGGTCGCGACGAGAAAGGCGCCGGCGCCGATCTCGATTGCGCCCAAGTACCGTTTGATCCGGTTGAGCGCACCCAACGCCTGCGTGATCGCCGCAGCCGTGAGGATGAACGGGATCGCGAGGCCAAGCGAGTAGACCAGCAGCAAGAACGCGGCCTGTGCGGTTTTTTCTTGCGATGCCATGAAAATGATCGCCGCGAGAATCGGCCCGATGCAGGGCGACCAGCCCGCCGCGAAGCCGACGCCGACGAGGAACGACGCGACGAAAGAACGGTTCGCGCTGCGCACCTGCAGCCGCTTGTCCATGGCGAGCAGCGGAATCTTGAACACACCGATCATGTTCAAGCCCAGCACGATAATCACGATGCCGCCGATGCGTGCGATCCAATCCTTGTACGCAAAGAACGCGCCGCCGAGCGCGCTCGCGGACAGACCGAAGAGAATGAACACGACCGTAAAGCCGCCGATGAACGCGAGCGCATGAAGCATCACCCGCCTGCGCTGCGAGGCGTCCTGCTGTGCCTTCAATTCTTCAAGGCTGGAACCCGTCAGGAACGACAGGTATGCCGGGATCAGCGGCAGGACGCACGGTGAGACGAAGGAGATGAGGCCCGCGAGAAATGCGGTCGCGATGTTGAGCTGCGGGTGCACGGCTCCCGTTTCTACGACGGCCGCCGCAATACGGCCCGTCGGGCCGCTGCGCGGAAGCGGTTCGCATGCCCGGCGGCGTAAGCACGGCGGGTGACGCACTGGTTCACCTACCCGAACATCGACCCGGTCGCTTTCCGGCTCGGCCCCATCGCCGTGCACTGGTACGGCCTTTCGTACCTGTTCGGGTTCATCTGCGTGTTTCTGTGGATGAACCGGCCGGCCGGGCGCCGACGCCTGGGCCTCACTACGGATCAGATCCAAGATTTCTTGGTCTATGCTTTGGTCGGCGTGCTCGTGGGCGGGCGGACCGGCTTCGTGATCGCCGACATCATCACGCAGCACAATCTGGCGGAGCATTATCTGGCGCACCCGATCAATTTCATCGCGGTGTGGGAAGGCGGCATGGCCTTCCACGGCGCGCTCGTCGGCGTGATCGTCGCACTGGCACTGTTTTTGCGCAAACATCGCGGGCTCGACTTCAACGTGCTGGCCGACGAGGTCGTCGTGCTGTTGCCGATCGGCATCGCAACCACGCGCGTGGTCAATTTCATCAACAACGAGCTGCAAGGCAAGATCTGCAATCCCGATCATCCGTATTGCATTTTGTTTCCGAACGTCCCGGGCTACCGCTATCCCTCGCAACTCTTCGAGGGCATCCTCGACATTTTGGTGCTGCCGGTGTTGCTCGTGCTGTACCGGCGGCGACCGCCCGACGGCGTCGTCGCATGGACGTGGTTCACGCTCTACGGCATCACGCGGTCCGTCGCGGAAATCTGGCGCGAGCCGGGGTTCACCGTCGCCGGCCTCTCGGGCGGTCAGCTCGTCGCCATTCCACAAATCTTCATCGGATTGGCGCTGCTGGTCTGGGCCATTCGGCGCGGCAAGCGCACCGACGCCGCACCGGTAACCGCGTAGGTGCGCTGAGGGAGCGAACCCGCGAGGTGGTGAAGGAAGCTGTCCATGGACATTGCTGCGTCCGTGGCCGCACTTCGTGCGCGCGTTGACGACGTTGCCGCCGCGAGCGGACGCGCGCCGGGTTCCGTGCGCATCCTCGGCGTCACGAAAACGCAGCCGCGTGAGGCGGTCGTCGCCGCAATCCGCGCCGGCCTCGCCGACGTCGGCGAAAATTATGTGCAGGAAGCGCGCGCGAAGTACGTCGGACTGCCGGCGGTGCGGACGCACTTCATCGGTCACGTTCAGACGAACAAGGCGAAGGCCATCGCCGCGTTTTTCGACGTCGTGCAGAGCGTCGACCGGCTCGCCGCAGGCCTCGCGCTGGCGCGCGCCGCGGCGGCGATGCAGAAGCCGTTGCGCGTCCTCGTGCAAGTGAACATCTCGGCGTACGAGCGGTTCGGCGCGGCGCCTCAGGAAGCGCCGGCGCTGGCGCGGCGCCTTCGCGACGAAGGCCTCGCTGTCGACGGCGTCATGGCGATCGGACCGCAGCACGGCAACGTCGAGGCCGCTTTCGACATTGCGAGAACAGCGTACGAGGGCGTCGGCGGTTCGACGTTTTCTCTGGGAATGTCCGATGATTGGGAACGCGCCGTCGCATACGGTTCCACGATGATCCGTATCGGTTCGGCGATCTTCGGTCCGCGCGCGGCGCGAGAAAGTGCCATCGCATGAGTATGTTTGCGAAACTCGGCTCGTGGTTTACGATTCACGATGAAGACGAGGAGGAATCATACGAGCACGAAGTGCCGGGCTCGAAGCGCAACGTCGTCCCGATCGGTGAGGGAGCGCGTCGCGCCGTCGGCGGCTCCGTGGCGGTCTTCGCGCCGCGCGGCTTCGCCGATGTCACGGAGATCGCCGATTCGCTGCGCGGACGTCACGTCGTGATCATCAACTTGCAGGGCGCCGATCGGACGCTCTTGCAGCGCGTCGTCGACTTCACGTCGGGCGTCGCCTACACGATCGACGGCCGCATCCAGAAACTGGCGGAAGCGATCTATCTCGTCGTGCCGGCCGGGGTCACCGTAAGCGCAGCCGGCATCCGCGAGCAGCTCGATACGGACGGCCTTGTCGATCTCTCACCCAAACTCAACCAACCGGGAGCGTTTCGATGAAACGATCGTTTGGCGCGCCCTCGGGGCACGATTCGCGCGCGGAAAGCGGTGCGCGCGCCATGGTTTGGGGGCCCCGCGCAAAGCGTGGGGGGCGCGGAGCCCGGGGCGGAGCGCCTTTAAAATGAAAATTACCATTATCGATATTCAGCACAAGACGTTCAAGAAGGCGCTGCAGGGCTACGACCGCACGGAGGTCGATGGCTTCCTCGACGATCTGATCGAGACGATCGAAGACGAGGCGCACGCACGCGCCGCGGCCGAAGCCGAGATCGCCGATCTCAAAGAGCGGATTAGTCACTTCAAGTCGATGGAGCAATCGCTGCAGCACACGCTGCTGCTCGCGCAGCGGACCGCCGACGAAGTGAAGGCGGCCGCGCACAAAGAGGCGGACCTCATCAAGCAAGAGGCGCGCATGGTCGCCGAGCGCGAGATCGCCTCGCTCTCGGATCGCATCGAGGAATCGCGCCGCGAGTATCAGCGCGCGCTCGATACCGCGGAGAAGACGAAGAGCGAGATCCGCTCCCTACTGATGTCGCATCTGGCGCTGATCGATCGGGTACCGACGCCGTTCGAGCGGCAACACGCTGCTGGAACCGCGCCGCCGATGCAACCGGCCGCGCCGGTCGCCGAAACGGCGCCGCCTGCTGACGATACCGACTCGCTCGTCACTCTGAACGGCACGACGCACCGGCTCGTCACTTAACGCGAACGAGCCCGCCGCGTGTGCACGCGACGCGCTCGTTTGTTGCTCGCCCTTTCGACGCCTACGTCTTGATCTTTCCGATGCCGTTGCCTTCGGAAAAGTACATGTAGCCGTCAGATCCGGCTGTGATGAACGATGGTTGTCCGGTGATACCGGCGGTGAACTCGGTGATGGTGCCTTGCGGCGTGATTCGCCCGACGCGCGCCGGGGATGCGGCGGTGAACCAGAGGTTGCCGTCGGGGCCGGCCGCGATCGTTATCGCGTTGGCATCCGCGAAGCTCGTCACGGTGCCGCTCGGGGTTATCCGCGAAATCCCCGCCTTGCCGCTTGTCCAGACGTTTCCGTCAGGACCGGTCGTGATCCACTGCGCATCGACGGTGCCGAACGGCACGACAATCGTCTCTAATCCGGCAGTCGTGATTTTACCGACTCCCATCGAGGTTCCGGAGCTGCCAATCGCCGTAAACCAGACGTTCCCGTCAGGTCCGTTGGTGATCGATATCGGCGCGCCGTCCGGACGCGGAAATTGAAATTCCACGACGCCGCTCGATGAGGTGTGACCGATGCCGCCGGTGGGACCGACGCCCTGCGAATTCCCGGCGTACCAAACGTTTCCGTCAGGGCCCATCGTCAGATTGATCGCGTAAAAGAAATGAGGATGAGCGAATACCGATGTGGTCCCGCCGCTCAATTCGCCGATGACGTCCGGCGCCGCATCGGGGCAACCAAAGCATGGCGGCTGACCGGAATAGAAAACGGCGCCGCCCGGACCGGCGGTGATGCCGCCGAAGGTGTCAAGATTGCTGAATCCGGCGAGCGGCGAGAATTCGCTGACCGTACCTGCCGGCGTGATGGATCCGAGCCGGGTGGCGAAGGTCGCGAGGATGCCGCCGGCATCCGGTCCCGTAAACGCCGATTCGGTAAAATACACGTTGCCATCGGAGCCGAGTGCGAGCTTGCCGGGCGGAGCGGTGAAGCCGGAATGGAATTCCGTTACGGTGCCGGCCGGTATCGGCGAGGCCGTCGGCGCCGGCGTCGGTTTTACCGATGCGGAGGGAGCGGGCGACGGCGCCGCGGTGTCTTCTTCGGAGTAAAACGCGAACACGACGGGAACGCCGGCTTTGAACGATAGCGGCGCATTGTCGCTACCGAACGCGGCTTCGAACGCGAGCACGCAGCCGTTCGTCGTCGTCGTCGTGATGTGGGCCGGGCCTTCTTGACGGAATTGCGCGATCGCGGGCGACGTGGGCGGCTGCGAGATCGCGTAGAAGAATTGCATGCCGGTGGGATCGATCGGAATTGCCAGCGAGATCGCCGGCACCGTTTGGAACGTGATGTCGACCGACGGCGTGAACGTCGCGCAAAAAACGACCGTCACGGTCTGACTTTGCGTGCGCCGCAATGCACTCAACGGAAGTAATGAACCGCACGGCGGCGTTACGGCGCTCGCGAGCGACATCGTGCCCGTTACCGCGGACGACGGAGCGGGCATTGCCGCGCCGCCCGAAAATCCGCTTAGCGGCGGGAACGCGTAAGTCGCCGGTCCCGCCGCCAGCGGCACCGTTGTCGGCGCACTGACCGTTACGGGCGCAGGCGTGGACGCGGCCGGAACCTGCGGAGAAACGGCGGTGCTCGACGAGCCGCCGCCGCAGTTGGCCAGCAG
>JBHEMQ010000054.1:11056-21641 GCA_046262475.1 Candidatus Velthaea sp.
GCGGCAGGGTGTACGTTGTGGAGCTCGAGGAAAGCGGCGCGGTTGTCGGTCCGCCGCTGGTTACGGGCGCCGCCGACGCACTGGGCACGGGATTCGGCGCGGTTGGCGTCGTCGGCGTCGACGTGCTGGCGCCCCCGCCGCCGCATGCGGCCAACGCCAGTGAAAGACTTGCGGCCAGCAAGCGCCGCAGAGCGGGACGAGCGTGCGATATCAACAGAGTGATCTCCCACAGGCGATCCCGCGACGACCCGGGCGCGAGTGTGCAAAGAAACCGCGTAGGGCGGCTCTGTTGGAAATCTACCCCGGGTGCGTAAGCACGCAAATCCTGCGGTGGCGGGTCTAAACTGCCGTCTTTGTGCCGTTTTGCGAGGCGAACGTCTTGCGGAGCGTACCTACGACAGCGTCGGTGAACGCGCGCGTGCCGACGGCGCTCGATGGCGGCGATGCGATGTCGGCGGTGTGCGGTCCACGCGCGAGCGTCGCTTCGACGGCGTTTTCGATTGCGCGCGCAGCCGGCTCGTCGCCAAGCGAAAAGCGGCACAACAGCGCCGCGCTGAGGATCGCGGCGACGGGATTCGCGACGTCGCGTCCCGCGATGTCGGGCGCCGTTCCCGCGATCGGCTCGTAGAGCCCGAAACCGCGCTCCGCCGGCATGCTCGCGAGGCTCGCACTCGGTGCGAGGCCGATCGAGCCGCCGATCATTGCGGCTTCATCGGAGAGAATGTCGCCGAACGTGTTGTCGGTGACGATCACGTCGAACTGCGCCGGTTCGCGCATCAGCTGCATGGCGGCGTTATCCGCGAGCATGTGCTCGAGCCGCACGTCGGTAAAATCACTCGCGGTTTGGTCCGCAACGCGCCGCCAAAGTTGCGAGCTGATCATGACGTTAGCTTTGTCGATCGACGTCAGTTTGCCGCGCCGCAGGCGCGCGAGCTCGAACCCGAATCGTACGACGCGCTCGATCTCGTCCTGCGTGTACACTAAGCTTTCGCGCGCGGTCGTGACGCCGTTTTCGGACGCGAGCGTCTTGTCACCGAAGTATAGTCCCGCCGTAAGTTCGCGGACGATCACCATGTCGACGCCGCGCGCATAGCGCTCGCGCAGCGGCGAGCGGTCCTCGAGGCCCGGGAACACGCGCGCCGGGCGGACGTTCGCGAAGAGATCGAAATGCTTGCGCAAGCGCAAGATCGCGGCTTCGGGCCGGTCGGCGGGAGCGATGTCGTTGAACGCGCCGCCGACCGCGCCGAAAAGAATCGCATCGGCGCGCTCGCACGCGGCCAGCGTTTCCCCCGGCAAGGCGGTGCCGCACGCCGCGATCGCGCTCGCGCCGACGAGCGCCTCTTCGAAGGCGAGCGATGGAACCGCTTCGGCCAGCACGCGCTGCGCGGCCGCGGTTACTTCGCGCCCGATTCCGTCGCCGGCGAGAACCGCTACCCGCGCCATGCGGCTTCCCACGCGCGCACGGCCGGAATCTTCGCGGCCATGTAGGGCAGAAAGCCGCCGCCGGTGATGAAGGCTTTGCGCAACGGGTCGAGATCGAAGGGCATGGGCGTTCCGCCGTCGAGCGAGATGGTTTGCGCGTCGACGTCGATCGTCGCGCTCGTCGCGGCTGCGAACGTATCGAGCTGCGCCGCGCCGATCTGTACCGGCACGAGCGCGTTGTTGTACGCGTTCTCGAGGAAAATCCGTGCGAAGCTCGGCGCGACGACAGCCCGGAAACCACGTTCGCGCAGCGCCCACGGCGCGTGCTCGCGCGACGAGCCGCAGCCGAAGTTGGGACCGGCGACGAGAATCGCCGCATCGGGAACGCGTGCGAGTTGCGCCGTGCCGTCGGGCAGCCCCGCGAAGCACTGCTCGCCCAAGCCGGTCGCGTCGATGCCTGTGAGATAGCGCGCGGGAATGATTTGATCGGTGTCGATGTCGGCGCGCGGAATCGCGAGCACCTTGCCGCTCACGATCACGCCGGCACCGCTTCCCGCGTCGCGATCTCGAGCGGTGAAGCGATGCGTCCCGCGATCGCGCTGGCCGCGACGACGACCGGCGATGCGAGGTGGACGCGGCCGCCGTCCCCCATGCGTCCCGGAAAGTTGCGGTTGCTCGAGGAAATGCAGCGCGCCCCGGGCGCGAGGACGCCCATCGACATGCCGAGGCACGGACCGCACGAGGAATGCGTCCACAGTGCGCCGGCATCTTGGAAGATGTCGTGCAGGCCTTCGCGTTCCGCCTGGCGCCGGACGGCTTGCGAACCGGGCGTCACGATCGTCGGCACGCTGACGCGCCGGCCGCGCATCACCTCGGCGGCCGCACGCAAGTCCGAAATGCGCGCGTTCGTGCACGAACCGATGAACGCTTGATCGAGCGCGATGCCGGTCATCGCTTGGCCTGGCTGCAAATCCATATATGCGAGCGACGTGGGCGATGCATCGAACGGCACGATGCCGTCGATGGCCGTCGACTCGCCGGGATTGGTACCCCACGTCACCGTTGGCCGGACGGCCGACGCGTCGATCGTGACCGTGGCATCGTACTGCGCGCCCGGATCGGCGCGCTGCATGGCGTAGCCGAACGGCGACTGCTGCGTACCCGCCAGATACGCCATCGTCGTTTCATCGGCAGCGATCATGCCGGTCGTCGCACCTGCTTCGATCGCCATGTTGCAGAGCGTCATGCGCTGCTCCATCGTCAGCGCGCGAATGGCGGAGCCCGTATATTCCAGCACGTAGCCGGTGCCGCCGCGGAAGCCGATGTTCGCGATGACGGCCAGTGCGAGATCTTTCGCCGTTGCGTCGGCGCGCAATTCACCGGTCACTTCAATGCGCATCACCTTGGGGCGCTGAAGGACGAGACATCCGGCGAGCATCGCGCCGGCTTGTGCGGTCGTGCCGATACCGAGCGCGAACGCGCCGAACGCGCCGAGCGTGCAGGTGTGGCTGTCGCCGCAACACACCGTCATGCCGGGCGTGACGTAGCCGCGCTCGGGCACGATCACGTGACAGATGCCATTGTCGCCGATGTCGTGCAGCACGATGCCGTGGCGCTTCGCCCAGGTGCGAACGACCTGCGCTTGAATCGCGGTCGCGGTATCTTTGGCCGGCGACACGTGATCGTTCATGGCGACGATGCGTTTTGGATCGTACAGCCGGTCCTCGAACTCGCGCTCGATCGCAATCGCGCCTTGCGGCGTCGTGATCTCGTGCGCGACGACGAGATCGACGAACACGAGCGCGTTGCCGCCCGGGAGTTCCTCGACGACGTGGGCGTCCCAAACTTTATCGAACAGCGTACGTTGCATGGGCCTCTTCTCGGATGCGCGCGGCGACGGCGATCAGGTCGGCGTCGGAGAGGACGGTGCGGGATTGCGCGACGTCGGCGACGGCGGCCAGGAACGCCGGGCGCGTGCCGTCGTCGAGCGCGATGCCGAGTTCGTTCGCGCGCGCGATCACCGCGTGGCGCCCGGAAATGCGGCTGAGCGAGAAACTGCCGCGTGCGCCGACGGCGCGGGCGTCGAGGATCTCGTAGGTGCGCCGGTCCTTGAGCACGCCGTCTTGGTGGATGCCCGATTCGTGCGCGAACGCGTTCGCCCCGACGATCGCCTTGTTCTTTTGCACCGGCATGCGCGTGGCGCGCGCGACCGTGCGCGAAAGCGCGGCAAGATGCTGCATGCGCACGCCGGTGGTGAAGGCGTAGCGATCCGGCCGCACGTAGAGTGCCGCCGCGATTTCTTCGAGCGCGCAGTTTCCGGCGCGCTCGCCGATGCCGTTGATGGTGCACTCCACTTGCCGGGCGCCGGCGTCGACCGCCGCGAGCGCGTTGGCGGTCGCCAGACCGAGGTCGTCGTGGGTGTGTACGCTGATCGTCGCGCGTTCGCAGCCGGTGACGTTGTCGCGCAGATAGGCGATGAGGGCCTGCATCTCCGCGGGCGTCGCGTAGCCGACGGTGTCGGGAACGTTGATCGTGCGGGCGCCGGCCGCGATCGCCGTGGAGAAAACCTCGGCGAGGAACGCGCGGTCGCTCCGCGAGGCGTCTTCGGCGGAGAATTCGACGTCGTCGCACCACCGGCGCGCGCGTGCGACGCCGTCACGGACGCGCTCGAGCGCGTCCGTCCGCGTAATTCGCAGCTTCTTTTCGAGATGCAGATCCGAGGTGGCCAAAAACACGTGCAGCCGCGGTGCGCTCGCGCCGAGCAGCGCATCGCGGGCGACGTCGATGTCGCCGTCGACGCAGCGCGCGAGCGCCGCGACGCGCACGCCGCGCACGCGGCGCGCAATCGCGGCGACGCTGCGTTCCACGGCTGCCGACGCCGCGGGAAAACCCGCTTCGATGCAATCGACGCCGGCTTCCGCAAGCATTTCGGCGATTCGCAGACGCGCCGGCGCGGTCATGGCGGCGCCGGGCGACTGTTCGCCGTCGCGCAAGGTGGTATCGAAGAGCGCGACGCGCCCGACCTCGGGCTCCTTCACGCGACGGCCTCGTCCTCGACGACTTTGCCGATCTGCGCCATGAGGCGGGTCATGGACTGCGGCGCACCGCTGAACGCAATGCGCACGCGCGTAACGCCCGAGGCGGCATGCGCGTCGATCCACACCGGCGAGCAGTCGAAACGGTGCGCAAGGTTGATCATGCGCGCGATCGAGCGCGGGTCGCGAACGTCGCCTTCGTAAGTCATGCTCGGGCCTCCATCAGTTCATCCGGCGTCATGCCGGCGGGAATCATCGGCCAAACGTTTTCGGCCGGGTAGCACGCGCAGTGCAGCAGCGCAGGTCCCGGTTTGCCCAGGAACGTCTCCATCGCCGCCTCGAGGCCGGCGGCACTCTCCACCGTTGCTGCGGAAATGCCGAAAACGCGCGTGAGCGCGGCGAAATCTGGATTATCGCTGAGATTCGTCGCCGAATAGCGCTCGTCGTAAAAGAGCTCTTGCCATTGCCGCACCATGCCGAGGTTGCGGTTGTCGATCAGCAGCACGCGCACGTCGACGCGGTAGCGCTTCAGCGTCGCAAGCTCGGCGAAGGCCATTTGGAATCCGCCGTCGCCGACTACCGCGAACACCGGGCGATCCGGATTCGCGAAGCGCGCGCCGATCGCGGCGGGAAAGCCGAATCCCATCGCGCCGAGGCCCGCCGATGTGGCGAACGCGAGCGGATGCAGCGGCCGCGCGCGCTGCGCCGCCCACATTTGATGCTGGCCGACGTCCGTGGTTACGATCGCGTCGCGCGGCGCCAGCGCGAAGAACCGGTCGAGCACGTCGGTTGCCGCGAGGCCGTCGACGCGGTCGCTCGGCAGCGGGCCGCCCAGCGTGCGTGCTTCGGCCGACCATGCTTCGAAGCGCGGCGCGCCCCCGCGCTGTAGCTCCGCCGTCAGCGCGTCGAGCGTCACGCCGAGATCGCCGTGCAGCGTCACGGCAGCGGGGATGATTTTGCCGAATTCGCTCGCGTCGATGTCAGCGTGAATCACCGAGGCGCCGGCCGCGAAACGGTCGGGACGGCCGGTGACGCGGTCGTCGAAGCGCATGCCGAGCGCGATAATGAGATCGGCGCTCTGCACCGCACGATTCGCGGCCTTAGTTCCGTGCATGCCGACCATGCCCAAAAAGCGCTCGTCGTCCGGTTCAGCCGCGCCCAACGCGTTGATAGTGGCGGTATGCGGTGCGGCGATCGTTTCGGCGAACGCACGGTACGCGCGCACGGAATCGCCGCGCCGCACGCCGGCCGCAGCGCGCGCCGCAGCAACTCGGCCGCCGCGCGAATCGCTTCCCAATCCGCACGCGGGACGGCGCGCGGCGCCGGCACGGGCGGAGCCGCGACGACATCGGCCGGTTCGGGCACGAGCGCCTTCAGCACGTCGCTCGGAATGTCGACCAGCACGGGCCCGGGCCGTCCCGAGCGTGCGGTCGCGAACGCGTCGGCGATCGTTTCCGCGATGCGCGAAGCGTCGCGGACGAGCACGTTGCGTTTCGTGACGGGCTGAGTGATCGCGCAGACGTCGGCTTCTTGAAAACCGTCCGTGCCCATCAAGGCGCTGCGCACTTGGCCTGTAATCGCGACGAGCGGCACGCTGTCCATCAGCGCGTCCAGCAAGCCGGTCACGAGATTCGTCGCGCCGGGGCCGGAAGTCGCGCAGCAGACGCCGACGCGTCCGCTCGTGCGCGCATAGCCGCTTGCGGCAAACACCGCGGCCGCTTCGTGCCGCACGAGTGCGTGCCGCACGCGATGGCCGAACAGCGCGTCGTACAGCGGCATGATGGCGCCGCCCGGATAGCCGAAAACGACATCCACGCCTTCCCGTTCGAGCGCGCGCAGCACCGCTTCGGCCCCCGTTATCGACATCTCAGCCTACGCGCTCGCGCGCCGCTTCGCGC
Source organism: Candidatus Velthaea sp. (assembly GCA_046262475.1). GTDB lineage: Bacteria > Vulcanimicrobiota > Vulcanimicrobiia > Vulcanimicrobiales > Vulcanimicrobiaceae > JBHEMQ01. The sequence goes on from JBHEMQ010000054.1 coordinate 17,412, forward strand.
ATCCACGGCATCAGCTTGCGCAAGCGCGAGCCGACCGCTTCGACGGGATGCGCCGCGGAGCGCTCGCGGAACGCGCGGAACGACGGTTTGCCGGCCGCGTGTTCGGCGACCCACTCCTGTGCGAACGCGCCGGACTGGATTTCGCCCAAAATGCGCTTCATCGCCGCGCGCGTTTCCGCCGTGACGATGCGCGGACCGCGCGTGTAGTCGCCGTATTTCGCGGTGTTGCTGATGGCGTCGCGCATGCCTTCGATGCCGCGCTCGTACATCAGGTCGATGATAAGCTTCATCTCGTGCAGGCACTCGAAGTAGGCCATCTCGGGCGCGTAGCCGGCCTCGACGAGCGTTTCGAATCCGGCGGTGATGAGGGCGGAGACGCCGCCGCACAACACGGCTTGCTCGCCGAACAGATCCGTTTCGGTCTCTTCTTTGAAGCTCGTCTCGATGATGCCGGCGCGGCCGCCGCCGATGGCCCGCGCATAGGCGAGCGCCGTGGCGTGCGCCGTACCGCTCGGGTCTTGCGCAATCGCGATGAGGCACGGCACGCCGCGGCCGGCCTCATATTCCGTGCGCACGAGGCGCCCGGGCCCTTTCGGCGCCACCATGAACACGTCGTTGCCGCTCGGCGGCGCGATCGTGCCGAAGTGGATGCCGAAGCCGTGCGCGAATGCGAGCGCGGCCGTCGGCTTGAGGTTTGCGACGACGTTGCGCAGATACGTCGCCGGCTGTTCCTCGTCGGGAATCAGCAGCATGACGACATCGGCGCGTTTGACGGCATCCTCGATCGGGGCCGTCGTAATGCCGTCGCGCTGGGCCGTCGAGGCCGACCCCGAGCCCTCGCGCAGGCCGACGACGACATCGCAGCCGCTGTCGCGCAAGTTCAGCGCGTGCGCGCGGCCTTGGCTGCCGTACCCGATGACGGCGATCGTCTTGCCGTCGACCGCGGCGCCGTCGATGTCGGCGTCGTAATAGACCTTCATCCGCTAGTCGCCCGCCGCGTGGCGGTCGCCCAGCCACGTTTCGATGGTCGAAGGCCGCGCCTGCATGGTGAAGGCATCGTCGTCCGGGCTGGGGACCGCGACGGTCTCGCGTTCGGTCAGCTCGCGCTGTGCTGCGAAGAATACTTGAGCCTGGGGTTCCACTGGATCGTCTCCTGTCGGCATAAAGAAAAGCCCCCCGCCGCGACTTGCGGCGAGGGGCTCTGCGTATCGATCGATCTCTCGCTCGGCTACGTCAAAGCATCTCGCCGCTCCGGAAGGAGCCCGAGAAGGATCGAGACGAGAAGAAGGCGAGCAGACGGACACACTGTCCGCGTTTTGTACCACACGGCCGGGCGATGCGTCAAGCCCTGAAGGCGGATTGTGCAATCTACCGCCGGGTGCGTTGTGCCTCAGGTTTTTTCGGGACTTGCCGAAGCGCGCGCGGTCTATTGCTTGCGTGACTCGGGTGGAACCGGAGTATGGCGGCAGCCAACGTTCGCATCGGTAGAATGAGCCGTAGCGCGTCTTCGCGGCGCCCGAAAGTCGAGGATGCGACGCGTTCTGCCCGAGCACATTCTCGACGCGCGTGTGCCGCTCAAACGAGTGGAACCTCTCGATTCAGTCGAGGCCGCGAGCCATGAGCGGATCGTGTTCGGTTCGCCGGCATTGCCACGATACGAAAAGGGATGACCGGATTCCGGTCATCCCTTTTCCGCCCACACCCAGTAGGCACCCGAGGAGCTGCGAGAAATTTATGCGGTTTTGCGGAACGCCGTCGCGACGCCGAGTTGATGCTCGTGGCAGCAGTTGCGCGATTCGGAAGGATGCGCGACCTCGCACTCGATGATCTCGAGTGCCCAGAGCGCTTCCGCGAGCCGCGACGGATCGTCGCGTTCGAATCCGCGCGCAACGGCGTGGCATGCGGCGTGAAGGATGTCGGCCATCACCTCGGGGCGCTCGTCGTGTTGCGACAGATACCAGCGTGCGAGCCGGTCGACGTCGCCGTCGTACAGCGCGGCGATCACGCGCCGCACGGTGACGTCACTGAGCGCGGCGCGTTGCGGCGTATACCGCAGCTCCGCGCAACCTTCGAGAAAATCGATGGCCTCGACGGCCAGCCGGTCTGACTGAATCACGATCGGTCTCGGCAGTGCTGTTAGCCGCATAGCGGCGGATTGGCGCCGTCCACGGGGCAGACAGGAGCCGCGGAAACGCCGGCGTTGACGGTCGTGTTGGCGGAAGGGGCCAGGAACGGGAGCATCAGCGACAGGCCGAGCGTTGCGATCGTGATCATTGCGGATTCCTCGGCGGCGGGTATGGCGACGCCGAAACCATACTGAAACCGCGATGAAGCCGCCTCATCACAATGCATGAGGTGCGCCGCAAACGCTCATTCCACGGGCTTTTTTCGAAAGGGCTAGATCAGGCCGAGTTCGCGTCCTCGGGTGATTGCGGCGGCGCGCCCGTGCACGCCGAGGCGGTCATTGATCTGCTGCGCGTGCGTCCGCAAGGTGGCGACAGACCGCCCGGCCTCTTTCGAGATCTGCGGAATCGTCTTGCCTGACGCCAGTTCCCGCAACAGCGCCATCTGCGCCGTCGTCAGCAGCGAAGCATCGCCGGCGGGCTTGACGCTGCGCGCGGCCGCGTCGAGCACCATGCCGTAGCCGGCGACGATCGGAGCACGTTTGCCGTCGCTTGCGAGCGATGCTTCGGGCGTGCCGGCCATATCTTTGCCGTGCAGGGCACGTTCGCCGCGAATGCGATCGCCGATGCGATTGCACACGACGGCGGCGACTGCGCGCGCGACGCGCCGCCGTTGTTCGTCGTAGGCCGGTGAATCGGGCAGGCGCCGCGTCAGGTGCAGCGCCGAGCGCGTGCGGCGGCGCGCCTCCTCGAGATCGCCGCGCGCGCTGGCGCACACCGCGAGCAGCGCGTCGCACAGCGCACGCTCCGATGCGCCGCGGCCCTCGCGTAGAGTGGCGATCGTCGAGGCGAACTGCTCGAATTCGCCGTCCCACGCCAGCGGCAGCGCGAGCGCAAGCGCGATGACGAACTGCTCGCGAAACTGGCGCGCGTTGCGCGCCGAGATCAGTCGTGTTGAAAGAACCTGCAGCCGCCGGCGGTCGCCGGACTCCGCCGCGACGATGGCTTGCGACGCGAGACCGTTGCGCACGTACGAGTCGTCGCTCGCGGCCCGCGCGACGATTGCCGTTCGCTCGGCGTAGTACAGCGCCAAGCGCGGATCGCCTAACACGTCGTGCGCGACGGCGTACGGGACCGTATACGCAACGGCGGCATAGCGCATGAATCCGGCGCCCTCCGCCGCCTTGACGGAAGACAAGCCGAGATCCATCGCATCCAGGTATTCGTTGCGGTAGAACGCCGCGAGCGACAAGCGCTGCAGCACCGTCGCCCGCCGGTACTCGTCGTCGGTGAAGACGAGGATTTCGCGGGCGCGTTCGGCGGCCGCCGCGCTCACCTCGAACTCGCCGCGCTGCGCGGCAATAACCGCCGCGAGCGCGGCGATACCGGCACGCGCGCCGGCGTCGGAGGGCGCGGCCTCGAGTACCAGGTGTTCGGCGCGCTCGAGGTCGCCGACGGAGATCAACAGCGGGACGTACAGCTCGATGAGTGCCGCGCGTTCGGCGTCGGCGAGATCGTGTTCAAGCCGCGTCAGGAGGCGAGTCGCTTCCGCGACGTCTCCGCCGCGCTGTGCGAGTGCGGCACGGAACACGACGGCGTCGGGCGAATCGCGCGCCGCGGCAGCCGCGGATGCGCGAATTTCTTCGTGCGTGCCGAGGATCGCGGTTCGCACCGCTTCCTCCAACATCAGCGACCGCTATCCCGCGCCATGGAGCGGTTCATTCGGCGAGGGCGGCGCGATACCGCGCGGCGACCGCTTCCGCGGCGACGTGGCAGCCGCCGGCCACCACGCGCTCGCCGCCCACGTAGACGTCACGAATCGGGCGCGGGCCGCCGCACACGACGAAGCGATCGACGGCGGAGGCGATGTCGCCGCCCGCAAACATCGGCGCATCCGCATCGAGTACGATGAGATCGGCACGCTGACCGGCCGCAATCACGCCGGCCGTTTGGCCCAATGCGCGAGCGCCGGCGCGCGCCGCTTCGACGAAGAGCGCCTCGGGCGATGGTGCGATCGCGCGCCGCCGCGCGCGCAGACGTTGCCCGTACTCGAGCCAGCGCAATTCTTCCGCGACGTCGATGCTCACGTGGCTATCGGAGCCGATGG
>JBHEMQ010000055.1:0-20408 GCA_046262475.1 Candidatus Velthaea sp.
TCGGCAAAGACTGGGCGTAGTGCACGCTTAGTAGAGAGACGAAAGACCTAGCGCAGGAACGTTCGGTACCTCGTGTCTTTCGAGGAGCGCGTCGACAGCCGTCTATTTCGCCCTCGCGGGCGCTTCTTGTCCGGGAGCGCCTCATCACGCGCCTCGAGCTCGCCATGCATGCTCGGATCGCGATCATCGACGCCCCGGCCGGCTTTGGAAAGAGCACTCTGCTCGAGCAGTTGCTCGACGCCGCGCGCGCGACCACATCTTCTATCAGGCGCCGGCGCGCGCGTCGCTGGCGCGCTTCGCGCGCGGTCTCGCCGGCGCGCTCAGCACCCGCGCGCCGGGAGCGCGCCTGTCGTTCGCAAGCGCCTACGACCGCGCCGCCCAGTCGAAACAGCCATCGGCCGACCTCGCGTATTGGATGATCGAACACGTCAAGGGCGCCGCGCCGGCAATCATCATCGATGAGCGCAACGGTCCCCCCGCCGATCCGGCGGTGATGGATTTTCTGGCGCGCGTGATCGACGGACCCTACGAAACCTGCCGCTGGACGGTCGCGACGCGCGCCAGCGCCCTGCTCCGCGTTCCGTCGTGGATGGCCCACGGCCCGATGGAACGGCCGCTCGAGACGGCGGAGCTGCGCTTCGACGCCGCGGAAGCCGCCGCGTTCGAGGGCTGCGGTACGTGGCCCGCGGGCCCGGACTTCCTGCGCGTCATGAAAGAACGGACGGGTCTCGCGCTGCCGCCGCTCGACGACGGCGATTACGCGTCGCTCGCCGCGCGCATTTTCGATCAACTAGGTCCCGAGCGAACGACGTCTGCTCGAACGCACGTGCTATCTCTCGAAGATCGATCCGCGCGTCGTATCGCGGGTCGCCGGATTCGAGGCCGAAACGATGTTCGCGTCGCTGCGCGTGCGGTTTCCCTGGATCTTCGCCCGCGGTCGCCGATCCGAACCCCGGCGTGGCCGTCTACGACTCGTTCGCGGCCGACGGATGGATGGTGTTCGGTGGTACCAGCGTCTCATCGCCAATCATTGCCGGGGCGTACGCACTTGCGGGTAACGGGAAGCTTGTCAACGACGCGTCGTACGTCTACGCTCACGCGACCGGCGCCTTGAATGACGTGTCGTCGGAATCGAACTCGTCGTGCGGATCCAACCTGTGCACGAGCGTTTCGGGATATGACGGACCGACGGAACTGGGCACGCCGAAGGGAGTTGCGGCCTTCTGAGGCCGGTCCGCTACAAGATTTTTTCCATCGCCATGACATCGACGAAAGCGCCGTCGAGCCGGCCTTGTTCGCGGAACGTGCCGACCTCGCGATAACCGAATCGCGCATACAGCCGCTGCGCGGCGGCGTTGAAGGCGAACGTGAAGAGAACGACCTTGTGAAAAGCGTTGTCGCGCGCCCGGCCCTCGAGCGCTTCCAGCAGCGTCGCACCGACACCGGTTCCGCGCCATCGGCGCGCCACGTAAATCGAAAGATCGGCCACCCCGCGGTACGCGCAGCGGCGTGAATACGGATTGAGTGACGCCCAGCCCGTCACCGGGCCGAATTTCTCGCACGCGACGAGCACCGCATAGCGGCCGCCGTGCGCGCTCCACCATTCCGCGATGTCTGCTTCGGTTTTCGGATCTTCGTCGAGCGTTGCGATGCGGTCGGCGATGCCTTCATTGTAGACCGCGCGGATCGCTGCCACATCCGCCGGGCCGGCGTCCCGCACCAAGACCGGCGTTACGGCGCCAGCCAACGGTCGAACCAGCGGACGAGCCGTCGTGCGACGTCGGCTTGATTCGCGCTCTTGTGAAAGAGATGCCCTTCGTCGGGATACAGGACGAGCTGGGTGGGCACACCGAGGCTCTTCAGCGCGTGCCAGTACTCGTACGACTGCGTAATCGGTACTTCCGCGTCGCGGTCGCCGGCAACGAGCAGCGTGGGCGTGCGGACCGCCTTGATGAAGTTGATCGGCGAACTTTTTGCATACACCGCCGGGTCGTCGTACACGGACGCGCCGAAGTACGGAATCATCCACGTGTCGATGTCGTTGGTGCCGTAGTAGCTCAACCAGTCGCTCAGGCCGGCGCCCGAAACCGCGGCGCGAAAGCGCGTAGTTTGCGTGAGAGCCCACATGGTCATGTAGCCGCCGTAGCTCCAGCCGAAGATGCCGAGGCGGCGGTCGTCGATCGGCGCGGTGCGTTCAGCAGCGTTGACACCGGCAAGGATGTCGCGCAAATCGCCCCCGCCGAAATCTTTGACGTTGGCTTGGGTGAACGCTTCGCCTTGGCCGTAACTGCCGCGCGGATTCGGCTCGAGCACGAAGTAGCCTTGACTTGCGAGAAACGCATCGAACGCGAAGGCGCCGCTCGGGTACTCGGGATAGTTCGCATACGCCGGTCCGCCATGTACGATGACGACGAGCGGATACCGGCGTCCGGGGACATAGCCGTCCGGATAGATGAGCCACCCTTGCACGTCGAAGGCGTCGCTGCGCCATGCGAGCGAACGCGCCCGCGCGATTGCGCGCGGCGTCGACGCGTTGCGCGCGGTGAATTGTTTCCAGCCGCCGACGGGGCCGGCGTACAGTTCCGGCGGCGACGTAAACGACTGGCGCACGAGCGCCGATGTCTTGCCGTCCCGCGCGAGCGAAATTCCCGCATCGCCGGGGATGCCGCTGCCGAGCGACGAGGCAAAAATTGTTTGCTCGCCGCTCCAGCGCACGCGGTGCGTCCCGGCGTTTACGTCGATAGTTGCGATCGCCATACGGCCGCCGGAAAGTTCGGTCACGGTGAGGGTACTCGGCGAGCCGTTCCACGTAAGCGTCGTAATCGACGCCTTGAGATCCGGCGTCACGTTCCGCGCCGTACCGCCGGCCGCCGGGACGACGAACACATCACCCCCGGTAATGCTTTCGTCGCTCATGATGCCGCCGATGTACGCGATGCTGCTGCCGTCGCCGGACCAGCGCGGAGAGGCGATCTGGAGGGCAGGATGGTGAATTTCATGTGCGTCGCGCCCATCGGTACGAATCGCGAACAGATCGGCGGTCCACCAATTGGCATCGCCGTTTCCGTGCGCACCGGTGGCAGCGAAGGTCCGTCCGTCGGGCGACCAATCGTATTCGTAGACATAGAGGTCCGGCGGAGAAACCACGCGCAAGGGCGCGCCTGCGAGCGACGCGACGGCGATCCGCTGCTCGTAGAACGTCGATCCGACGACGCCGGCATCGCGCGCGGCGGGATTCAATGGACCGGGCGTTTTCGGTGCATCTTTCGTGTACAGAACGGCGACGGTCCGTCCGTCGGGCGACCACTTGGGATCGGCCAGCGGACCATGAAGGTGCGCCGTCAGGCGGCGTGCCGCACCCCGCGCCGCCGGCGCGATGGCGAGCTGCGCTTGGCCGGATGCGTCGGTCGTCAGAAACGCCAGCATGCGCGAGTCCGGCGACCACGCAATCGCGGCGTCGTTGCACGTCGCGCCGGGGCAGCCTGTAACGCGCCGCGCGGACCGTTCGCCGCGGGCGACCTCCGCCATGAAGATTGCCTCGTGGTTTTCCGCGCCGCGCGGGCCACTCACGGCTTCGGTCCAAGCGACGCGCCGGCCGTCGGGAGCGAGCGCCACTTGGTCGAACGCGCGAACGCGGTCCAGCGCCGCGCCGACCGCTGCGAGCGGCGGATGCGCCGCGGCCGGAACCGCGCGCGACGACGAGAGCGCGACCGAAAGTGCCGCGACGATGACACGTTGCATGGCGCTGTATTGCAGGCACGCGTACCGGACCCTCGCGCGGCCAGGGCCCCGCCGCTCGCGCACGAACCGGGGCGCACATGATCGTAACGAGCAATTTCGTTGATCTTCCGGCCGAGCAATCGCCGATGCGCAGCCGCGTCGCGCCCGAATCTTATCATCGCATCGAACCGGCCGGTTCGTTCATCCCGTTCGCCGAACGCGAACGCGCGATGCACGCGGCGAAACGCACGACCGCCGAAGAGTTCGACGCGGATGCCCGCACGACGCTCGACTTCCTTGCGGGACATCCGCGCGTGCGCGCCGGCGCCCTCGGCGCAACGGGCTTTTGCATCGGCGCCGTCGACTTTTTTCGTCAAGCGCTGGGCGCGCGTGGATGAAAACGCCGGCGCGTGCTCTTCCGGACGACGGCGTCATCCGCGTCGCACGCGAACGGCGCCGCGCCAGCGCGATGACGCTCGTGTACGGTCTCGCCGCCGTTGAGGCGGATGCCGCCGGTAAGGAACTGCGCCGGCTGTGCGGGACCGGCGGCACCACCAAGAACGGCATCGTGGAGTTGCAAGGCGATCACCGCGACCGCGTGGTCGCGTATTTCAGCGAACGCGGGCGGCGGGTCAAGCGCGCGGGAGGATAGCAGCACGTCATGAGCATGAAAATGGCGGTCGTCGGTTCCGGCATGATGGGCACGCACGTCGCGATCCTCGGGTTGCGGCGCGGGCTGGCTCGCCGTGACGCTGGTCGGGCGCGATCCCGCGCGCGCACGCGGCGCGCTGGAACGGGCGCTCGAATCGACGGGCGATCGAATCGATGCGGGAACGGCCGACGTGACGACCGATCTGCGGCGCGTCGACGGCGCCGATCTGGTGTATGAGGCCATCCACGAACGCCTCGCCGCGAAGCGCGCGCTGTACCGTGAAATCGAAAATCACGTCACGTCCGACGTACCGCTGGTGTCGGGCACCTCGTCGCTCGCGCCGCTCGAATTGAGCGCCGACATGCGCGCGCCCGACCGCCTCTTCGTCGCGCATTTCGTTCATCCGGTCACCACGGTCGCGCTGACGGAAGTGCTCGAGCCGCCACGGCCGAACGCGGTCGCGCGCGCGACGTTCGAGCAGTGGCTGCTCGCGATGCAGCTGCATCCGTTAGTGCTGGATCGCCCGATTGCCGGCTTTCTCGTCAATCGCCTGCAGTTCGCGATTTTGCGCGAAGCGATTTCGCTCGTTGCCAACGGCGTCGCTGAAGCGCGCGACGTCGATCGCGTCATCACGCACGCACTGGGGCCGCGCTGGGTTGCGACCGGCCCGCTCGCATCCATGGATCTCGCCGGCCTCGAACTGTTGCGCGATGTCGCGCGCGTGATTGCGCCGACGCTCGAGAACGGGACGATGGCCGCGCACATCGAGCAGTTCATCGAACGCGGCGCGACGGGCTCCGCCGCCGGTGAAGGTTTCCGCCGATGGTCGGACGGCGACGTCGACCGCGCGGTCGAGGGGCGCAAGCGCAGCTACCGCTTCGCCGCGGAACTGCACGCCGGCGGCCCGATACCGAACGACGATCCGCGCTGACCGCCGTTCGTTTGCAGGCTCCTCCGGCGTTCGGCACCTCGCACGCTGCAGCATGCCGCGCGACGGGTACGAGGCCTCCGTTACCGCATATCTGCGAACGGAGAAGCGCATGGCTCAAACCGCACGCGAAGTGATGTCCAACAACGTCGAATGCATCCGCGAAGACGACACGGTTCTCGACGCGGCAAAGCGTTTGGCGGAGTTAAATGTCGGAGCGATGCCCATTTGCGGCGCCGACGAGCGTTTGAAGGGAATGCTGACGGATCGCGACATCGTCGTGAAGGTTCTCGCGGCGGGCAAGGAACCGCAGCACACGCGTGCCGGCGAGCTCGCGGAGGGCAAGCCGGTGACGATCGGTGCGGACGATTCGCTCGACGAGGCGCTGAAGACGATGGCGAAATACAAGGTGCGCCGCCTGCCCGTGATCGACGGGCACAAGCTGGTGGGGATCCTCAGTCAAGCCGATGTCGCCCGCGCGTTGCCGCACGACGAGGTTGGGCGCCTCCTCGAAATCATCTCGGAGTAGGGTCGTATAGGGCGCGCCGCGTCGCCGGCATGCCGGCCGCACCGCCGGCGGCCGGCTTCGCGAGCAGCGACTGATAGACGGCCATTCTGCCGCGCGCGAACCCTTGCGCGCTGCCCGCCATGTACAAGCGCCAAATGCGATAGGTCCGCTGATCGGTGGCGGCGATTGCCGCCTCGCGGTTGTTCTCAAGGTTGCGTACCCACACGCGCAACGTGCGCATATAGTGCTCGCGCAGATTCTCGACGTCCCGGACCTCGAAACCCGCACGTTCCGCCTCACGCGTCATGGCCGCGATGGGCAGCAGATCACCGTCGGGAAAAACATGCCGCGCCATGAATCCGCTGACGCGGTAACCGCTCGCGCTCTTGAGGTGCGCGATGCCGTGGTTCAAGAAAAGTCCGCCCGCGCGCAGGGCGCGATACGCCGACTGGAAGTACACGCTCAGGCGCTCGCGCCCGACGTGCTCGACCATGCCGACGCTTACGATCTTATCGAACGTGCGGTCGCGCAACTCGCGATAATCCAGCAGCTCCACGGCCGCGCGGTCGACAATTCCCGCCGCGGCGATGCGCCGCAGGCCCTCCGCGTGCTGCGCGCGGCTCAGCGTGATGCCGACGACTTTCGCGCCGAAGTGCTGCGCGGCGCGCACGACGAGCGCGCCCCAGCCGCACCCGATGTCGAGCAGCGACTCACCGGCCTGCAGCCGCACCTTGCGCAAAATATAGTCGATCTTGGCGACCTGCGCTTGCGCGAGCGTGGTGATGCCGTCGTCGAAATATGCGCACGAGTACACCATGTTCGGGTCGAGAAACGCCCGGTAGAACGCGAGCGGCTGGTCGTAGTGGAAACCGACGGCTTGCGCATCCCGCCGCCGCGTATGCGGCCGGCCGGCAAGTTTCGCGCCGTCTCGGGCGCGCACGGCAGGCGGTTTCGGCAGCGTCAACAGGCGGGCGAGTAAGAGCGGAAGCTTCGGCTTCGGCACTGTTTCGAGCGCGGCGGCGAATGCGTCGATCGCTGCCTCGGCGTCGCCTTCGATGTCGAGCCAGCCCTCCGCGAACGCGCGGCCGGGATTGAGATCCAGCGGCGGCAAGAACGCCGCGCGGAGCGCGAACGGCGCGTTTACCAACAGCGCGAAGCGCTCCTCACCGCTCGCCGCTATGACGGTTCCGTCCCAGAGACGAACCGAGAACTGCACCGCAAACGCCGGCCCGAAGAGGGCCCGCAGCACGCCGGCGGCACGCTCGAGTTCCGTCTGGTGCGGAGCAGGCTGCGTCGCGCGCGACCGAGCGTCAGTGGCGTGTTGCACGAGGCTTGCACTCCGTTACTCGCGCCGCCATTCCTGCGGCGGCGAGGCAACGCCGTTATTGCGGCCCGGCCGCGAGCATCAGCTCCAAGCGCGAATTCATCGCCGTTGAACAGCGAAGAAAAGCCGCTCGAAAATATTCGAGCGGCTTTTCCGTTGACGCCGCGCTCGTCCTTATGCCGTGAGCGGCGCGAGCTCGCTGTCGAGCTTGCCTTTCAAGCCGGCCGCTGCGTGCAGCGCTTCCGCTTTGTCGAGCTTTTCCCACGGAAGATCGAGTTCCGGACGGCCGAAGTGTCCGTACGAGGCGGTCTGCTTGTAGATCGGCCGGCGCAACCGCAAATTGTGGATGATCGCCGCGGGCCGCAAGTCGAAGTGCGCCGTCACCAATTCCGCGATGCGCGCCTCTTCGATCGTGTTCGTGCCGAATGTCTCGACGAGCACGGACACCGGATGCGCGACCCCGATCGCGTACGCAACTTGCACTTCACAGCGGGTCGCGAGGCCCGCGGCGACCACATTCTTCGCAACGTACCGCGCCGCATAGGCGGCGGAGCGATCGACCTTCGTCGGGTCTTTACCGGAGAACGCGCCCCCGCCGTGCCGCGCCATTCCGCCGTACGTGTCGGCGATGATTTTGCGGCCGGTCAGACCGGCGTCACCTTTCGGTCCGCCGATGACGAATCGTCCCGTCGGATTCACGAAGACCCGCATCTTGTCGTCGCGTGCCCACTTCGGGATGACCTGATCGATGACGCCCTCCGTCACCTCGCGCCGGATGACGTCGAGCGGAATGTCCGGATCGTGCTGCGTTGAGATGACCACCGCCTCGACGCGCACAGGCCGGTCGCCGTCGTACTCGACCGTGACTTGCGATTTTCCGTCCGGGCGCAGATAGCGGATGTCGCCGTTTTTGCGCGCGGCCGCCAGCAAGCGCGTGAGATTGTGCGCGAGCGTGATGGGCAGCGGCATCAGCGAATCCGTTTCGCGGCACGCGTACCCGAACATCATGCCCTGATCGCCGGCACCGATCAGCTCGAACTCGTCGTGGCTGCCGGACGCTTTGACCTCGAACGACTGATCCACGCCCATGGCGATGTCGGACGACTGTTCGTCAATCGAGACGCTGACGCCGCACGTCTCGGCATCGAAGCCGACCGATGACTTCGTGTAGCCGATGTCCGCGATCGTGCCGCGCACGAGCTTCGGAATATCGATGTACGTCTTGGTCGTCACCTCGCCGGCGATGTGGATCTGCCCGGTGATGGCGAACGTCTCGACCGCGACGCGGCCGTACGGATCGTCCGCAAGTATCGCGTCGAGAACCGCATCGGAAATTTGATCCGCAACCTTATCGGGGTGCCCTTCGGTAACGGACTCGGATGTAAACAGCCGACGGTACGTCATCTAGGTGCCCTCCGACCAGGATGCCATGTATTTCACTTGCTCCGCCGTCAGCGTGTCGATCGCGATGTGCATCGCAGCCAGCTTCAGCTTCGCAACTTCCTCGTCGATCTCGTCGGGTACCGAGTACACTTTTTTCTCGAGCGTCTTGTAGTTCTGCGCGAGGTACGCAGCCGCCATCGCCTGGTTCGCGAACGACATATCCATCACGGCTGCCGGATGGCCTTCGCCGGCCGCGAGGTTGATGAGGCGGCCTTCGCCGAGGACGCGGATCGTGCGCCCGTCGGGCAGCGCGTACGCGTCGACGAAAGGACGCGGCCGCGTCTTGCCCGATTTCATCGCCTCCAGCGAATCGAGGTCGAGCTCATCGTTGAAGTGTCCCGAGTTACACACGATCGCGCCGTCCTTCATCGCCTCGAAGTGCTCTTTGCGGATCACGTGATAGTTGCCGGTCACCGTCACGAAGATGTCGCCGACGTTCGCGGCGGCCGCCATCGGCATCACTTGAAAACCGTCCATCGCGGCTTCGAGCGCCTTGCGCGGATCGATCTCGGTGACGACCACGTGTGCGCCGAGACCCTTGGCGCGCGACGCAACACCGCGCCCGCACCACCCGTAGCCGACGACGACGAGCGTGTGGCCGGCGAGCAGCACGTTAGTGGCGCGGATGATGCCATCGATCGTCGATTGACCCGTGCCGTAGCGGTTGTCGAACATGTGCTTCGTCAACGCGTCGTTCACCGCGATGACCGGGAAGGGCAGCACGCCGTCCTTTTCCATCGCGTGCAACCGGATGACGCCCGTCGTGGTTTCCTCGCAGCCGCCGATCATGTCGGCGAGCAGATGATGGTGTTTGGAATAAATCGTCGTGACGAGATCGCAACCGTCGTCCATGGACATGTGCGGTTGCGTCGCGATGACGGATTCGATGTGTTTGTAATACGTGGCGTTGTCTTCGCCTTTCATCGCGCTCGTCGGGATGTCGTAGTGCGCGCACAGCGCGGCCGCGACGTCGTCCTGCGTGGAAAGCGGATTGCTCGCGCAGAGTGCGATGTCCGCGCCCCCCGCCTTTAGCGCGAGCATCAAATTGGCAGTCTCGGTAGTGACGTGCAAGCACGCGCCGATGCGGACGCCGGCGAGCGGACGCGTCTTTGCGAACCGGTCGCGGATCTGCGCGAGCACCGGCATGAAGGTGGCAGCCCATTCAATGCGCGAGCGGCCTTGATCCGCAAGCGCGGGGTCCTTGACGTCGCCGCGCATTTGTTCGATTACTGGCAAAGGGTTCTCCTGAAACGAATGTGTGCTGCCGCTGATCTTTGAAACAATCTATAAACGGTCGCTGCAAACTTCGACGCGCGGCAAAGTGCATCCGTTTCAATAAGGTCCGACGAATGTCGGGACGAGCGTCCACAGGCCGGCGGACCTTTGGGGACGTAACGCTCCGCGTGCTCGATTTTGAGGAGTATCTCGAGCGCTTGGCGTCCGCGGCTCCGACCCCCGGCGGCGGCAGCGCCGCCTGCTTCGTGGGCGCGATGAGCGCCGCGCTGGTGGCGATGGTGGCGCGAATCACGGCGGGCGCGGAAAAGTTCCATGCCATTCGCGAACCGGCCGGAGTCATCGCCTCCGGCGCGGACACGCTGCGAGCCCGCTTCCTGGCCGCCCGCCCGATCGACGAGGCCGCCTATGGCGCCGTCGTCGCGGCGCAGTCGCTGCCGCGCCAGACCGCCGCGGAGCGGACTGCACGCACGGAGCGCCTGCAAGCTGCGCTCCGGCTCGCCGCGGAAGCCCCGCTGGTGGCGGCGGGACTCGCGGCGGATGCAATTTCGCTCTGCGAGGCGGCCGCCGGATTGCACAACGATCAGCTCTCGAGCGACATCGAATGCGCGCTCTCGTTTGCGCGCGCAGCACTCGATGCCGGCGTCGCAAACGTGCGCATTAACCATCGCTATCTCAACGACGCCGGTATCGTCGGCGCGCAGCGCGAACGGTTATCAGAAATTGTGGCGGCTGCGAGCATCGCCGAGGTACGGGTGCACATGCTGCTTCCCGCGCCGCGCGAATAGCTGGGGCGGTAACGAAAAAAGCGGCGGATGAACCGCCGCTTTTTGCTTCCGCGAGGCGAGACTAGTTGCTCTACGCGGTGCCGCTGCCGATCTTGATCTTCTTCGGCTGTGCTTGCGGGTGCCGCGCCAAGCTGAGCGTCAGCATGCCGTGTTCGACGTGCGCGGTCGTGTTGTCGGGATCGATGTCCTCGGGCAGCACGAGCGAACGGGTGAACGAGCGCCGCTCGCTGCGGCCGGAGATCGTCAGCGCACCGTCTTGGTACGTGATGTCGACCTGTTCGGGCGTGTATCCCGGAACGGGGAGCTCCACCGAAAAGCCCTGTTCCGTGCGATTCACCTCGATGCCGGCGACGCCGCCGGATGAGAAGTTCCGGAAGAGTTGCAGGGGGTCAAAACCCCAGTCCGTGAGCGGGCCTCGCGGAAGAACGGACGACGCACCCGCACCATTGCGTTCAACGTTCGTCAGGGCCATGAAAAGACGAGCCTCCTCAAAGTTAGTGTTTTGATTATGGGGCCGCTGCCGGCGACGGAAGCGCGCGCGGCGGGCCGACACCTCGAATTGTACTCGGTCTGGCAGTCTTGTCAATAGACTGCCAATGGTGCGGATCAGTAGCGTCTTCTAGCGCAAATAACGGTCAAACCAAGCGAGTAGGCGCTGTGTGATGTCGCGGGTGTGCGCGGGCTGGCGAATGCCATGTCCCTCCCCTTCGTAGATCACGAGCGACGTCGGGACCCCGAGGGTGACCAGCGCGTGCCAAAATTCTTGTGACTGCGGCGCCGGGCACTCGACGTCGCGCTCGCCGACGTAGACGAAGGTCGGGGTGGAGACGTTCTTGATGAACGTGATCGGCGAGCTGCGCGCGTAGGCGGCCGGATCGTCGTACGCCGTTGCGCGAAAAAACGGCATCATCCATTGATCGATCCCGTTCTCGCCGTAATAACTGATCCAGTTCGCGATGCCGGCACCGGCCGCGGCGGCTTTGAAGCGATGCGTCTGTGTCACCGCCCACATGGTCATGTATCCGCCGTAGCTGAAGCCGGTGATGCCGAGGCGCGCGTCATCGACCGGCGCCGCCGCTTCCGCGGCGTCGACGCCGCGCAAAATGTCGCGGAGGTCGCCGTACCCGAAATCGTTGACGTTGGCAGCCGTAAACTTCTCGCCTTGCCCGAAGCTGCCGCGGGGATTCGGCAAGAACACGAAGTAGCCGTGCTCGATGAAATCGCGTGTGTTGCCGCGCGCGACGAAGTTCGGCTGCGCCGCCGCCGACGGGCCGCCGTGAACGTTCACGATCATCGGATATTTTTTGCCGGGCGTGACGCTGCGCGGTGCGAGGAGCCAGCCTTGTACCGCGAAGCCGTCGCTCGTCCAGGTGATGCTCTGCGCGCGAACCGTCGGAGCGATGTTCGCGTTCTCGCCCGTGAGCGGCGCCCAGGCGCCGAGCGGTCCCGTGAAAATCTCCGGCGGCTGATCGAAGGACTGCTGAACGACGGCGCTCGTCGTTCCGTCGCGCGCGACCGACACGCGCAGCCGCGCATCAGCGGAAATCGCGCGGTCGCCGGACCACAACGTCGTCACCGTCTTGTTCTCGAGTCCCACCGTATCGATCGCGGAACGATCGCTCGTCAAGGCCGTAAACGTAAGACGATCGTCGGCACCGTTCCACGAGAGGCCGTTGGCCGTCGCCGTCATCCCGCTCGTGAGATTTACCGGCGGGCCGCCGGCTGCGGACATGACGAAAACGTCCCCGCCCACCGAGCCGAAATCGCTCATCAAACCGCTGATGAACCCGATGTGTTTCCCATCGGGAGATACACGCGGCGCGTTGATCTGCAAGCGCGGCGCAAAAAGCTCGCGAGCCGCCGCGCTTGCGCGGTCGATCGCGTACAGCCGTGCGATCCACCAGTTGTTGTCGCCGTTGCCGTGAGCGCCGGTCGCTGCAAACCCGCGCCCGTCCGGCATCCAATCGTATTCGTAGATATACAGATCCGCCGGCGACGCGAACGCGAGTTTCCCGTCGGCGGTGACGGTGGCGATACGTTGGACGTCGGCCGCAACGGCCGCCGAGATTTCACCCGTCAGCGGCGCGCCGGCCTGTGTCGCGCCGACGTCCTTACGCGCGCCGGCCGTGGCCAGCACGGCAACCGCACTGCCGTCGGGCGACCAGCGCGGAGCGTTGAGCACGCCGCGGAAATCCGAGAGCCACGCTTTTCCCGAGCCGCCTTTTGCATCGGCCGTCCACAGCGAAGACAGCCGGGTCTTGAGATCGCGCTGCAAGTAGGCGATGCGCGAGCCGTCGGGCGACCACACGGGAGCCGACAGCGTGCACGCATCGTCACCCGAACAGCCGATAGAACGCTTCGCGCGCGTCGTCCGGTCGCGGACGACGATCGCCGGCTGCGGTGTCGTGCGCGCATCCGGTGCGCTTTCGGTCGTCTCGACCGAGAGAACCGCGGCGCCGTCCGGCGAAATGGCGACGGAAGTGAAGCCGTGAACGCGGCGTTCCTGTCTTTGTGCGGGCGCCGCGGCGGTGCTCGCGAGCACGAGCGCGGCGATGCAGAAAAGCCGAACGGTCATCGCGCGGATGGAGTTGCGCTATTCCACCGCCGCGGGATCGTCGGACGCGTCGTCAATCGTCGTGATGCTTGCCGCTCCGTGCAAGACTTCCGCAACGGGCTTGCCGCCTTCGGTGACGGAATCGGAAACGACGGCGTAATGCGTATGCCCGTGGCCGTGGGAATCGTCCGCATGCAGGGTTCCGGCGAGAACGCGCCCGTCCGCGAGCGTGACCCGCACGGCCTTGCCGACGAACGCCTGTACTTCTTGATCGATCATGACCCAAGTCTCCCTTGTATGAGAACGACGCGGTCGCGCCTACGCGACCAGTTCGAGGAACGGACGGATGTCGTCCTCATCGACCTCCATTCCCACACCGCGCACGTTCCAGCGCGGGTCGTGAAAATCGGAACCGCCGGTCATGACCAACCCATAGTGCGCCGCCTTCGCGCGATAGTGGGCCACCTGATGCGGGACGTGGGTGGGATAGAATACTTCCAACCCTACCAGACCCTGCGCCGCCAACTCGTCCAGGATCGCTTCGTCCTTCAAGCGGCCGGGATGTGCCAGCACGGGCACGCCGCCGCAGCGGCTGATGACGCCGATCGCTTCGAGCGGCGTGATGTGGTGTGACGGTACGTATCCGGCACCGCCGCGCGCCAGCAGCGTGCGGAACGCCGCCGCCACGTCCGCCACGTGGCCCGCGCGCACGAGCGCCTTCGCGACATGCGGACGGCCCAGCGCGTGTCCGCCGCCCGATTCGGCGAGCACCGCTTCGACGGTCAGCGGGTAACCGGCGGCCGCCAGTTGTGCGATCATCCGGTCGACGCGCGCGCGCCGGTGTCCGCGATTCGCATCGAGCGTCTCCGCGATCGGCGACGGGCCCAGCGGCAGGCCGTAACCCAAAATGTGGACGTCGTTGCCCTTCCAAGTCGTGTTGATTTCGATGCCCGGAATGAGGCGCGCACCTTCGATGCGGAGATTATCGTACGCCCGCAGCGTGTCGTGATCGGTGATCGAGAACACGCTGACGCCGCGCCTGCGCATGGCCGCGGCAAGCTGCGCCGGCGAAAGTGTCCCGTCGCTTTCGCTGGTGTGGCTGTGGAAATCGACCGTCACTAATTCGGCGCCGGTGCCGGCGGACCGATTTGGCGGCGTTCGACGAGAAGGCGGATCGCCGTCCGCACGTTGCCCTCGATCTCGACGTCCGTGAACTCGGGCACGCAAATCAAATCGATGCCGCCCGCGTGCAAGTAGCTGCGAGCGATCGCGATCGCCTTGACGGCTTGATTGGTCGCTCCCGCGCCGATCGCTTGAAGCTCGGCCGTAGCCCGCTCGCGCAACACGCCGGCGAGCGCTCCGGCGACCGAGTTCGGATTGCTTTGAGCGGAGACTTTCAGGACGCTCGTCGCCGGCGTCCTGTGCGGCTCGATCATGCTAATCCTCGAAGATTGATACGTTTGATGTCGAGCGCGCGCCCGGACGATGCCTCGATCCGTACGACGGCCGCGCAGAACTGACGTGTACCCGTTTTTTGTACCGTAAATCGATCGGACACCGCACTCGTAAAGCGCTCCAGCACGGCTTTCGATTCCATACCGATGACGCCGTCGGACGGCCCCGTCATGCCCACGTCGGTGAGATATGCGGTGCCCCCCGCAAGAATCTGCTCGTCGGACGTTTGCACGTGCGTGTGCGTGCCGTACACGAGCGACACGTCGCCATCGAGAAAACGCGCGAGGGCCATCTTCTCGGACGTCGCTTCCGCGTGCACGTCGATAACGATCACCTTCGTGCGCACGCGTAAATCGTCGACGAGCTCCCGACCGACCCGAAACGGGTCGTCCACGGGCGGCATGAAGACGCGGCCCATGAGGTTGACCACGCCGATGCCCACGCCGTCCACCGTGAACATGCCGCTGCCGCGCCCCGGCGATCCCGGCGGATAGTTCGCCGGGCGAATGATGCGATCGGTCTCGTCGAGATGACTGCGGAACTCGCGCTTGTCCCAGATGTGGTTGCCCGACGTGATGAAGTCGACCCCGGAATCGAACATTTCCGCAGCGGTCTGCTCCGTGAGTCCGAAACCGCCCGCAGCGTTCTCGCCGTTCGCGATCACGGCGTCGACGTGGTGCTGCTCGCGCGCGAGTACCAAGTGTTTCTGTAGCGTTTCGCGGCCCGGCGCCCCGACGACGTCGCCGATGATGAGGAGCGTGATGCTCGATGCTACGATCGTGCCCTGGCCTTGGCGCCCTTGCCGGAGTGAACGAAGTAGACCAGGACGCGCTTCTCCTCGCGGAAACCCACGAGCCGTTTGCGCTGCGCGGGATCGCGCAGCGCGTCCAGCGCGGCCTCGACCAGTTCTTCGCGGGCCGCAGCATCGTCGTCGAGCGGCTCGTCGGGCGCGGGATTTTTCAGAAGCGACGCGCCGAAGCGGTCGCCGAAGAGCGCGAGCTGGAGTTCGAGTTCCTCGCGTGTGAACGTCGCCGACTCGCGCGTGATATGAATGAAGGTGATTGCCGCGTCGCGTTCGGCGGTGACGGACAGTTTCTCCGGGACCTCGCCGCGCAGCTCCAAAAACGCACGCACGTGGTCGGTGACCGTATCGCCGAACGCGCGCACGGCCTCGCGGTCGAGACGCGCGCCGACGGCGTACGACAGCGTCACCGATTCGTCGACCGGATTCGAGCGGATGCTGTGAATCTCGGGAAAACGAACCAGGAGCGCCACGACGCGGTTCACCGTGTCGGCGGACTCGAAGGCGGAATGCGGGCTCTGCACGGGGGTACTTCTCTCTCTGGCTCCGGCGGGCGCGAACACTTCGGACCCCGGCCCGGCGCCACCCTGCGACCATGCGGTGAGCGCGAACCGGCATCGGGTACCCGGCCGGTAGTTCCAAAAACCCCATCACGCCGGCAGCGTTGCGTGGAAAGAGGAGGCGCCTTCCGAACCGCCGCGCTCGTGCTCAGAGGAATCCTTCAAGCCACTACGTAGCTCGCTGCGTGCAATTCCGGCGGCTCGCGCCGACTTCGCTGTACTTCGGGGTCACGCTCGCTTTCGCGATGGCCGCGCACGTGCTCGTCGAGCTGTTCGGCGCTCGTGACGGCGTCGTCGCACTCGTCAACCCCGTCCACGGCGCCCTGGCGCTCGCATCGTTGGCCGCATTCGCGGCTGCGTCGTTCTCGCTCGGGCTCGGCCGTAGCCGCGGCAGCGAGCGCCGGCGCCGGCTGGCCCTCTTCGCGGCGGCGCTCCCCCGGCGCGGCCACGCGCCGCAGTTCGTCGCCGCGGCGGTTGTCGCGCAAACGTCCATCGCCGCGGGCACCCTTGCGGCCGAAGGCGTGGTTCTCGATCCATCGCGCATTGTGGTGGCGGCCGCCTGCGGGTTGCTCGCCGTCGCCTTCGGCGCGTGGCTCACGCGCTCGATGCCGGCCAGAATCATTCGGCTCGCCGCGATCTTCGCGAGCACGGTGCGCCCCGCGCTGCCGACCCGCGACCGTGACGCCGCCGGCGCGCGGCGGGCATCGACGCCGCGCCGCCGCCACTATGCGCTCTTCGTCCCGAACCGGCCGCCGCCGCGGCTCTCAGCGATTCCGGTTTCTTTCTAACCGTTTCCTGAGAGGACTCTCGCCGTGCTGTTTCCCCCTGCGCGCCGCTCGGCGCCGCACGCGTTCGCCGCAACGGCGCTCGCGGCGGCCGCTTTGCTGTTGAGCCTCCCCGCCGCCGCGCAATCCACGACGTACATCAACGGAACGCTCACGGCCGGTGGGCGGCCTGTCGCCGGCGTCGTCGTGCATCTTTCCGGCAATAATGTCAACGCGGCCGCGACGAGCGGTCCCGAAGGGCGCTTCACGTTCGCGACGCTGCCGGTCGGGCGCTATACGCTCGTGGCGTCGCAAGGCAATCTTTCCGCCACGACGACCGTCGATCTGACCTCGGCCGGCGACACCGTCGCGCTCGCGCTCGCGCCGATTCAGGAGATCGGACGCACGGCAATATCCTCGCGGGCCGCGGTACAGCGCCGCGGCGGCACCGACGTCACGCTGAATCACGAGACGCTCACGCGCCTGCCCTCATCGGGCAATTTCTCCGAAGTGCTGCTGCAGGTTCCCGGCGCGGCACGCGGCGCGAACGGCGTCGTCCACTTGAACGGCGACCACGGCGACCTCAACTACGTGGTCGACGGCGTATCGCTCCCGCAGGAGCTGAACCGCGTCATCGGCAGCGAGGTCGATCCCAGCAACGTGGGCTTTGCCGAAGTGCTGCAAGGCGCGTACCCCGCGCAGTACGGTGAGAAGTTCGGCGCCGTCCTCAACCTCTCGACCCGCAGCGGCGAAACCACGCACGGCCTAACGTTCGACGCCACGGGCGGATCTTTTTCGCGCTACGACTCGACCTTCGGCTACCACGCGCCCATCGGTCCGGCGGGTTCGCTTGTGCTCGCGCTGCGGAACGAGCGCGACGGCCGTGCGCTGGATCCGCCCTCCGTCAACAACCTGCACGACGCAGGCAGCAACGCCAACCAGTTCGTGCGTCTGACGTTGCCCCACGGCGGGTCGGATTTTGTCAATCTCACGCTCACCCACGCGTTCCAGACGTATCAGATTCCACCCGACCTGAGCAACGGCGCGGCGCCCAGGCAGGACGACAACGAGCACCAGGACGACCTGTTCGCCTCGCTGCAGTACCGGCACGCGATCGGCGAGCACGGTTCGTTCTCGTTCGGACCGAGCGTGAAACGCTCGCGCATCACCGACTTTCCCGACGTCGCGAACGACATCGCCGGGACGGGCGGCGCGGGCTGTGCGAACGACGTCACGGCGTGCGGGTTCGGCGTCTTCGCCGACCGGACGTCCGTCGACGTGCGGCTCAACGCCGACTACGCGCTGCGCAGCGCGAACCACGAAGTCCGCGCCGGAGCCATCTACGACGTAACGAGCATCGCGAAAAACTACGTCGTAACCCTTCAAGCGCCGAATCCGCTCCCGCGCTCCGCGAATAACGCCGTCACCGACACCGCGCCCAACAGCGGGCATACGCAGGAAGCGTACCTGCAAGATTCGTGGCGCATGGGCGCCCGGTACCAACTGGATTACGGCGTGCGCGCGGACATGTTCCAGGTCGCATCCACCGAATTCCGCAGCGGCTCGGCACAGTTCAGCCCGCGCGTCAAGCTCACCCGCTTCATCGGCGACAAAGCCAGCGTCTACGCCTATTACGGCCGCTTCTTCACGCCGTATTCGTTCGAGAATCTTTCGCCGGCTGCCGCCGCGCGACTGCAGCCGCAAAGCGGCAACTTCGACTTGCTGCCGCAACGCGACTCCGTCTACGAGATCGGCGGGCACTTGCCCATCGGACGCGGCGATCTCGGACTGCGCGTCATGCACAAGAACGCGACCGACGTTATCGACGATACCGCCGTGGGCTCGACGAATCTGCATCAGGACATCAACTTCAAGCTTGGCCGCATCGCGACACAAACCGCGTATTACCAGTTGACGCTTCCGCGCAACGGCCGGTTCTATCTCTCGGCGACGCACACGTATTCCGTCGTGAAGAATTGCGAGACGCAACTGCTTGCGCCGTGCTTCAGCGGACCGACGCTGGATTGGACGCCGGCCGATCACGACCAGCGCTACGACGCCAACGCCGGCTGGCTCGTCAACGACCGCCGCGGCGGCTGGTTTTCGATCGACGGCGAGTACGGCTCCGGACTCTCCACCGCGGCGTCCGACGCGACGGTCTCACCGGCGTTTCGCAATCCTTTCTGTCCGCCGGACCCGGCGACCGGGACCGGCAGCAACTTCTGCAAGGTCCCGCCGCATCTGACGTTCGATGCGGAAAAAGGCTTCGCACTGGGCCACGCCACCACGTTGACCCTGCGCGTGGGCAACCTTTTCAACGATCGATATCACGTGACGCTGTTCAACGCGCAGGGCAATCACGTCGTGCGTCCGCGCAGCTTCGAGCTCGGGTTGCGAATCGGACGCGAATGACGCGTAGCACGAGGTTCTTGGCGCGCTTGGTCGTCGATGTCGGCAAGCGGTAGTATCGTCGCAGATCGTGGGACACCGCGGCCGCCGTCCGGCTGCAACCGCCGGCGGGTTATGAAGGACGATGATTCTACAAAAAGTCGCTGAGGCACTGTTCCTGGCGCTCGGCATGTTTTGGCAGGTCGGCTGGAGCCTGATCTTGGGCTTCGCGCTGTCCGGGGCGGTTCAGGCGCTGGTTTCGAAGCAGCGAATGCAGCAGCTGCTGGGCCGCAACGGCATCCGCGAGATCGCGCTTGCCACGGGCCTCGGAGCGGCGAGTTCGTCGTGCTCGTATGCCGCAGCCGCGATGAGCAAGTCACTTTTCAAAAAGGGCGCGGGTCTGCTGCCGAGCTTGGCGTTCCTGTTCTCCTCGACCAATCTCGTGCTCGAACTCGGCCTCATCTTATGGCTGCTCATGGGCTGGCAGTTCACCGTCGCGGAGTGGTTGGGCGGCGTCGTGCTCATCGCGATCATGAGCGTGCTCGTGAAACTGACGTATCCCAAAGCGCTCGTCGAAGCGGCGCGCGCGCACGTCGACGAGGCGACCGGTCACGAGCACGGTTCGATGGAGGGCGAAGGCCGTACGCTGGGTGCGCGCCTGCGCGATCCTGCGACGCGCGTCGCGATTGCCCAAAATTTTTCCATGGACTTCTCCATGCTTTGGAAGGATTTGCTGGCCGGCTTCCTCATTGCCGGTGCGCTGGCGGCGTTCGTGCCGGGCGGCGCATGGAAGATTCTCTTCTTCAGCTCCGCACCGCCGGCAGTGCAACTGGTCGGCGACGCGGTGGTCGGTCCGATCATCGCCATCATTTCGTTCGTGTGCTCGATCGGCAATGTGCCGCTCGCCGCGGTGCTGTGGGCTAGCGGGATTTCGTTCGGCGGCGTACTAGCGTTCTTGTACGCCGACTTGATCGTCTTGCCGCTCCTCGACGTGTACCGGCGGTATTACGGCATACCGATGATGCTGTACATTTTCGGCGTGTTTTTCGCAACGATGGTGCTGTCGGCGATCCTGCTGGACGGCGCATTCAGCGCGCTGCACTTGGTGCCGAAGGCGAATCCGAATATCCGCGCCGACTTGATGACGTTTTCGTTCAACTACACGTTCTGGTTGAACATCCTGTTCGGCGCGCTCGGGCTGTACTTGTGGCGGATCAGCGCGAAGCATCCGATGGAGCATGCGTGCGCTTAAGGGCGGCGAACGTCGGGCACGGCCACCGAGGAAAGGG
>JBHEMQ010000055.1:20418-21017 GCA_046262475.1 Candidatus Velthaea sp.
TCGGCAGCGCAGCAATCCTCGCCAGACCAGGCTTCGCGCGCCTCTTTCAAGAGAAAAAAGACGATGGCAAGCGACGTTGCTGCGTCGACCCACCAAGCTCGAAAGAAAAAGTCGGCGAGCAGACCGACGACAACCACCGCGGAAAGATACCCGCATGTCAGCGATTCCGCGGCGTCGGCACGCATCGCTCGGCTCGACAGTTTATCTGCAACCCGAATCTTCGCGTTTGCAAGCGCGTACATCGCGGGAATTGCAACGAGTGCAACGACGAGGCCGGCGGGCGAAAAAGTCTCCCCGGTCCGAGTCCACAAGCTCCACGCCGCGCTCAGGACGACGTACAGCGCCAGCGCGCATAGCAGTATCCCGCCGATCTTCCGAGCGCGCTCTTCAGCCGCCGGCGAGAATTCGGCACCTCGCCGCACTTCAACGTCCAAGCGCCAGATGAGGACGAACGCCGAAATGAGTTCGATGACGCTATCCGCCCCGAAGGCGATGAGCGTGATGCTGTGCGCCGCGATGCCCGACCACAACGCAACCGTCGCTTCGACAAGCATCCAGCCCACTGTCAGGCGTTCGAGACCGTACGCCCGCGCTAAGAG
>JBHEMQ010000056.1:0-20200 GCA_046262475.1 Candidatus Velthaea sp.
ATCATAATCTTGTACGCCGAACCGCTCTCCCAATTCCGGTGGAGCCGGAGAATGGGCGCGCGTTCGGATTGTTCTCAAATCCTCAGGAGACAACAAAAAAAGCGGCTTTCGCCGCGCTTTCATCCGCCTGAGTCAGAGACCCACAGACTTATGCGCTACTGCACTGTTCAGTTTTCAAGGAACGGACGCCGCCGCCAAGCCCACATTCGGCTGGATCGTTGACCACACCACAGGGGCGAGGCGTCCGAGTCACGGCTGTTAGACTATCACTTTCGGTGGCTTGGAGTCAAGCTATCAGGAACAATTGTTATCCACAAAATCCGGTGGAAAAGACGGCGGCCGGTGCTGTCAAAGACCTTCCTTAAATACGGGATATACGGCCAAAATCGTGCGCCGCAGAAGCCCGCGGCTAACCCGTCCGACGCGCGACCGCCTTTGCCTGCATGAAGAGCTGCAGGTAGTCGTAACCGCCCGCTTTCGAGTCGGTTCCGGACATGTTAAAGCCGCCGAACGGGTGCACGCCGACGAGGGCGCCCGTGCACTTTCTGTTCAGGTACAGGTTGCCCACGAAAAACTCGTCGGCTGCCCGGTCGAGCTTGGCCTCGTCACTCGAGTAGACCGCACCGGTGAGCCCGAACTCGGTGTCGTTCGCGATCGCGAGCGCATGCTCGAAGTCGCGGGCCTTGATGACCGCGACGACCGGCCCGAAAATCTCTTCTTGAGCGATCCGGGAGTGTGGCGCGACATCGGCGATGACGGCGGGCGTGATGAAGTAGCCGGCACGGCTCAGCCGTTCGCCCCCGGCGACGACCCGGCCCTCGGTTTTGCCGAGGTCGACGTAGGCGGCGATGCGCTCGGCGGCCTTTTGATTGATGACCGGACCGAGGTCGGCGCGCGGATTGACGGGATCGTCGGTGACCAGCGAACGCGCCTTCGCGGAAAGCGCCTCGACAAATCCATCGTAGATCGGCGCCTCGACGACGCGCGAACACGCGGAGCACTTCTGGCCGGCGTACCCGAAGGCCGAGGCCACGGTGATGGGGACGGCCTGGTCGAGGTCGGCATCGGCATCGACGATGAGGGCGTTCTTGCCGCCCATCTCGGCGATCACCCGCTTGATCCATTTCTGGCCGGGCGCCGTTTTCGCAGCGAGCTCGTTGATGCGGAGTCCGACCGCTTTGGAGCCCGTGAACGAGACGAAGCGCGTGCGCGCGTCGGCCACGAGCGCCTCCCCGACGGTCGGGCCGTCGCCGGGCAGATAGTTCAGGACGCCCGGCGGCAACCCCAGTTCGTGCAGCAACGCGACGAAGTGCGCCGCGACGACGGCGGCGTCCGGCGACGGCTTCAGCACGACGGTGTTGCCGGTAACGACCGCCGCGGCGGTCATCCCGGCCATGATGGCAAGCGCAAAATTCCATGGCGGGATCACGGCGCCGGCACCCAGCGGAAGGTAACGTAGTTCGTTCGTTTCCGCCAGCGGCGACGGCACGAGCGGGGGCGGATGTGCGAGGCGCAGCGCTTCGCGCGCGTAGTATTCGAGAAAGTCGATCGCCTCGGCGGTGTCGGCATCGGCTTCGATCCAGGTCTTGCCGACCTCGAGCACCATGAGCGCATTGTAATCGTCGCGGCGGGCGCGTACCGCCGCGGCCGCTCGAAACAGTACGTCGGCGCGATCCGCGACGGCGGTGCGCGACCACGTCGCGAAGGCGCGGGTCGCCGCATCAAGCGCGTCGGACGCGTCGCGCCGCGTCGCAGCGACGACGTCGCCGATGATCTCGTCCGGGTTCGCCGGGTTCACCGAGGGAATCGTGCCCGAACCGTCCACCTCGCGCCCGCCGATGACGAGCGGGTAACGCTTGCCCGCGCGCTGACGCACGCGAGCGATGGCGGCTTCAATCGAAGCACGATCGGCGGGATCGGCGAACGAACGAATCGATTCGTTGCGAAACGGAGCGACCGGGCGCGGCGCGGTGAGCATCCCTCGTGGATTCGCGCGCGCGCAATCCGCTCCATGCTCGGCGCGCCGGAGGAACGTCGTAGCGGGCGCGCCCGCGATGACGGAGAATTATTTGCTATGATCTACGATATCGCGGTCGTGGGCGGCGGGATCGTCGGCCTTGCGACGTCGCGCGAGCTGCTCGAGCGTTTTCCGCGTCTTAAGCTTGCGAACGTCGAGAAAGAAGCGGACTGGAACCGTCATCAAACCGGACGCAACTCGGGGGTCATCCATTCAGGCATCTATTACAAGCCCGGTTCGTTTAAAGCGAAACTCTGCGTCGAAGGACGCCGGTTGGCATGGGCGTACTGCGAGCGCAAAGGCATCGAGTACAAACAAGTCGGCAAGTTAATCGTCGCGACGGACGAGAGCGAAATCGGCCGGCTGAACGACCTCTGGGAACGCGGCCTGGCGAACGGCGTGGAAGGGCTCGAAATGCTCGACACGGCCGGGATTCGCGAGCGCGAACCACATTGCCGCGGCATCAAGGCAATCTTTTCGCCGGTGACCGGGATCGTCGATTGGGGCTTGGTGTCGCGCACGTACGCGGGCGACGTGAAGGAAGCCGGCGGCGATCTGTATCTGAGCCGCGAGGTCACCTCGATCGAGCGGCGCAACGGCGTCACGGTGCTGCGCTCGCCCGGCGGCGATATCGAAGCGCGGACCGTCATCACCTGCGGCGGACTCTACTCCGACAAACTCGCGAAAATGACCGGCGGCAAGAACGATCCGAAGATCGTGCCGTTCCGCGGCGATTATCTCGTGCTGAAACCCGAAAAGAACTACCTCGTCAAAGGCAACATCTATCCGGTCCCCGATCCCGAATTTCCGTTTCTCGGCGTGCACTTCACGCCGCGCATGGACGGTTCGATTTGGCTCGGCCCGAATGCCGTGCTCGCGTTCGCGCGCGAAGGCTACGAGTTTTTCAAGATCAATCCGGGCGAGTTGTGGGATGCTCTTACGTACCCCGGCTTCTTCAAACTGGCGACCAAGTATTGGCAGGTCGGTATGGGCGAGATGTACCGCGATCTCGTGCGCTCCGCATACGTGAAGGCGCTGCAGCGCTATATTCCCGAGCTGCAGCCGGAAGATTGTCTGCCGGGCCCCTCCGGCGTGCGCGCGCAAGCGATGTCGGCGGACGGTTCGCTCGTCGATGACTTCGTGTTCGAAGGTGCCGAAGGCATCGTGCACGTCCGCAATGCGCCGTCGCCGGCAGCAACGTCGTCCCTCGCGATCGGCAAGTACATCGCGGACGACGCGACGCAGCGGTTCGATCTCGGCAAGACCACCGTCCCCGTCTGATGGCGCACGACGTCTTCATCGACGTCCCGGACCTGATGGCGCGGCTCGGCGATGCGCGCGTGCGCATCGTCGACGCGCGCAACGTACCGCACGGCGCGCCGTCGGATCTTCCGAGCGGCCTCACCTTGTATCGAAACGGTCATATTCCCCGCGCGATGTATTTGGATTATGCCGGCGAGCTCGCGGACGCCGCGACGCCGTATGCGGCGCGCGTGGCGCCGCCCGACGCGTTTGCTGCCGCGCTCGGCGCGAAGGGTATCGGCGACGACAACATCGTCGTCGCGTACGACGACGGTACGATTCCGTTCGCGGCGCGCATCGTTTGGATGCTGCACTACTACGGCCACGAGGAAGCGTACGTTCTGGCCGGCGGCTTACCGGCGTGGCTCGCGGCGGGCGGCGGGCTCGCGACGGACGTTCCGCAGTTCGGGCACGCGTCGTTCACGGCCCGTCCACGCGAAAAAGCGCGCGCAACACGCGACGAAGTCCTGGCCGTCGCGGAAGGCCGCTCGGACGCCCAGCTTCTGGAAACGCAGCGCGACGCAACCTACGCGCAGCGCGACCTCGACATCAAAGGCTCCGTCCGGCTTTCCGGCTCGCAATTGCTCGAAGACACGCGCGGCGGCCGGGTTGCGCCGCCTGAAACGCTCGCGCGCCTCGTCGACGACCGCCGCCTCGACCGCACGCGCCGGACCATCGTCTCGTGCGGCAGCGGCGTTGCCGCCGCCGGCTCGTACTTCGCGCTCAAGGCGGCAGGCTTCGAGGACGTGGCCGTCTACGACGGCTCGTGGATGGAATGGGAACACGACCAGCTGCCGACGGTGCGAAAACCGCCTTCGTAAACGCCGCTCACGCGCCTTCGCATGGCCGCAGGGGCCACGCTGCTACATTCGGTTACTGCAATTCGTGCTCAAACGCCGAGGTACGCGCGTTTCACCTGCGGGTCGTCGAGCAGTTCCGCGCTCGGGCCGGAGAGCGTGATGCGGCCGGTTTCGAGCACGTAGGCGCGCTGCGAGAATTCGAGTGCGGTTTGAACGTCCTGCTCGACCATCACGATGGAGACGCCTTGCGCGTGGATCTCGCGTAAAATCTCGAGCAGCTGATCGACCAGCACCGGGGCGAGCCCGAGGGACATTTCGTCGATGAGCAAGATCTTCGGCCGTCCCATCAAACCGCGCGCAATCGCCACTTGCTGCTGCTCGCCGCCCGAAAGGCGGCCCGCGAGATAGTCGTACCGTTCGCGGATGCGCGGCAGCAACTTCAAGATGCGCTCGAGGTCGCTGTGGATTTCGTTATCGTCGCGCAGGAACGCGCCCATCAGCAAATTCTCTTCGACGGTGAGCGAGCCGAAGAGCCGGCGGCCTTGCGGCACTTGAATGACGCCCGCCCGCACGACTTGATCCGGCTGCATGCCGGTGATGTCGCGTTCGCCGAAACGGATGCGGCCGCCGCGTTGGGTGACAAGGCCGCTGATCGTTCCGAGCAACGTCGATTTGCCGGCGCCGTTGGACCCGATGACGGCGACGACTTCGCCTGGTTCGATCGTCAACGACACGTCCCAGAGCACTTGCGTGTCGCCGTATGCCGCGCCGACGCCCTCGACGACGAGCCGGTCGCCGGTCGCAATCATGCCGGTCCGCCCGGTTCGCTCGTCAGTGCTTCTTCGGCCTCGCGTTTGATTTCATCCAGACGCGCCTGGCGCTTCGCGAAGCGGCTGCCGAGGTACGCTTCGATAACCGCCGGCGACGCGACCACTTCGTGCGGTCGCCCCTGTGCGATTTTCTTGCCTTCGGCGAGCACGACGACCGTCGTTGAAATCGACATGATCGCTTTCATCAAGTGTTCGACGACGATCAGCGTGACGCCGCGCGCGTTGACGGAGCGCAACAGATCGAGCGCCTCATCGACCTCGGTCGCATTCAGCCCGGCCATCACTTCGTCGAGCAGCAGCACTTCCGGGTCGAGCGCGAGCGCTTTCGCCACTTCGAGCCGCTTGCGATCCGGAATCGTGAGATCGGCGGCCTGACGCTCCGCGACGCGTGCGAGCCCGACGACCTCGAGCAGTTCCTGGGCGCGCTCGAACGACATCATCGTCGAGCGCCGGTTTCCGGCGCGCCCGTACATCGCGCCGACGGCAACGTTCTCGCGCACGCTAAGGTTCGCAAACGGCTTCACGATCTGAAACGTCCGCGCGATGCCGAGCTTGCAGACGTCGTGCGTCGGCACGTCCGCGATGGTCTTGCCGCCGAACACGACCTGGCCGGATGTCGGCTTGTACACGCCCGACACGATGTTCATCAACGTCGTCTTGCCGCTGCCGTTCGGGCCGATCAGTCCGACGACCGAGCCCTGCTCCACCTCGAAGGTGACGTCGGAGAGCGCGGCAAGGCCGCCGAACCGCATGCCGACGGCGTCGATCGTCAGGAAGCCGCTCACACGCGAAAGGCTCGCAGCGAGTTGACGAGGCCCCGCCAGCCGCCGCGGACGTCGAGCAGCCACAACACGCCGCGCGGCAGAAACACGATCACGAGCACGATGACCGCACCGAAAAACAGCGTGTGAATCTGCGGGAAATGACTCCAGAGCGTTTCGTTGATCGCCGTCAACACGATCGCGCCGACGAGCGGTCCTGCAGCAGTGCCGGCACCTCCCAAAATGGTCATGACGATCGGGAAAATATTGGCGTCGACGGCAAACGCCGTCGGGGGATCGATGAAGCCGTTCGCGGCCGCGAACACGGCGCCGGCGGACGCCGCCATCACGGCGCTGAGCATCCACGCCAGCACCTTGCAGCGCGTGGTATTGACGCCGAGAATCGCAGCGGCTTCTTCGTTCTCACGGATCGCGACCAGCGCGTAGCCGAACTTCGAGCGCCCCACGATGAACGTCACGGCAAGACTTGCCGCGCACACGAGCCACATGGTGTAGTAATAGCTCGAAAAATTCGCTACCTGCCGCACCGGATAGCCGGATCCGCCGCCGAGCCAATCGATGTTGGAGATGATCTCCTGGGTTGCGAGCGCGATACCGAGGGTGCCGATGCCGAAGTAGTGGCCCTTCAGCCGTAAAATCGGCGCGCCCAAGAGCATGGCGACAAGTGCCGCGACGATCGACGCGATGACGACCGCCAACAGCAAATTTTGCTGCTGAAAGTGCTGCCACAGCGCGGCGGTCGTGTACGCGCCTAACCCGAAGTAGACGACGTTTCCAAAACTGACGTAGCCGGTGTAACCGCCGATGATGTTCCAGCCCAAGCTGAGCGTCCCGAACATCAAAACGCCGCGAAACAAGTTCTCAAGATAGCCGTTGTGCAGCGACGGAACGGCGAGCATGGCGACGAGCACGGCACAGATCACGTAGAACGCGACCCGGTTGCCGGTGAGCCCCCCGAACCCTATTTTGCGCAGTGTGGTCAGCGCCGCCGAAGCAGCCACCTACGCCGTCGCTTTCCCCATGATGCCGCGGGGGCGCACCATCAGCACGATCAGCAGCACGACGAGCGCAACGGCCTCCTGGAGCCCGGAACCGACGTATTGCGAGCCGAACGACTCTAAAATGCCGTACACGAGACCGCCGATCAGCGCGCCTTCGACGCTGCCCAGCCCGCCGAGAACGCACACGACGAACGCCTTGATGATGAACGGATCGCCCATCGACGGGTTGAGGCTGTAGGAGAGCGCGATGAGCACGCCGGCCGCGCCGGCGAGGCCCGCACCGAGGCCGAACACGATCGCATACAGGTGCGCGACGCGCACGCCGGCCAATTGCGCGGCGCCGATGTCCATCGACGTGGCGCGGATGGCACGGCCCATCTTCGAGCGCGTCAGGAACGCCTGCATCAGCGCGGTGATGATCAGCGCGGCGATCAGCGTCCAAAACTTCGCCCAGGCCACGGTGACGGGACCGATCGAAAAGTTCGTGCCGCTATACGAGGTCGTGATACCCTTCACGTCACCGTGATAGATCAGCAGCATGATGTTGACGATGAGGAGCGACAGCCCAAAGGTCAACAGGAACGTCGTCAGGATAGGGGCGCGGACGACGAAGTTGATGATGTAGCGCTGAATGGCGTAGCCGATCGCGAACAAAACCACGAAGGCGATGGGAATGCTCACGAACGGATCGATGTGGAAGAACGTGAAGAGCGTGTATGCGAGATACGCACCCAGCATCAAGAAGGCGCCGTGCGCCAAGTTTATGATGTTCATGATGCCCCACACGAGGCTGAAGCCGAGTGCGACCACGGCGAAGATGCCGCCGACGAGCAAACCGTTCACCAGATCCTGAAGAAAAAGTCCCATCGTATCGTCCTAACGCGCGTTCCACGGCGGGGTCGGATACAGCGGCCGCTTTACTTGTGAACCCATCGGCCACACCGTCACCGACTCGCCGTTCTGTATCTGGTTGACCACCATGGGCTTGAAAATGTTCATGCCCCGTTCGTCGAATTTCAACAGGCCGAAAAACGTGACGACGTCGAGTGCGGCCAGCGCGTCGCGCACGCGCGCCGGATCCAGCGTCCCCGCCTTTGCGAGCGCGTATTGGAAGGCGAGGCACGTCGCGGATGACTCGGCATTCTGATACGAAGGAACGTGCCCGTACTTCTTGGCGAATTCGGCGGCATACGTCTTGGAATCTTGGACGAATCCCGGCGCACCGCGGTATTTGGCGCTCGAGGACCACTGCGTACCGCCGAACACGTAGTTCGCGTCCTTGCCGAGCGTTTGACGGAAATCCGGCGTATCCGGTCCGACGGAATGCGCGAAGATCTTCGCGTTGACGTTTTGCTCTTTCAGGGCGCGCTGCATCATGAGCGCTTCCTGCAGCCGGCCGCCGTTGACCACGATGTCCGGATTCGTGGCCTTGAGTGCCGTCACCACCGAGGAAACGTCAGTTGTGTCGGCCGGATACCGCGTCGTATACACGACCTTTAAGCCGTGGGCGTTCGCGAATTCGATCGCGCCGGCGGCCGCTTCGATCGAGAAGAGGTCGTTCGCGGAAACCACCGCGATCGTTTGCGGGCGGGGCTTCATGTGAACGGCCATGTCGAGCACGCCTTGCAAGTACTTCCGGCCGGGCGATAGCACGCCGAACGTATACTTGTTGCCTTGATTGAAGATGCGCTCCGATGCACCGTTGCCTTCCACCATCGGAATCTTCTTGCGCTCGACGACAGCCGCCGCCGAAAACGTGTCGGCCGAGCCGTACGGAGCCAGCATGAAGTTCACGTGGTCCTGGTCGATGAATTTCTCGACGAGCCGCGCCGCGGTTTGCGGGTTCGACTCATCGTCCGCGTAGCGGATATCCACGCGGTAGCGTTTGCCGCCGACCGGTATTCCGCCGTGCGCGTTAACGTAGTCTTTCCAGAACTCGTAGCCTTCTTTGGTGAGCGCGCCCTCGCGCGCGTCCCGTCCCGTCGCCGCAACCGCTGCGCCGAAGACGATGGTGGCGTCGTCGGCAGACACCGGCGCTGCGGGAATCGCGAGCGTCACTGCCGCCGCTGCCGCGAGGGCGGCACGAGAAACGCGCCGGCCGAGCATTTCGCTCGGCCGGCGCCGACTCACCTCGCTCAGCGCTTGGCCCAGACCGGCGTGGGATACATGGGCTTCGCGTTTTGCACGCCCGTCGGCCACACCGCTTTGAGCTGATCGTTTTGGATCTGATTGACCGCCATCGGCTTCCAGATGTTGAGTCCGCGCGAATCGAACTTCAGGATGCCGTAGAAGGTAACGACGTCGAGATGCTGCAGCGCGTCACGGACCTTTTCGGGATCGAGCGAGCCGGCTTTTTGAATGGCATATTGGAACGCGAGGCACGCGGCGGTCGACTCGGCGTTGTGATAGTCCGGATCCTCACCGAACTTCGCCTTGTACGCTTGCGCGTATTCCGTCGACGTGCTGTAGAAGCCGGGCACGCCTTTATATTTCGCCGTCACCGTCCACTGCGTTCCGCCGAAGACGAAATTTGCGTCTCTGCCGAGCGCCTTGCGATATTCCGGCGTGTCGGGACCGACGGAGTATCCGAAGATCTTCGCGTTGACATTCTGCTCTTTGAAGGTGCGCTGCAGGAGCAGTGCTTCGGTCAGATGACCGCCGTTCAGGATGATGTCGGGGTTCGCCGCCTTGATCGCGGTAACGACGGCCGATACGTCGGTGGTGTTCGCGGGGTACTTCGCGTTGTACACCACCTTCATGCCGTGCGTCGTCGCGTAGTCGGCGGCGCCTTGGCCGACTTCTGTCGAGAAGGCATCGTTGGCGCTCGCGATCGCGACCGTCTGCGGACGGGGTTTTTCGTGCAAGGCCATATCGAGAATGCCTTCGAGATACCGTTTACTCGGCGAGAGCACGCCGAACGTGTACTTGTAGCCTTGATTGAAGATGGACTCCGCGGCGCCGTTACCTTCGACCATCGGAATCTTCTTGCGGTCGACGACGGCGGCAGCGGTCGCGGAACTCGGCGAGCCGTACGGGCCGAGGATGAAGTTCACGTGATCTTGATCGATGAACTTCTCGACGAGACGCGCCGCGGTTTGCGGATTGGTTTCGTCGTCGGCGTATTTGATGTCGACTTTGTACGTCTTGGCGCCGACCTTGATTCCGCCGTGGCTGTTCACGTAGTCTTTCCAGAGATCGTAGCCTTTGCGCGTGAGTTCGCCTTCGCGCGCGAGCGCGCCGGTTGCGGCGACGGCGGCACCGAACGTGATCGTATTGTCGTCGGCACCGGCCGGCGATGGTGCGGATGGGACGGCGAACACGGCGATGAGCGCCGCGCAGAGCAGTCCGGGAATTCGGCGTGCGAGCATAAGAAACAACCTCCGGGAAAAGAAACTTCTGCCGGATGCGTTACGCCCGGGTCTTGTCCCTGCCTTCGCTAGCGCTCCTTACAGCGCCGCGCGCAACGATGCGACGTACGCCTCCGCAGCGTGGGCCGCTGAGACGCCGTTCCGGCCGTACATCGCATCGATGAGAGCGCTTCCCACAATCACGCCGTCCGCGACCGCCGCCACCGCGCGCACGTGCGCGGGCGTGGATATTCCGAAACCCACGGCGACCGGCTTCGTCGTTGCGGTGCGCAAGCGCGCGACCGCGTCCTCGATCCAACCGATGTCCGGCTCCCGGCGCGCGCCGGTGACGCCGAGCCGCGACACGAGATAAATGAAGCCGTCGCTGCGCGCGGCAATCTGCGCGGCGCGCGCCGGCGGGGTCGTCGGAGCCACGAGCAACGGAAGCGCGAGCCCTTCCGCACGGAACGCCGGCGCGAACGCATCGATTTCTTCCAGCGGGACGTCCGGCACGATTGCGCCCACCGCGCCGGCGTTCCGCGCCGCCGCAGCGAATGCGGCGGGACCGTACTGAGCGACCGGGTTCACGTACGTGAAGAAGAGCAGCGGCGCGGCACCGCGCGCCGTCGCGCCGGCGACGATATCCAGAGCGCCGCGGATAGTCGCTCCGGCATGCAAGGCGCGCTGCCCGGCTGCCGCGACCGTCGGACCGTCGGCCAGCGGGTCGCCGTACGGAATGCCCAGTTCGATGAGGTCGGCGCCGGCGGCCGACACCGCGTCGATGGTGCGCGCGGTCGTCTCCAGATCGGGGTCGCCCGCCATCAAATACACGATGAGCGCTGCCCGGCGCTCGCGGCGCGCGCGCTCGAACACCGCGGCGATGCGGTCGTCCTGCACGATCATGCGAACGCCGGCTGCGTCGCGGCTTCGAGCGCGGCCACCGTCCGCGTGTCCTTGTCGCCGCGTCCGCTGAGGCTCACGAGGATGAGATCCGCCGGTCCGCGCTCGGCGGCCAGGGTTCGTGCGAACGCGAGCGCGTGCGCGGTTTCGAGCGCCGGTACGATGCCCTCGCGCAACGCCGTGGCGTGATACGCTTCGAGCGCCGCGGCATCGTCGACCGGCACGTACGACGCGCGGCCGCTGTCCTTGAGAAACGCATGCTCCGGGCCGACCCCCGGATAATCCAATCCGGCGCTGATCGAGTGCGTATCGCGCACCTGACCTTCGGGCGTCTGCAGCACGTACGAACGCGACCCGTGCAAGATGCCCACCGTGCCTGCGCTGAGCGACGCCGCCGTGTCCACCGCGTGGACGCCGTGTCCGGCCGCTTCGACGCCCCACAGCCGCACGTCGGCGTCGTCGACGAACGCCGCGAACATGCCCATCGCGTTGCTGCCGCCGCCGACGCAGGCGACGACGTCGGTGGGCAGCCGCCCGTAGCGCTCGAGCATTTGCGCGCGCGCTTCGATACCGATCACCTTCTGAAATTCGCGCACCATGTACGGATACGGATGCGCTCCGACCACGCTGCCGATGATGTAGAATGTGTCCTCGACGCGCGCGGCCCATTCCCGAAACGCTTCGTTCGTCGCATCCTTCAGCGTGCGCGTGCCGCTTTCGACGGCATGCACGGTCGCGCCGAGCAGCCGCATCACGTAGACGTTGGATGCTTGGCGTTCGACGTCGACGGCGCCCATGTACACGTCGACCGGAATGCCCAGCTTCGCCCCGATGGTCGCCGTAGCGACGCCGTGCTGCCCGGCGCCCGTTTCCGCGATGATGCGCTTTTTGCCCATGCGCCGTGCCAGCAGACCCTGGCCGACGGTATTGTTGATTTTGTGGGCGCCCGTGTGGTTGAGGTCCTCGCGTTTGAAGACGATGCGCGCCGCCGGCGGTTCGGCGAACCGCTCCGCTTCATAGACGGGCGACGGCCGCCCGACATAGTCGCGCAGTACGCTGTGGTACTCGTCCCAAAACGCGGGATCGGCGAATGCGGCGTTCATGGCACGCTCGAGCTGCGCGAGCGCCTCGACCAGCACTTCGGGAACGAATTTGCCGCCGAAGCGGCCGAAATACCCGCGGTCGTCAGGTTTGTGCATCGGCTTCCTTTACCGCGCGCACGAACGCGCGCATCTTCGCAGGATCCTTCACGCCGTTCGACTCGATGCCGGAACGCACATCGACGCCGTACGGGCGCACCGCGCGAATACAGTCCGCGACGTTGTCGGGCGTGAGACCGCCGCTGATGATGATGCGCCGGTTGCCGGCCAGCTGCCGTGCGGAATCCCACGCAAAGGTGCGGCCGGTACCGCCGTCCATGCCGCTCACCTTCGGCTCGAACATCCACGTGGCGCGATGGTACCCCCGCGCAAACGCCTCGAATTCCGTCGCCGACGGCGGCGCGCCGGGCGGGACATGGTACACCTTCACGTACGGTCCGGCCGCGAACGCTTCCGTCGTTTGCCACAGCTCGCGACCGCTGAACTGTGGAACGAAGCCGAGCTTCAGCGCCTCGTCGACGAGCGTTGCGGTGGGCTCCA
This sequence comes from Candidatus Velthaea sp., assembly GCA_046262475.1. Taxonomy (GTDB): domain Bacteria; phylum Vulcanimicrobiota; class Vulcanimicrobiia; order Vulcanimicrobiales; family Vulcanimicrobiaceae; genus JBHEMQ01. Next base: position 12,620 of record JBHEMQ010000056.1, read on the forward strand.
CGAACACGGCGACCAGCTGGACGTACGCCGGCATCGCTTCCGCGACGTCGCGCGCCGTTTCCATCGACACGCGGCGCGGACTCGATTGCGCGAAGATGACGCCGATGGCGTCCGCGCCCGTGTCGACGCCGAGGCTCGCGTCGCGCACGCTCGTGCAGCCGCAAAACTTGATGCGCGTTCTCAAACGGGAACGGACACGCCCTTGAGCGCGCGAATCATGCCGGCTTTGTCGTCCGAGCGCATCAGCGACTCGCCGACGAGAAAGCCGCGAGCTCCCGCGCGCGAAAGCCAGGTCGTGTCTTCCTGCGTGCGCACGCCGCTCTCGCTGATCGCGACGATGCCCGACGGTACGAGCGGCAGCAGTTCTTCGGTGACGGCGAGATTGGTCTCGAAGGTGCGCAAGTCACGATTGTTGATGCCGAGCAGCGTGGCGCCCGCGGCCACGGCGCGTCGCAGCTGGTCCTCGTCGTGCACCTCGACCAAAACGTCGAGCGCGAAGCGCTCGGCTTCGCCCAGCATTGCGGCAATCTGCGCATCGCTGAGGCCGGCGACGATCGCCAGCACGGCGTCCGCGCCGTACGCCGCGGACTGCGCGACTTCGTACGGCGTGCTGAGAAAATCTTTGCGTAGGATCGGCAGCGTGACGGCTGTGCGCGAGACGTCGAGATACGCGAGGTCGCCCAGAAAATGGTCAGCCTCGGTGAGAACGCTGACGGCGTCCGCGCCGGCGGATGCGTAGCTGCGCGCGATGGCCGCCGGGTCGATTTCGCGGACGATCAGGCCGACGGACGGCGACGCGCGTTTGATTTCCGCGATGATCGCGGGGCCGCGTGCCGCCGTGAGCGCGCGGAGAAAGCTGCGCCGCTCCGGGCACCGCAGCGCCGCCCGCTCGCGCACGGCGGCGAGCGGTTCGCGGCGTTCGTCCGCTTCGCGCACGGTCTTTTTGGCCGCATACAGCTTGTCGAGGATATCCATTCAGGCGTACTCCATCTCGCGTTCCGCGCGCAGTGCATCGAGCGCCGTACGCGCCGACCCGCGCTCGATGCTGCGCCGTGCGCGCACCATCCCGTCGTCGATATCGACCGCGTCCCCCGCCACGACCAGGGCGAGCGCCGCGTTGAGGCAGACCAGATCGGCGCGCGGTGACCGCTCGCCTTCGAGTATCGCCGTCAGCGCGGCGGCGTTGTACGCGACGTCGCCGCCGCGCAGCGACTCGAGCGGCGCGCTGACACCGTACTTGCCGGGGTCGAGCGTCCAGCGGCGGATTCCCGTGCGGTCGAACTGGGCGACGGCCGTCGGCGCGTCGCCTGCGATTTCGTCGAGTCCGTTCGACCCGTGGACCACCGCGCCGGCGGTGCCGCCGAGCCCGAACAACGCGCGCGCGACGAGATCGACGTGCTTGTCGTTCGAAACCCCCACGACTTGGTGGGTCGCCCCCGCGGGATTCGTGAGTGGGCCGAGCACGTTGAACATCGTCCGCACGCCGAGTTCGCGCCGGATGCGTCCGACGGCGCGCATCGCGGGATGGTGGTATTGCGCGAACATGAAGGCGATGTTGTTGTCGCGCAGCAGGCGTGCGCTGACGTCGGGCGACCTGTCGAGCCGCACGCCCAGAAATTCGAGGACGTCGGCGCTGCCGCACGGATTGGATGCGGCGCGGTTGCCGTGTTTGGCGACCGGAACCCCAGCGCCGGCGACGACGAACGCAACCGCCGTCGAGATGTTGATCGTCTCCGCGCCGTCGCCGCCGGTGCCGCATACGTCGACCGTGATGGGCCGATCGTGCAAGACGCGGATGCTGCGCTCGCGCATCGCGGTGGCGGCGCCGATGAGTTCGTCGACGGTCTCACCCTTCGCCGTGAGCGCCGCCAGCAACGCGGCGGCGCGCACGTCCGAGAGCGTCTCGTCCATGATGGCGCCGATCGCGCGCGCGGTCGTTGCAGCCGACAAGTCACCGCCGCCGAGCACCGCTCGAAGGAGGTGCGGAAAGTCGTTCACCGGCGCACCGTCGACAGAAAGTTGGCGGCGATGCGCGCGCCTTCGAGAGTCAGGATCGACTCGGGATGAAACTGCACCCCGGAGACTGGCAATTCGCGGTGCTCCAGGCCTTGAATCGCCCCGTCGTCGCTGACGGCATTCGCGCGAAGCTCCGATGGAAATGCATCGCGTGCGAGACACAGCGAGTGGTAGCGGGTGGCGCTAAACGGCGTCGGCACGCCCGCGAACACGCCGGACCCGTCATGCGTGATCACCGAGGTCTTCCCGTGCATCAACCGTGGTGCGTGCGTCACCGTTCCGCCGAACGCTTCACCGATGGCTTGCAAACCGAGACACACGCCGAACAGAGGCCGCCGGTCGCGCGCGGCCTCGCGCACGATATCCACGGTCCGTCCGGCATCCGCCGGCCGGCCCGGGCCGGGCGCCAGAACGATGGCATCGTACTCGGGCGGCACGCCTTCGGCAATGCGCGCATCGTCATTCCGCACGACATCGACTTCGGCGCCGAGCCCGCCGAACAGGTGTGCCAAGATATAGGTGAACGAGTCGTAGTTATCGACGAGCAAGATGCGCACGAAGTTAGTCCGGCACGCCGAGGACAGCACGCACGATCGCGGTCTTCTGGAAGACCTCGTCGTATTCCGCGGCCGGGTCGCTGTCGGCGACGATGCCGGCCGAAGCTTGCCAGTACGCACGCCCGCCGGCAACGGTCACGCTGCGCAGGATGATGCACGAATCCATGTCGCCGTCGAAATCGATGTGCGCGACGCTGCCCGCATACAGTCCGCGGGCGACCGGTTCGAGCTCGTCGATGATCTGCATCGCGCGAATTTTTGGCGTGCCGGTCACCGTGCCCGCCGGGAACGCTGCCGCAAATAGATCCAGCGCGTCCTTGTCATCGCGCAGTTCGCTGACGACGTTCGAGACGATGTGCATCACGTGCGAATACCGCTCGATCCGCATCAACTCGTCCACGCGCACGGACCCGACATTCGAGACCGCCGCAAGATCGTTGCGGCCGAGATCGACGAGCATGACGTGCTCCGCGCGCTCTTTCTCGTTTGCGAGCAGCTCGCGCGCGATCTCCGCGTCGCGCACCGCCTCGGCACCGCGCGACCGGGTCCCCGCAAGGGGCCGGATGCGCGCGTTCTTCCCATCGAGCCGCACCAGGAACTCGGGCGATGCGCCGAACACCGCCTCGGCGCCGTGCTCGATGAAGAACATGTACGGTGACGGATTGCGTGCGCGAATCTGCCGGTAAAAATCGAACGCCGTGCCGCCCGCAATCGCCGCGGAGAACCGGATCCCCAACTGCAGCTGATAGCAGTCGCCTTCGTAGATTGCACGTTGCGCGCGCGCAACGCGCTCGAGGTACTCGCTCCGCCCCAGCGATGCCGTAACCGGCCCCAACGCCCGAACGTCGGCGGGGATCGTCGGCTTCATCGACAGGAGCCGCGCGACGTACGAATCCAACCGCGCACCGACCGCATCGCCGTGCGCCGCGTCCGGCGCAAACCCAATGAGCGTCGTACGGTGCGTAAAATGATCGAATACGACCCACGTTCCGGGCACGACCACGAGCGCGTCGGAAAACGGCACATCCGCCGGCGGCTTCGCGCCGATGCGCTCGAGCTGCCGCGCCGCATCGTACGTGAAAACGCACACGGCGCCGCCCGGGAACGGCAACGCGGACGTATCGATCCGATACGCCCCGATCATGCCGCGAATGCCGGCGAGCATGTGCGCATCGTCATCGAACGTCCGCGCCTCGAGATAATCCAATCCGATAAAAGAGAACCGCGAGATGCGGTCCGTACCCTCGACGGACTCCAACAAACAGGAACGCCCCGGCTGTGCCAGGGCGAGATACGCCTGTATGGGCGTGAGCGAGTCTGCGATAAACGATCGCTGAACCGAAAACAGACTTAGCGGCTCATCAACAGTGCTCAGCATACACGCGTAGAGGGATGCATCGGTGCCCGCGTCGCCCGCTCGTCACCGGCGCGACCTATGCCTCTACTTTGACCAACTCCAAAAAGGAAAGCTCCGCGGCATCACCGGGCCGCACGCGAGACTTCGTGATTCGCGTGTAACCCCCCGTCCGATCCTTGTACTGCGGCGCAATCTGCTCGACCAGCTTCTTCACGACGCGCGGATCGAGCAGGTATTCAGCCACGAGCCGGCGCGAATGCAGGTCGCCGCGCCGCGCCGTCGTGATCAGGCGTTCGGCGACCTTGCTGATCTCCTTGGCCTTGGTCGTCGTGGTCTCAATCTTCTCGTGCAGGAAGAACGACGTCGCAAGGTTGCGCAGCAGCGCCTTGCGGTGGCCGTCCGTGCGCGAGAGACGTTTCATGGCGATCTGGTGAGGCATGATTCCTTATCCGGTGCGGTAGCGGCGCTTATTGCCGCAGCGAAAGCCCGCGCTCTTCGAGGACTTGCTTGATCTCGTCGAGCGATTTCTTGCCGAAGTTGCGCATCTTGATGATCTCGTCTTCGCTCATGTCGAGCAGTTCCGAGACCTTCGAGATGCCGGCGCGCTTGAGGCAGTTGAACGAACGCACCGAGAGGTTGAGCGTTTCGACCGGAACGTCCCACTCCGAGGCGGGCGCCGTCTGCACGGGCTTCTCTTCGGTCGAGAAGTTGGTGAAGAGCGCGAGCTGGTCTTGCAGGATCTCGGCGGCCTGCGAAAGCGCGTCGTCCGGCGTAATCGAGCCGTTCGTCTCGATTTCGATGGTCAGGCGGTCGAAATCGACGACTTGGCCGACGCGCGTGTCGTCGACTGAGAAATTGACTTTGCGAATCGGTGAAAAGATCGAGTCCATCGGAATGAGCCCGATCATGTGCTCGATATTGCGCTGCTTGTCGGCCGTGACGTAGCCGCGGTGTTTCTCCACCCCGATCTCCATCTGCAGCTTCGACGCTTTCGTCGTGAGCGTGGCGATGTGATAGTCGGGATCGAGAATCTCGACGTCCGAATCCGGGGCGATATCGCCCGCGGTAACTTCCTTGGGACCCTGCACGCTCAGCGAGAGCACCTTGGGATCGTCCGAATCCAGCTTGAGCGGCAACCCTTTGAGATTGAGCAGCAGGTCGGTGGTGTCTTCGGTGACGCCCGGAATCGTCGAGAACTCGTGCAGCACGCCGTCGATCTTGACGTACGTGACGGCGGCGCCGGGGATGGTCGAGAGCAGCACGCGCCGCAGCGCGTTCCCGAGCGTGATGCCGAAGCCGCGTTCGAGCGGTTCGATGATGAATTTGGCGTAGTTGTCGCGACGCTCGCGGACTTCGATCTGCGCGCCCTGCGGCGCTTCGAGAACTGTCACTGTTTGGTGGATCCTTTGTTGCCGTTTACGTTATCCGCCGCCCGCCCCGCGGGCCACGATCGTACGCCTAACGGCGAAGTGTGGGGAGTCGTTGGGAATTAACGCGAATAGTATTCCACGATCAACTGCTCGTCGACCGGAGTGTCGATTTGCTCGCGGCTCGGCAGGGCGCTGACGCGCGCCGAGTTGTCCTGCTCGTTGAACTGGAGCCATTCGGGCGCGCGGCGCGTTTTCGCCATTTCCAGGTTCGCCTGGAAAATCGTCGACTTGGCGGAGCGCTCGCCGATCGTCAGCACGTCGCCGGCCTTCACGATGAACGACGGCACGTTGACGATGCGGCCGTTGATGCGGAAGTGCCGGTGCGTCACCAGCTGGCGCGCCTGCGCCCGGCTCGAGGCCAGGTTGAGACGGTAGACGACGTTGTCGAGCCGGCGTTCGAGCAGCTGGAGAAACACCTTGCCCGTTTGACCGGGAACGCGCTGCGCGCGACGGAAGTAGTTCTCGAATTGCGTCTCGAGCACGCCGTAATACTTGCGCATCTTCTGCTTCTCGCGCAGCTGGCGCCCGTACTCGGAAATCTTCTGACGGCCCTTGGTGTTTTGCGTCTTCTGCCCGGGAGCGGTGCCGCGGCGTTCGACCGCGCACTTTTTGCTGAGGCAGCGGTCGCCTTTGAGAAACAGTTTAATTTTTTCGCCGGTCTTGCTCGCTGCGGTCTCACGACGGCAGATGCGGCAAACCGCTGCAGTATATCGTGCCATGTCTTCTCTTACTCCGCGCTACACGCGCCGGCGCTTCGGCGGGCGGCAGCCGTTGTGCGGGATGGGGGTGACGTCTTTGATCAGGGTGATTTCGAGGCCGGTGGCCTGCAGCGAACGGATCGCGGCCTCGCGGCCGGCGCCGGGGCCTTTGACGTAGACCTCGGCCTGCTTCATGCCGTGCTCCATCGCTTTGCGGGCGACGGCTTCGGCGGCCATCTGCGCCGCGAACGGCGTCGATTTCTTCGAGCCTTTGAATCCGAGGTTGCCCGCGGAGGCCCACGCGATGACGCTTCCCTGGTTGTCGGAAATCGTCACGATCGTATTGTTGAACGAGGAGTGAATGTGGGCGACGCCCGATCCGACGTTCTTGAATTCGCGTTTCTTACGCGTCTTCGTTTGTTTTTTCGCGGCCAAAAGAAAAAAACTCCGATTATCTTGCCCCGCACGAAACGAGCCCGGGGTGTCGTCGCCTCGACCGGCACCGGCCTCGCGGCCTCAGTCCGATCTTCATGCGGTCCGGCCGGCGAGGGCGGACGCCGCGTCTCGGGCCGGGCACAGCAGCGCCCATCCAAAGACAACGCTTCAGTTTACACGGGAGGCGCAACCTGGGTCAAGTGACGGCGGCTTCTCGCTTGCTCGAGGAGCAGGGCATCGAGTACCGTCCGGGGTTTCAGCACGGCATGGCTGAAGACGCCGTGATCGCTGCAGAAGCTTCCTCGAGCGCCCGGGCGCGACGCAGTCTCCTCCTTTGGTCCGCGACGGCGTTCGTGGTGCTGTGCGCACTCGACGTTGCGCGCGCCGCGTTGTGGACCTACGGCGCAGACACCGGCACCTTCGCGCAAATCGTGCTCGATGCGTTCGGCGGTATGCGCAACGGCATCGAGCACGGTACGCATTATCGGTATCACTGGTCGCCGGCGCTAGCCGTTCTCTGGCCCTTCGTCGCCGCAACGCACTCGGCGCTCGCGCTGCAGTTCGTGCAAGCCGCAGCGACGGTCGCGGCGGCGCCGCTCGTCTACGCGCTCGTCGCACCGCGCGCGGGCGCGGACGTCGCCCTGCGAGCCGCGATTTTGACGCTTCTGTACCCGCCGCTCGTTGCCGTCGGCTGGGGCGAATTTCATGAAATCGGTTTGTTCCCGATGCTCGCGCTCGGCGCCCTCGTTACGGCCGACCGCCGGTGCTGGGGATGGTTCGCCGTTTGCGTCGCGGCCGCGGCCGGCTTGCGCGAAGACGTCTGCATCGAGTTCATCCTGGCCGGTGCTGCGCTGGGCATCGCCCGCTGGCGGTCGCGTCGCGCCTGGTTCGCGGCGGCCGCGGCGGCGGCGGCGTCGCTCGCGCTGTACTACGCGGTCGTCTTGCCGCGCGCCGGCGGGCGCTGGATTCCAGCACATTTCTATACGTACGCGTTCGCTAGCGGTCCACTTACGCTGCTGGCCGCGCCCGTCACGCACCCGCGCGAAGCGGCGCGGGCGCTCCTCACCTTCGGCCGGTTCACGTACGTG
>JBHEMQ010000056.1:20327-20632 GCA_046262475.1 Candidatus Velthaea sp.
CCCTTGCGGCGCGCCGGGCGCGGCGTTGGACCGCCACCGCAGTCGTGTTATGCGCGATCGTGCTGGTTTTTTTCAACCCGCTTCATCCGGCGCATTTTTTGCGTGCCAACTACCACGATTTGGATGCGGCCCGCCGCGCGCTCGCGTGCGTTCCGCCGCAAGCGTCGGTGGCGACGCACGACGAGTGGTTCTCCGCGATCGCGGCGCGCGATCCACACGCGACGCTGGCGACGGTCCAGGGCGTCGACTATCTGGTCTACGCGGACGACTTTCCGAACGCCGCGTATCAGAACGAGGTCCGGCCG
>JBHEMQ010000057.1:0-6642 GCA_046262475.1 Candidatus Velthaea sp.
CTCCACGGATTCGACGTTCAAATCGACCGCGTCGAGGCGCAGCCGCGCGACGCCGTCCTCGATGGCCGCCACCGTCGTCGTGCAGACGCCGTGCAGCGTTTTGGCATCGATGTCCGGGCGCAGGTGCAAATCGATGTGCAGAACGTCGACGGCGCGGTCGGGCGCGTACTGCGGCCGGGCGCCGGCAAGTGCGAAGTCCCGGCGTTCGCTCAAATACCCGCTCCGTCGGCAAACGTCGGATCGTGCTCGATGCGCGTCGCGGTGCCGAACGCGATCGCCTCGAGCAGCGCGAGCCATTCGGTGTCGCCGACCGCGTCGCGCAGCCGCCGCGACGGCCGCGACGAACGCAGCACGTCGTCGCGGTGAATCGTGAAACCGAAGCGCCGGTTCGCGAGCATCCGTTCGAGCATCGGATGGCCGTACTCGATCAGGCCGACGTCACGGTCGAGTTCCCAGCGTTGGATTGCGCCCGCCGGTGCGACGAACGCGAAGTGCGTGCAGAAGTCCAAGTACCGGTGCCATTTCGTGTCGGCGAGGTAATCGCCACGCGACGACTTCACCTCGTAGATGCGGACCTGCCGCGTGTATCGGCCGACGCCGATAACATCGAAACGGCAGCCCGAGCCGGCCGGCGAAAATTCGCTCGCGACGAATGGATAGCCGAGGCGGCTCATGCGCTCCCGAGCGAGATCGCGCAGTTCCGCCGTCGTGCGCTTCTTGCCGGCAATCGGCGTCAGGGGAATATAATCGAGCATCAGCGTCCGGCCGGCATTACGGTCCGCGTTCCCAGCGCAAGATGCGGATACCGTCGCGGACGATCCGGTCGCAGTAGGTCGTGTAGTATTTGCGCGGCGGTACGCCGGCGTACGAGTATTCCAGCACGGGGCCCTTGCGCACCGCGCCGCACGCCTGCGCGAGCCGCGTCTTGAAGTCGGCGCGGCCGGGATTTCCGGGCGTGGGATACAGCGGATCCAATTCCTCTTTATCGACGAAAACGGCGCGCGCCGGATGCTCCTCGTCGCCGTACCAATTGCGCGACTCGCGGCCCTGCCAGTCGTAACCGATCACGATGGGCGTCACGCCGGCATAGAAGTCCATCACCGATGACAGACCGTATCCGTCCGTCATTACGACGGCATCGTTGGCATCGGCCAAGTGCCGCACGTCCTGCGCGAGCGACCAGTACGTGAAAATCTCGAACGGTCCCGTGTTGCGCAGCGTCGAGCCGGTATTGCGAAACTGCTGGTAGACCTCGCCGGGCGCGACCGCCGCATAAAACAACAGCGGCAGTAACAGCAGCGCGGGCACCATTGAGGCGCTCGCCCAAACGATGCGCGCGCGCGGAGCTAGCCGGAGAAATGCGGGCCCCAGCCCGATGCACAGTGAAGCGTACGCGCCGAAGATCCAGTGCACTTCGACGGGTTCCAAGAACGCGAGCAGCGTCAAGCCGCCGATGAGCGGCACCGCCGTCCAGCGCAGCAGCGCGTTGCCGCGCAACGCCACGATCAAGGCGCCGACGAAGAGGCCCGGGGAATACGCGCCGGCCTGCACAGCGTACAGATTGATCGGCCGATTCCATTTGAACTGTGCGACGTGCCGTCCGACGAAGGTGAAGTCGAACGTCAGCCAGTTATGCGTCGCATTCCACCAGATGAACGGTACGTACACCAGCGCCGCGATGCCGATGGACCAGCCGAGCCCGCGCCGCCAAACCGCGCGTTGCGCACGCATGAGCGCATAGCCAACGATGCCGACGAGCAGCGCGAACGAGAACATGCGCGAGAGCAGCGCCATGCCGAGCGCGACGCCGAGCAGCACGAAATCGACGCGACGGCGTTCGTCAAAAGCGCGAAGCGCGAGCCAGGTCGAGAGCGTCCAGCAAGCGAGAAACGGTCCGTCGGGCGTCGCGCTTCCAAATGCCATGGAGAACAGCGGCGTGATCGCGAACGCGAGCGCGGTGACGGCACCTGCGCGCTTGTCGCCGGCTGCTAGGCGCGTCGCCGCCGCGGCGGCTGCAAACGTCGCGATGACGCCGCAAACGACGAAGCCGATGCGCACGGCGCCGGGTGTGGCGCCGAGCCACGCGAAGGCGCGAATCGTCCATGCGACCGCGGGCGGGTGATCGACGTATCCGAAGGCGAGGTGCCGGGACCACTCCCAATAGTATGCTTCGTCGCCGGTCAGCGGCACGCGGTAGCCGGCGATGGCGCGCATCAGCGTCACCGCCGCGACGATGCACCACGCCGTGACCAGCAGCACCGGCGGCGCTTGCGAGCGGCTCAGCCGGACCGCAGCCGCGCGCGCCGCGGCTGCCGGCCGTGCCGCTTCGCGAATCATTCGTGCGGCTCCACGAGCCCGCCGTTCACGCTGAGCACCATACCGTTGCAGTACGAGGCCTCGTCGGCGATCACGAATCGCACGGCATCGGCGATGTCTTCCCACGAACCCGCCCGGCTGGTCGGGTTGTTCGCGGCGCGTGCGCGGGCGTGGGCGCGGTCCGCGTCTTTGTCGCGAATGTCGCCGGGCTCGATTACGTTGGCGGTGATCCCGTGCTTCGCTTCCTCGAGCGCGAGCGCGCGCGCGAACGTGACGACTCCCGCCTTCGCGGCGCCGTACAATGCCATTCCGCGCGCCGGTTGCGTGACGTGCGAACCATTCATTCCGAAATACACCAGCCGTCCAAATCCGCGCTCGCGCATGCCCGGCAGCACCGCAAACGCCAATGCCACCGACGAACCGAGGTTTCCCTCGACCATGGCCGCATAATCTTGCGGCGAACAGCGCGCAAACGATTTCACGACGATCGGTCCCACCGCATGCACGAGGACGTCGACCGGTCCCCGCGCGCGTTCCACCTCCCCGACGACCCGAGCCGCCGCGTCAAAGACACCGAAGTCGGCTGCCACGGGGGCGGCGTCGGGATCGTATGCACGCACCGCGTCGAGCGCAGCGTCCGGCGGCGTTCCTCCCGTGCGGAAGGTGAATGCGATGCGGTAGCCGGCGCGTGCCAGCGACACCGCAACGCCCTTCGCCAAACCGGCGGCGGCGCCGGTGATGAGCGCTAACCGCCGCTGGCGTTCGATGTGCGCCGCCACGGCCAGACAGTCCGGCGCCCGCGCGCGGGCAACCTGCCCGCGGCCGGGAGCCGGCGGTGCCGACCCCCGGTTTCCAAGTTACGACTTGATGGTGAGCGTGCGGTTGATCGGACGCGCCGCGGTTTTTGTTCGCGGGTCCGTGGAGTTCACGACCATTTGCAGCGACGCACCGGGCGGGGCATTGACGCTGATGACGGTCGAGAACGAACCGTCCGCGTTTGCGGTCACCTCATTGCGCGCGTTCGCGCCGCCGCCGATGCCTAAGATGGCACCGACCGCGCCGGCAACGGACGTCGGGTTATTCGCGGCGCCGACTTGGACGACGACCTGCGCGCCGGGCAGCGTGTGTCCGCTAACCGTGAACTGCGTTCCGACCGCGGCGCCGTTCGCGGGGGCGAGATTCGTAATCGTGTTTTCCACGACCGAGGTGCCCGACGTGAAGCGCCACGTGCGGTCGAACGCCGCACCGGTCGTGTCTTTACCGGTAACGCGAACCGTGTGCTCCATCGATTGGAGATCGGATTGAGGCGAGAACACGAAACCGACCGGCGACCGCGACGATTGCCCGGTGACGTCCGTGCCGTCGATGGTGATGCGCAGAGAGTTGGGATCCGCTTGCACGTCGACGAACTGCGCCTCAACGCTCGGGCGGCGCGACTCGACGGTGGCACCTCGTCCCGGCCGAACGGCGCGCAGCTGCAGCTGACTGCCTGCCGCCGGCGCTGCGGCGGGCGTGATGGTCTGCGCCGGTGCGTTTGCGACGGGGGCCGCGCCGCCGGTTGCGATGGCGACGACATGGTTTGCCCCGTCGTAGTTGACCGTCGCCCCGAGCGCCTGCGACACGAATCGCAGCGGGACGTACGTGCTCGCGCCGATGATGAAAGGCGCGACGTCGACGGTCTGCGACTGCCCGTCGACCGTCGCCTGCGTCGACCCGATCTTCAGGGAAATTGCGCGGCCGTTTCCTTGCGCGTTGATTACGCCGTTCGCGTAGACGACGGTCGCTCCGAGCTTCTCAAAGATGCCGCGCAACGGCACGAACACGCGGCCCGCGCGCGTTTGCGGCGGCGGGTTCAACGTAACGGGCGAGCCGTTCAGGGTAACGCCCACGCTTTGCGCGACGGCGCTCGCCGTGAGCGATGCACTCAACGTTGCGGCGGCGGCGGCCGCCGAATACTGTGGCAATTTCATGCGGCTTAGGTACCCCGTTTGCCAGAGCCGTAAACGAGCAAGCACGACCAAAAAGCCGTGCTGTCAAGACCGGGTACGTAAAAAAACGTTGGGAACCTGCTGAGAGTTCCGCACCGCTTTCCTTCGATTCATTCGGGCCTAGTCACCCATCGCACCCGCCGGAACCGCGAGCGGACCCGCGGCCTGCTCTTCGCGCAGGGCACGCCGGTCCGCACGCCACTCGAGCCAGCCGATGTATCCGGTGTACGCGATCGGTACGAGAAACAGCGTGAGCAACAGCGAGCTCGACAGCCCCCCGATGAGCACGACGCCCATGGATCGCCGGATCTCGCCGCCTTCGGCAAGTCCCAGCGCGAGCGGCAGCATGCCGAAGACCATCGCGGCCGTCGTCATCAAGATCGGACGCAAGCGCGTGCCGGCGGCAGTGGTCATCGCTTCGACCGCGCGCATGCCGCCGCGCTTGCGCAGCGTGTTCGCGTAGTCCGCCAACAGAATGCCGTTTTTGGCCACGAGCCCGAACAGCATGATCATGCCGAGCATCGAAAACAAGTTCAAGGTTTGGCCGAAGATGCGCAGACCGAAAAGCGCGCCGACGAGCGCTACCGGTATCGAAAACATGATGACGAACGGCGTTCCAAAATTTCCGTAGAGGACCACCATGAGCATGTAGACCATCGCGAACGAGACGATGACCGAAATGAGCATGCTCTCGGTAAACTCTTTAAAGAACTTCGTGTCTCCCTGCGAACCGAGCGTGACGCCGGGCGGCAAGAATCCCGGGACGCGCAGTTGGGCGTCGATGCGGCTGGACACGTCGCCGAGCGTGAGTTTGCTGGGCGAGGAGTGATCGATGTCGCCGGACACCTGAGCGACGCGCTGACGGTTCATGCGATTGATTTTCGTCGGTGCTTTCGTTTCTTGAAACTCCGCGACCATCGCAAGCGGCACCATGGAGCCGTCGGATGCCCGCACGGGAATGCGCCGGATGACTTCGATCGAGTTGCGCGTCGCCTCGGGATACTCGACGCGAATGTCGACCAATCCGGACTGCGTGCGAACGCGGGTCGCCACGACGCCGCCGACGGCCGTTCGCGCCGCGGTGGCCGCGGCTCCGGGTGAAACGCCCAGTTCCGCAGCCTTGGCCGGATCGATGTTGACGTTGAGGCGCGGCGCTTCCGTTTCGGCGCCGGTTTGGACGTTCGCGGTTCCCGGGATCGAGCGAATATACGCTGCCAGCTTGCTCGCGGCACCGTCGATTTGATCTTCCGGGCCGGATAGCGTGTAATTGATGGGCGAGCCGCTGCCGCCGCCGCCGCGTTCGGAAACCGTCGTCATTGCGCCGGGCGCAAGCGCCGGAACGAGTTTGCGCAGCGCTTGAATCGTATCGTCGGTTTTGGCGCGGTAGCGCTTGTCGAGCGTCACGTTGAAGCGCCCCACGAAACCGCCCTGCGTCGATCCGAACCCCGACGGCTTCACGCCCGCGACGGTGCGCACGGAATCGACGTGAGGAAGTTTGATCGCCGCCGACTCGATTCGCTCGAGCGCCGCAGCGGTCGTCACGAGCGGCGTTCCGGTGCGATAGGTCAGCGTCCCCGAGATCTGACCTTGCTGCGTGCTCGGTATGAACTCGAAGGGGACGTAGAGCCGCAGCGCGGCCATCGTAAAGAGCAATGCGCCGACACCGGCACAGAACGCGATGCCGCTGATCGAGCCGCCGGCGTGAACCGGGGCGACTGGGAACGTTTTCGCGGAGCGCGGACGCCGCATCACAAGCACCGCGAGCGTCGCGGCATACACCCCGGCGACCGTGCCGAGCACGATGCCGTCGTTGCCCGACGCCTTCGCTGCGATTACGCCAATGACCGCGCCTACGAGCGTCGCGTACGCGACGCGCAGTGCGAGCACCGCGCCGGCGGCCAGCGGAATGCCCGGCCGCGGGAGCAGGCGTCCGAAAATCCACCACACGAGCACGACGGCCGCAATCGCGCCGTCGAGCAGCGCCATGCCGCGCATCACGTCCGGACCGGCGCCGAGCGTCACGGCGTTCATCACGAGCAGAAACGAGGCCAAGAACACGAACCAGCGATGGCGGAACGCGAGCTGCAGCGCTTTGTCGCGATACCAGCGATTGAGCATGTCGAAGCCGATTTGGAACCACGCGAGGGCGCGCGGCGGCGCGGTGCTGCGCTTCTTCACGGACCACGCCGCCGCCAGCATCGGCGTGAGCGTGAAGGACACGAATAGCGAGAACAGCGTCGCCACAGTGACGACGATGCCGAACTCCACGAAGTATTTGCCGACGAAGCCCGACAAAAATGCGAGCGGAAAGAAGACGACAACGTCGACCAGCGTGATG
>JBHEMQ010000057.1:6652-20517 GCA_046262475.1 Candidatus Velthaea sp.
ATCTCGCGGCTCGTCGTCCCGCGGACGATGGAATCATCGACCAGAATACCGATGATCAGTGAGAGGGCCATGAGCGAGACGTTGTCGAGCGTGAAATTGAGCGCACGCATGACGACGAACGTTGCCAGCAAGGAGCTAGGAATCGCGATCATGACCACCACCGCGTTGCGCCACGCGTGCAGGAACAGCATCAGCACGATGGCGGTCAGCACGATGCCTTCGAAGAGGCTTTGGAACACGCCGTTCAGCGAGGCCTGCGTGTAGTCGGCCGGCGCAAACACCTCTTTGAAATGGATTTGCGGGTACTTGGCGATGATCGTCTTCATCGCTTCACGCGCGACCTTCGTCGAGGCGATTTCGTCCGAGGTCACCGTTCGATTCACGTCCATGAGCACGGCCGGCGCCGTATTGAAGCGCGACGGCTGGCGCTGCTCGGCGTGCCCGTCCGTGACGGTCGTCAGCTGGCCTATTTTGACGAACTTTTGAGCGCCGTTCGGGATTGCGACGGGGATTCCCAAAATGTCCGTCGCCTTGACGATGTCGGCATGCACCGACACGCTGGTTTCCTGCGTCGGCGTCTCGATCAGGCCGCCGGGCAGGTTGCTGTTGTTGAGCGCGAGAGCGCTCACGATGTCGGGCAGGGTCGCGCCAACCGCCATCAACTTGAGCGGATCGGGACGCACCTGAATCTCGCGCTTGGGCTCACCGTACACGTCCACGCCCGACACGTTGGCGATCGTCTTCACTTCGGGAACGATGCGGTCGTTCACGAGATCGGCGAGCGCGGGGCCGGACATCGACGAGGATGAGAGAGCGTACGTCAGGACGGGGCTGTCGGCGCCGTTCTTGAAGACCTGCGGCGGGTCGAGATCGACGGGCATGAATGCTCGTGCGGTGTTGACGCGCTGCTGCACGTCGTTTGCCGCCAGGTCGAGATTGGTATCGAGTTTGAACTGAGCGACGACCGTTGCGACCCCCTCTTGCGCGGTGCCGCTCAGCTGGTCGAGGTTTTGGATGCCGTCAAGCTGATCTTCGATCGGCTTGATGATCAGCTTCTCCATCTCGCTCGGCGATGCTCCGGCGTATCCGGCAAAGACGATCACCACCGGAAACTGCACGTTGGGCTGATTGCTCTTGCCGAGCCGCGCATAGGAAATGAAACCAAACACCGCGAGGGCGATGAAAAACATCGCAACGACGATCGGGCGCTGAATGGAAAAGCGCGTCAGCCACATAGACGGTCGATCTCCTACGGGTTGCCGACCCAACTACAGCCGAGCAGACCTTGATGTTTCGTTAAACTAAACAACTAGGAGTCCCGCGCGCGAGGCGTGAAAAGTGCGTTAAGCGGCGGCTCCGGGGCGCAAAAAAGCCCGCCGGCGGACGGGCCTTGGTGGACGTGGTGCGCGAGACTGGACTCGAACCAGCACGCCCTTGCGGGCGCTAGCCCCTCAAGCTAGTGCGTCTACCAATTCCGCCACTCGCGCACGGGGGCATCGACCTTCGGCCGGGACGGCGTTTTCCGGGGCCGCGTTCGCATTTTCGCTTCCTGTGAAAATGCTACTGCCGCACGGATGAACCTTTGAGCGGCCAAGCGCGACTCAGCGGTATGCGGGTGGCCGCGGCGTGGGGTCGACGGCGCGGCGTTCGATGCGGGTCGCGGTTCCGAACTGCTGCGGTTGCGCATGATGATGTCCCAAAGCGGTTCTTCTCCAGCGCATATTGCACTACAGTTCGTTCACCGGGAAAATTTGGGATACCGCGATCCGCCCTCCGCAGGTCGCCAAGCTGAAGGGGAGGCGAATCGGCGTACCCGCATCGGGCACCCCAACGGCGATTTGCTGGAACTGCCTGCAGTCGGAAAAATCACCGCGGTGTTTCGGCGGCCGCCCGTACAGCGCAAAGAAGACCGCCCGCGACGGCGCCACCGCATACGTTACCGGTTGGGTGTCCAGGAACGGCGCGCGGTCGACGCTGAGCCGCGCGCGCCGCCCGCGCGCGTCGTACGCAGCGACCGATGGGAACCCGGCGACGCTGCACGTAGCGAGCGAGATGTTCCGCAGTCCGATGCCCGGCAGCACGTGGCCGTAGGTGCGGTGCGAGAACGGAAACGCGGCGAGCTGCGCCGCCGTGCAGCGCGGGTACACCGCGGGGTTCGCTTGCAGTTGCGTCAGCGCAAGGAGCGCCGCAGCGAGAAACGTCAGTGGGCTTGAGGCGACGGCGCGGGCGTCGGGACAACGAACGGAAACGCCAGCGGCTTCGCGTTCTTCGCCTCCGGCGGAAGTTCGACCACGTTCGCCGGATCCTTGTAGTTCGTAAACCGCGTTGTGAACGTCACCGTGCCTTGCATGCTCGTACACGTCCGCTGGAGATACGTCGCCTTGTCGTAGGTGCACGTCAGCGATTGCGGGCCGCTGCCTCCGGCCATCGGAAATCCGGCAGGCAGCGTGACCGTGTATTGCAGGACGCCGACGGTCGCGCCGTCTTCGGTCCGATCCGGCAGAAGCGTCGCCGCGAGGTCGCTCTTCAGCGTCGCCGTCTGCGCGACCATGGCCGTGATTTGCGATCGGTCGAACGTCGCCTTCTGCCATTCACCTGTCATGTTCGTGTAGAAGACGTCGTCGACCACGTAGCTCTGCTGCGTCAATCCGGTCGCGAGCCGCACTTCCATCTTCAAGCGCTGCGGCTTCACGAACGTCGTGGTCGATGTCGCGAACGACGACGTCAGTTCGATGCGGTAGGAAGAAACCGCAGCTTGCGCCTCGCCGATCTTCGCAACGACGCTCGCGGCGTCACCCGCGGCGGCCGGCGTTGCGAGCGCCGTCGCGAGTGCAGCCGCGACGAAGGCCGCTTTGGTCGGTTGCAGCATAGCTACCTCATGTTGGGGTCGATCGCGTCGCGCAAACCGTCCCCGAGATAATTGATCGCGAGCACCGTCACGAGAATGCACAAGCCGGGGAACACGGCGACCCACGGCGCGATGGTCATGTTGGAGCTCGCGTTCGCGAGCATGTTGCCCCACGACGCCGTGGGCGGCTGGATGCCGAATCCCAAGAACGACAGCACCGATTCCAGCAGGATGACGTTGGCGACCTCGAGCGTTCCCTGCACGATGATCGGCGCGACGGCGTTGGGCAGAATGTGCCGGAAGATGATGCGCCCGTCGCGATTGCCGAGCGCACGCGCGGCTTCGGTGAACTCGCGCTCGCGCAAGGTCAGGAACGACGCGCGCACGAGCCGCGCGACGGCCGGCCACGACAAACCGCCGATGATCACCACGATCGTGAAGAAGTTGAGCGACGCTTTGTTCGAGGTCGCCGCGACGATCGCGGTGAGCACGAGCAGCAGCGGCAGGAGCGGAATCGACAGGACGACGTCCGTCAAGCGCATGATCCAAAAGTCGATCCAGCCGCCGTAGTAGCCGGCGATCGCGCCCAGCACCGTGCCGATCGAGAGTTCCATGATGACCGCGAAGATCGCCACCGTCAGCGAAACGCGTGCCCCGAACATCAGCCGCGCGAGCAAGTCGCGGCCGTTTTCATCCGTGCCGAGAATGTGGCCGGCGACGCCCGGCGCGAGCGGATAGCCGGTCCAATGCGCTTGATCGATGAAGTTGGGGTCGGCCGGTTTGATCAGGTCGGCGAAAATCGCGACCAGCACCATGACCAGCAGCACGCCCGCACCAATCGCGGCCATGCGGTGGCGCCGGAACCGGCGCCACACATTGTGCCGGGTCTCGTGAAATTCTTCCTCGGCGGCGGCCTGTGCGGGCAGCGGTAATGTGGTGGCCACTCAACTGTACTTCACGCGCGGATCGAGCCACGCGTACGCGATGTCGGCGACCAAATTGAAGAGCACGACGAGGAACGAGACGAGCATCAGATAGCCCATGAGCAGCGCGAAGTCGAATTGTCCGAGCGCGTTGTAAAATAGCCGCCCCATTCCGGGCCACGCGAAGATCGTTTCGGTGACGACGGCGCCGCCGACCAGCGCCGGGAGCGAAAGCGCGATCACGGTGACGAGGGGAATGAGCGCGTTCTTGAGCGCGTGCTTGAGCACCACGACGTTTTGCGCGAGCCCTTTCGCCGACGCCGTGCGGATGTAGTCGGTCTTCACCACTTCGAGCATCGACGAGCGCATGAACCGGCTCCATGTTGCGACGTACAGCAGCGAAAGCACCAGCGTCGGCAGCACCAGGTGCCGTA
This sequence comes from Candidatus Velthaea sp., assembly GCA_046262475.1. Taxonomy (GTDB): domain Bacteria; phylum Vulcanimicrobiota; class Vulcanimicrobiia; order Vulcanimicrobiales; family Vulcanimicrobiaceae; genus JBHEMQ01. The sequence continues at coordinate 10,858 of JBHEMQ010000057.1, forward strand.
GGCGGTCGCCCACCTCGAAGGTATCCGAGTCCGACAAGCCGGCCGACGGCAGGCCGAAGTGATATCCGAAAGCGGTAAGACCGTTCACCGAAAACGCGAGCTGCATCATGAGCGCAAGCCAAAACACGGGCATCGATTGGCCGAAGAACGCGAACGTCGTCACCGCATAATCGATCCACGAGTACGGGCGCAGCGCTGAGTAGATGCCGAGCGTTACGCCGACGATCAGCGACACGATGAACGCACTGCCCATTAGCGAGAGCGTCGCGGGCATGCGGTCGAGGATGGCATCGATCACCGGCATCGAGTTGGAGGTCGAATACCCGAAGTCACCGGTGAGGATGTGCTGCAGCCAGTGCAGGTACTGGACCGGTACCGGCTGGTCGAGGCCCATGTTGTGCTTCAGCCGCGCGATGTCGGCTTCCGTAATGTGCGGATTCTGCAGGTACGGCGTGAGCGGTCCGCCCGGCGCCTGACTGAGAATGCCGTACAGGATGATCGAAATGAAGAGCAGCAGCGGAATGTTCTGCAGGCTCCGACGGACCACGTAGGTGAGCAGGTGCGATCCTCCGGCAACGAACCGAAGCCAATTCCGGGATGCGCGAGCCCCCTCCTGGCTATGCCGGCGCGCGTACCGGCAGGCGCAGCAGCGAGCGCGCTTCGGCGGGCGACGCGACCGGACGGCCGAGTTCGGCCGCGATGCGAGCGACGCGCGCGACCAGCTCCTCGTTCGTGGCGAGGCGCCCGCGGCTGTAATAGATGTTGTCCTCCAACCCCACCCGCACATGGCCGCCCATCGCAATCGCCGCCGTCGCGAGCGGCAGCTGCATGCGCCCGATGCCCGCAACCGACCACGTGCAGCCGGCGGGCAGGGCGCGCACGCAATCGACGAGCGCCGGCACCGTCGCCTCGAGACCGCCCGGCACGCCGAGCACGAAATCCACGTGCTGCGGCAACTCGAGGTGACCTTGTGCCGCGAGAAGCCGCGCGTTGGAAAGATGCCCCAGATCGAAAATTTCGACTTCCGGCGTGACGCCATGCCGTTTCATCGCCCCGAGAATGCCGCGCATGATCGGAAAACTGTTCTCGAAAATGTCGTCGCCGAAGTTGACGCTGCCGCAGGTGAGCGTGGCCATTTCCGGGCGCAGTTGGAGCGGCGCCGCCCGTTCCTCGGGCGTCATTCCGATGGCGCCGCCGGTGGAGAACTGCACGATGAGATCGCTCGCGGCACGGATCGCGGCGTATGTTTCGGCGAAGCGCGCGACGTCGTGCGTGTTGCCGCCGTCGTCGTTGCGGCAATGCAGGTGCAGCATCGCGGCGCCCGCGGCGCGGGCGCCGCTCGCGACGGCCGCGATTTGCTTCGGTGTTAGCGGCAGATGCGGCGTATCGCCCGGCTTGAGCTCCGCGCCGACTGGCGCGACCGTGATGATCAGCGGATCCATCGTCAGCACTCTTCGCGCAGCAGTATGTGAGCCCGCTCGACGACCGCCGCGTCCAAGCCCAGCACGCGCGCGAGTGCGAGCGTGCCGGACTCGCTCCGCGCTCCGGGATCCACCGCGATGATGCGGTAATCCATCGCGCGGCCGAGCGCATCGAGCGCCGCGTGCACGTCGCCCTGCGCCGAGAGCGCCCGGCCGTGCAAGCCCGCGACCGTCAAGTGCGCGACTCTGGCCCGCGCGGCGATGCCGTCAAAGTGCGTTGCGACGAGCGCGAACGCATTGTGTTCACCAAATGCTTCCACAAGGGCGCTCAACAGCGCGCAGCCTTCGCGCGGTCCGGTCGTGCGCGCGAATTCATCGATGAGAACCAGCGCGGGACGCTGCACGTCGCCGAGCACGTCGCGGGCACGTACCACCTCCTCGGCAAACGCGGAGAGCAGACGCGACTGCGCGACGTCCCGTTCCCCGCCGATCCAGGCGGCTCGCGCGAGAAGCGGAACCGCGGCAATGCGGGCCGGCGGCGGGATGCCGAGGGCGACGCACGCGGCGACGAAACCGCACGTCGCGAGGGCCGCGGTCTTTCCGCCCATGTTCGGGCCCGTGATCACCGCAGCGCCATGCAGCTCGAGCGAGATCGGCGTGTACGGCAAACCTTCGCGTTCGAGCGCCTCACAGAGCGGCGCGAACGTCGCCTCCGAAAACGCGAAGCGGTCGTCCGCGATTTGCGGCATGCATCCGCCCCAGCGCTGCGTGAACGCGACGCGCGCCAGCGTGCGGTCGAGCGCACCGAGATCCCGTGCCGCCGCATTCACGTCGCCTGCAAGCCGGGCGGCTTCTTCGCTGAGCCGCAAGCGCACGGCCGACTCGCATTGCGCGAGCGCGGCGAGCGCCGCGGCGCGCACCGCATCGAGAGCTTGGGCCGAGTCGTCGAGCGCAACGGTCAGCAGACGATACGACGGCGTCTCGCGGACGACGTGCGCGCCCGCGGGCACGCCCGCGACCGCATCGCGCATCACGATGAATTCGTCACCGTCCGGAACGAAACCGAGGGCCGGCGCAAGCGCCGCGGCGAGCCGCTCGCGTTCCGCCCTGGACGCCGCATCCGCCGCCGCGAATGCGGATCGCGCCGCCGCGAGTTCCGCGGCAAAGGCGTCGTCGAGGTAGAAGGCGCCGTCGCGCCGGCCGGGAGCGAGCAGTTCTGCGACGGCGGGCACCTGCGGTAAGGCCGCGGCCGTACCGCCCGCGTCCCGCCACGCGCGCTCGATCGCGGCGAGCACGTCGGTGAACTGCCCCAGCGCGAACAGATCGACATCCGAAAGCGCGTCGCCCATGCGCGCGCGTTCGAGGATGTCGCGCGGCTCCGGGGCGCGCCGCAACGCCGCTCGCAGGTGCGCCACGCCGTCCGGACGCAGGCGTTCGGATAGGCGGAGGACATCCGCGCAAGAGGAGCGCGCGGCGGCTCCGTCAGCCGGGCCGAAGAGCATTGCGCCGTCCTCCGCCGTTCGGCCCGACTCGCTCACCGGAGCGACGGCTGCGCGCAGCCAATCGAGGCCTATTCGCTCCGCCGTGAGCGCGTCGGCCCTCACGCTGCTAGTCCGGCGACGAGGTCGAACGTAGGCAACCCTGTCGCCGCTGCAACGGCCCGAACCAGCGCACGCGCATCGAGCGAGGCCGCGCCGCCCGCCGATGATGTCGTGCACGCGAGGATGCACAGCCGCTGCGCGCAGCGCAAATCGACCGCCGCGCGCAGCATCGCGAACAGCTTGCCGCGAACGACGACGCGCGTCGGGTCGGCGACCACGACCGTTGCGCCGCGGTGCCGCACGATCAGGTCGTGCGCACACCGCGCATCCAGCGCGCCGGCGATGCGGATCGCGCCCGCGCACGATTCGGCGACCGCCGGAAGCAGCAGCCGCGCGACGACGTCGCCCGCGACGGCGGCGATCTCCGCGACGGTTGCGCCGCTCGCGGCACCGGTCGCGATGACGACCCGGTCGTCGCCGCCCGCGAGCGGCGCCAACCGGTCGAGCGCGCCGTCGACCATGACGACTTCCCCGGACAGCGCCGCAAGCCGGTCGATCACCGCCCGCAGGTCGTGCGCGCGCGGCGGTCCCCCGATCTGCGTCTCCGTCACGCAGCGTGCGCGCGCGAAAATCATCTGGCCGAGCGCACTCGGCGCACCGGCGGCCAAAATTTCGAGCGCGGGCGCCGCCGGCAGCAGCGCTCGCGGCAGCGCGACCACGGTTCCCGGCTCGAGCCGTACGCGCGGCTTGCGGCGGCCGTCGAGCGCGTCCGCCGGCTCGCCGTCGCGCCCAAGCGATGTAACCGCGCAACGCATCCCGCGCCGGAACGCCGCACGCCTCAGCGCGTTGAAAGTGACCGTCTTGCCGGTGTTCTTCGCGGTTCCGACGATGACGATGGACCGCGGCGCCCGCGCCAGCAGCGTGTCGAGCAGCGCGTCAGCTGCCGACGTGCCAGTACTTGAGGGCAGCAAACCCAAGCCCCGTCGCGATGAGGATGATGCCCGCCCCGAGCGCGGCTGCGTCCTCAGCCCACTGGCCGAGCGCTTTGCCGAGCGCGAGACCGAGCGCCGTCGACAGCACCGACGCGACGGCGATCACCACTACCGATACGCCGAGCGGCACGCCGATGAACAGGATCGAGAATCCGATACCGAGCGAATCGAGACTGATCGACAAGGCGCCGAGGAATAGCCCCCAGCCGCGGGACAAATCGAAGCCGCCCTTTGCTTCCGACAACACCGCTTCGTAGATCATATAGACGCCCACGAAGGCGAGCGCCGCGAAGCCGAGATACCCCGCGACATCGCCGAGCAGTTTCCCCGCCACGGTACCGATCAAGACGCCGGCGAGGGTCATCGTGACTTCCGCCGCCGCAAACGCCGCACCGATGCGAATCTTCGTCGCGCGGTCGCTGCCGCGCATACCGACGCCGACGGAAACTGCGAAGACGTCCAGGCCGAGTGAGAGCGCGACGATGGCGATCTTGAGCGCCGCCGCAGCCGTCATTCGGCGACGCCGCGCTTAGAGCGAACCGGATGCCGTCGAAAACGGACCCTGCAACAGGCTCGCGACGGTCGAACGAAGCTGGGACAGCGTGAACGGCTTGTTCAAGAAGGCGTTCGCTCCCGCGTTTTTCGCGCGCGCGTCCATCGCGTAGTTGTTGTGGCCGCTGATCATCACGATCGGGACGCGCGCGGTCGCCTCGTTCGCACGCACCTGGGTGATCAGGTCGATCCCCGAAATTCCCGGCAACATGAAATCACAGATGATGATGTCGAACGGCTGGTCCCGTTGGATATGAACGAGAGCGCTTTCCGCGTCGTTGCAGATGGTCATCTCGTACGGTCCGTTCCTCAGGATCGTTTTGATGAGCGTGCAAATTTCGGGATCGTCATCTGCGACAAGAACGCGCCAGGGGCCGGGCATGTCGTGGACGTTCGATTGGAACCGCCCGGTTCCGCCCCGACGCTCCCGGGCGCGCGCGTAAAAAGAGTGTTAGGGCGGGGGTGACGTTCGCACGCTGGCCGCTTGCGGTACCGGCCGCGCTCCTGCTGTTGGCGCTCGGCGCGCCGGTCGCGGCGCTGCTGTTCGCCGTCACGCCGGCCGATGCAGTGGCTGCGTTGCGCGCGCCGGATGTCGGCGCGGCGGCCGCGACGTCGCTGCGGGCCAGCGCCTTGGCGGTCGCCGTCGCGCTCGTGCTCGGCGTTCCTGCCGGTTATCTCATCGCGCGCGGCCGCGCTGCCGCACGCGGGTTCTTCGTGTTGGTGTTTGCGCTGCCGCTCGTATTCCCGCCCGTCGCGGCGGGCGTGATGCTGCTCGCACTCGTAGGCAATCGCCAACCGGTGGGCGCGTGGCTCGCCGCGCACGGCGCTCCGATCGTGGATCGTCTCGCCGGTGTTACACTCGCGGAATTCTTTTCGTGTGCGCCCCTGGTCGTCATCGCCGCAGCTGCCGCGTTCGGCGAAGTGGACGTGCGGCTTGAAGAGGCAGCGCGCACGCTGGGCGCCGGTACGCTCGGCGTGTTCGCTCGCATCGCCGTACCGCTTGCCGCGCCCGGCATCGCCGCGGGTGCGCTGCTTGCGTGGCTGCGCGCGCTCGGCGAATACGGCGCGACGTCGGTCGTTGCATATCACCCGGCATCGCTGCCGATCGCGCTCTACGTCGCACTCTCGGCGGACGGATTACAGCGCGCGCTGGCAATCGCGTATGTCTTCGCAGCGCTCGCCGCATGCGTCGTGGTAACGCAAGCGCTCGTGCGAAGGCGCGTCTTGTAAACGGCGCGAACGCGCAAGGAGGCATGGCTGCCATCGATCGTCTTCTTTCGCCGGATTCGCCGTTTCAGCGCCGCTTTTTCTTCCTCGCAAAACGCTTCGTCGCCGGCGAAACGACCCGCGCGGCAATGGAGGCGGTCGAGGCGCTGAACGCGCAGGGCATGACGGCGACGCTCGACTTTCTCGGCGAAGACGTGACGCGGCGCGCTGATGCGGAGCGGACGCGCGAAACATACTTCGAGATGCTTGCCGCGATCCGCGCCCGCGGCGTCAACTCCAACGTATCGCTCAAACTTACGGCGCTCGGACTCCTGGTCGATGAAGACTTCGCCCGCGACAACGTGCGCGCGGTCGTGGACGCAGCCGCCGCTAACGCCGACCCATTCGTGCGCATCGACATGGAAGGCTCCGCACTCGTCGATGCGACGCTGCGCATCTTCGAGGACGTATACGCCGGACGCGCGCACGTCGGACCGGTGCTGCAGGCGTATCTCAAACGGACACCGGCCGACGTCGAACGTGCGATCGCGCTCGGCGCACGCGTGCGCTTGTGTAAGGGCGCCTACAGCGAACCTCCGGAAATCGCGTACAAAGACATGCCGACGATCCGTCGCGAGTACTTGCGGCTTGCGGAGTCACTGGTCACCCGCGGCACCTATCCCGGCATCGCGACTCACGACGAACGCTTGATCGGCGCGATCCGCGCGCTGGTCGCGGACGCGGGCATCGCACACGACCGCTTCGAGTTTCAAATGCTGTACGGCGTGCGTCCGGAAATGCAGCGCAGGCTGGTCGCCGACGGCTATCGCGTGCGCGTATACGTTCCATACGGCACGCATTGGGCCGGCTACTTTTACCGGCGCATCGTGGAGCGCAAACAAAATGCCCTCTTCGTCCTCGGCTCGCTCTGGAAACGGTGATGCGGGGCGGCGCGCTAGTCGGCGAGGATCTGCTCGACCTTCGTCATCGTATCGCTTTCGGTCAGGCGGCCCAGCACGTCAAAACCGCTTTCGACCTCGCCGAACACGGTGAAGGCGCGATTGAGATGATACTGCGGCGACATCGTGATGTAGAACTGCGTGCCCGCCGAATCGCGCACGGCCTCGTTGTTCTGGTAGTTGAGACCCATCGAGATGACGCCCGCGCGCTGCTCGAGCGGATTCTCTTCCCCGGGGACGGTGTAGCCCGGCTCGCCCTCGCCCGTGTTCTTCGGATCGCCCGTCTGCGCAACGAAGTCCGGCACGATGCGGAACCAGCGCAGGCCGTCGAAGAAACCGCGGTTGACGAGGCCCAGAAAATTCGCGACGGTCAGGGGCGCCCACTCAGGGTAGAGGCGCACGACCATCGGGCCTTGCGTCGTGGCAATCCGCACACGCGGGTGCGGCCCGCGGACGGGACCGTCCAATGCCGCGCTGGTCAGCGGGTGGAGCGGCAACGCGACCAGCGCATCGGCAGCTGCCGGTCGCTGCGGTGCGCCGAGGCCGAACGGCCGCGGTACGGGCGCCGACGTCTCGGCCGGCTGCGCCGCCGGCGTCACGACGCCGACGGGAACGGCGGTCAAGTGTTCGGTCCGTCCGCCGCCGGCGATGCGCTTGATGCTTTCCAGCGCCTGCTCTGCTACCCGCCACGAGGGGTCGTGCCCGAGCGGCTGCATGCTTTCGACCAACGCCGGGTCGTCACGCCGGCCGGCGACGATCAGGAATTCGATGCGAATGACGTCGTCCGCATCCAGCAAGCCGGCGAGTACCTGATCGGTACCGGGTGCTTTCGGAAACGCGCGGCCGAGCGTCCACGCTTGGTGGCGGCGCACGGCGACGTCGCGTTCGCGGCCGTACGCCTCGCTGACCGCCGAGCCGGCGGCGCCGGCCGCGGCGGTGCCGGCAAAGGCGGCCATTGCCACCGCGGCGCGGCCGCGGACGATCGGGTCGGGGTCGTTGCGCATGAGGGCGCTCAAGCGCGCGATGAGGCCCGAAGCGGCCGGCCGCTTGGCACTGGCGAGCCGCTGCGCTGCGTCCACTGCCGCCGTTCGCACGACGCCGGCGCCGTCGGCGAGCGCGCGGGCGACCGGGGCCGGATCGACGGCGGTCCGATCCGCTACGAGACCGAGACCATACACGGCCATCGCGCGCACGCCCGGGTCAGCCGCAGTTCGCAATCGCCGAACGAGCGGCGCCGCCGCACGCGGGTCCTTGGTGCGGCCGAGCGCCAAGGCCGCGCGCGCCGCCAAAGCCGGGTCGCGAGCATTGAGATCGAGTACCAGCTCAGCCGAGTACGTGCGCGCCGACTCCAATTCGATCAGCCGCCGATAGCCCGGCAGGTCGCTTGCCGACACAAGCGAGCCGCCGGCTAGACTGCCTGCCAGCGCGACCACAGCGATTGCACAGCAAAACTTGACGCACCTGCAATCAACTTTCATTTAGGCGCTTACGTTAAAGGGATAGGTGATTTCCCCATCTCGGTCCATCGGCTCCGGCCGCCGTTCCGACGCCACAAAGGACACTTTGTTCTATGTCGACCCCAGCTCCAGAAAAAAAGCCCGGCGGCGGTATGAGCGTCCGCGAGGCCGGCCAAAAAGGCGGCGAGACCGTCAAGAAAAAATACGGCCCGGAATTCTACGAGAATATCGGTCGTAAGGGCGGTCAGGCTACCAAGAAAGCTCACGGACATGCCTTTTACGAGCAAATCGGCAAGAAGGGCGGGAAGAAGGGCGGCGAGGCCACTCGCGACCGGTACGGCCCGCAATTCTACGAAGAGATCGGACAAAAGGGCGGCCAAAAAGTGAAAGCACTCATCGAACAAGGCAAGAAGGCCGCAGCGGACGCCGCCGCCGCCTCGGCTGCCGAGAAGAAGGCATCATAACCGCGTCTCCCGGCGCCGTCGCGCTCGTCGCGGCGGCGCTTCTCATTTTCGGCAGCGCCGCGGCGGCCACGGGCCCCGCGGCGTCGTCGTCCTTGCCCATCGGAACGGTGGTGACGTTCATCGCCGACGACACCGTCGACGCGCGCGTGCGCCCCGGCGCGGAATTTCGCGCGCATCTGAAGGAGCCGCTTTCGATGGGGACCGTTCTGGTCGCGCAGGCCGGAGCGACGGCGCGCCTCATCGTCACCTCGAAGAACACCGGTAAGGACGGCGTGACGCACTACGGCATCGCGCTGGAGCGCTTCGCGATCCGCGGTGCCGGCGATCTTCCCGTACGCGTGCAGACGCCGATCGTCGATCACATCGCCGCGGGCATGGAAATCGTCGCGACGACGGCCGGCGCGGTCGCCGACACCGACGGCCGTCTGCGGATCGCCATTCCGCTGCCGTTCCAACTCTCGAACGACAAGCCGCAGGGCGGCTACACGCCGGTGCCGCTGCGCACGGCCGCCGCGATCGCGCCGCGCGCGACGCCGACGCCGCGCCCGCTCCCCACCGAACGCCCGTAGGATCGGCGGCGCCCGGCCGGAATCCCGTGCGTCATGCAACGCCGCATCGCGCTTTGTGCGCTCGCCGCTTTATTCGCTTCCCCGCTGGCCGCCGGCGCGGCTGATCCTGTCGCGAAGCCGAACGCCGCGGAGACGGCGTTCGTCACGGCCATACAAGCCGACCTCACCAAACGGTTCCCGACGGCGAAAGACGCCGAACGCGCAGGCTACGTACGTTACACGAACGAGGACGGCACCGGCGCCATCAGCTACGTCAACGCGCAGCACTGGGTTTCCAGTGATCCCAAGAACCCGTCGCAGCTTTGGTACGACGTCAACGGCCGGCTGCTGGGCGCTGATTACTCGGTGCTGCAGTCGGACCACCCGACGGCGCCCGCGCTGTTCGGGATGGATCCGTCGCGCTTTCATAAGGTCGGCGCGCACATTCATTACGTCACGAAAAATCCGGACGGCACCTACACGTACGGTAAGGCCGTCGGGAACAAGCGCTATACGGATG
>JBHEMQ010000058.1:0-8652 GCA_046262475.1 Candidatus Velthaea sp.
CAGTACGGCGTCGGCACGTTCGGCTCACGCGGCACCGCGGTCGGCGGCTCCGCGCTGAAGCTTGCGATCGAGACGATTCAAGCCAAAGCCGTCAAGATCGCCGCCCATCAGTGGGAAGCGAACCCCGACGACGTCGAGTACAAAGACGGCCGGATCACGGTGAAAGGCGATCCGTCGAAGTCGATGTCCACGGCCGACGCCGGTTTTCTCGCGTTCATGGGCGACAAGTTGCCGCCGGGCCTCGAACCCGGTCTCGATGCGACGCGCCGCTTCGAGCCGCCGAACTTCGTCTTTCCGTTCGGCACGCACGTGTGCGTCGTCGAGATCGATGCGCAAACCGGCGAGGTCAAGGTCGTCAAATATGTCGCGGTCGACGATTGCGGCCGGATCCTCAATCCGATGATCGTCGAAGGCCAAGTACACGGCGGTATCGCGCAAGGCCTCGCGCAAGCGCTGTTCGAGGAAGTGGTGTACGACGAACGCGGTCAGCTGCTGACGGGGACGCTCATGGACTATGCGATCCCGCATGCGGAGCAAGTGCCGCACTACGAACTGGATCACACCGTCACGGAAACCACCGTCAATCCGCTCGGCGTCAAAGGCGTCGGCGAAGCGGGCACTATCGGCTCGACGCCCGCCATCGCGAACGCGGTGATCGATGCGCTCGCGCCGTTCGGCGTGACGCACATCGACATGCCGCTGCAGCCCGAGAAGCTGTGGAAGGCGATGCATCCGTCCGGCAATGGGAGCGTGCAATGATTCCCGCAGCGTTTGCGTATTATCGTGCGTCGAGCGTCGATGAGGCGCTGCAATTGCTCGCGCAGCACGGTGAGGACGCGAAGCTGCTCGCCGGCGGCCATAGCCTGATCCCCATGATGAAGCTGCGGCTCGCGGTGCCGTCGGCGCTCATCGACATCGCGTCGATTCCCGAGATGAACGATATCACGATCAGCGGCAACCGCGTGACGATCGGCGCCCTCGCGACGCACGCGCGGCTTGCCGCGAGCGACCAGCTGCGCGATGTCGCGCCGGCACTCTGGGACGCGGCCAACCAGCTCGGCGATCCGCAAGTCCGCAACCGCGGCACGATCGGCGGTGCGTCGGCGCACGGCGATCCGTCGGCCGATTATCCGGCGGTGCTGCTCGCATTCGACGCGACGTTCACGCTCACCGGCCGCAGCGGGACGCGCGATGTCGGCGCCGCGCAATTCTTCCAAGGCATGTTCGAGACGGCGCTCGCGCCCGACGAAGTGCTGACGCGCATCGCGTTCGACGCGGCTCCCAAATCCGCGTACGTGAAATACCATCACCCCGCATCGCACTACGCGGTCGTCGGCGCCGCAGCGGTACTGTCGCTGAACAATGCGACGATCGGCTCGGCGCGCGCGGCGCTCACCGGCCTGGGCGATGCGGCGTTTCGTTCCGGAACCGTCGAGAAGGCGTTGCCGAACGTGCGCGCGGGCGACGGCGCGGCCGTCAGAGCGGCGTGCGCGGGTGCGGCCGCAGGCGTCGACGCGCGCGCCGACACCTTCGCATCTGCCGCCTACCGCAGCGCAATGGCCGACGTCTTCACCGCCCGCGCCGTGGAAAAGGCGGCCTCCCGCTAACGTCTGAACTCGTCTGGCTCTTGTGATACAATGCCCGCATGAAGACGATCGGCGTATCTGAGGCAAAAACCCGCTTTCTCGCCTTGATCGAGGACATCGAGCGCGGTGAAAGCGTCGTAATAACAAAAAACGGAACGCCGGTTGCGCGTCTCATCCGGTACGCGGAGCCGACGGTTCGCCGCGAATTCGGCTTTGACGAAGGCCGCATTGAGATAAGCGATGACTTCGACGACACGCCTTCAGATATGGTCGACGCGTTAGCGCGAGCTTGACGTTGTTGCTTGACGCACCTGGCATGCTCTGTCTGTTGGTCACTCATTCGCAGCGTGATCGAGCATCGCGCGGAAGAAGTATGAGGTCCCAGTCGTTCTCTTTTAACTCGCGGATCGTCGTGCGATGAGATTCGTCGATCATGGGAGCGGTGGGGGGCCGGAAGTGCTTGCGCTGCGCGAGGCGCCACGGCCCCAAATTCCGCCCGGGCACGTGCTCGTTGAAGTTGCGTACGCGGGTGTGAACGGGCCCGACATCATGCAGCGCAAGGGGTTGTATCCGCCGCCGGCCGGTGCATCGACGGTGCTCGGGCTCGAAGTCGCCGGAACTATCGTCGACGCCGCGCCGGACGTCACGGCGCTGCGGCGCGGTGAGCGCGTGTGCGCGCTGACCGCGGGCGGCGGTTACGCCGAGTACGCCGTGGTCGACGCGACGCACTGTCTGCCGGTTCCGCACGGTCTCTCGCTCGAGCAAGCCGCGGCGCTGCCGGAAACGTTCTTTACGGTCTGGACCAACGTGTTCGAACGCGGCCGGTTGACGGCCGGTGAAACGCTGCTCGTGCACGGCGGTTCCAGCGGCATCGGCGTTGCCGCGATTCAGCTCGCGAAGGCCTTCGGCGCGCGCGTGTTCGTGACGGCCGGCAGCGCGGAAAAGTGCGCGTTCTGCACGTCGCTCGGCGCCGATGCCGCGATCGACTACAAAACGCAGGACTTCGTCGCGGAAGTGAACCGGCTCATGGACGGCGCCGGCGTCGACGTCATTCTCGACATGGTCGGCGGATCGTACATCGAGAAGAACATCGGATTGCTCGCGCGCGACGGTCGCCTCGTGCAGATCGCGGTTCGCGAAGGCAGCAGCGCGGCCGTCAACTTCGCAAACGTGATGGTGAAACGCCTGACGCTGACGGGTTCGACGCTGCGTCCGCAAAATCCCGAGCGCAAGGCGACGATCGCACGTGCGCTGCGCGAGCGCGTGTGGCCGCTGATCGAAAACGGCACCGTGAAACCCGTCGTGCATGCGACGTTTCCGCTCGAGCGCGCCGCCGACGCTCACCGGACCATGGAGGACGGCCGGCACATGGGCAAGATCATGCTGGAAGTGAAGGCTCCGGGCTGAGCCGTCAGTGACCGAGATGCCATCCGTGCTTCGCGCACGCGTAGGGCCGCAGGCCGCGGCTCGTGCGCGGAATCGCTTTTTCCGCTGCCTTGGCGGTGGCGAAAGCAGCTTTCGGTGCGCCGTTTTTCTTATAACACGAGCGGGGACCACCGGTTTTGCGCGGCGCGGCCATCGGGCGGTGCTTTCCACATTCGGAGCGGCGGTGCTTGCCGCGGCGTGCGCGGCGTGACTGCCTTCGCCGAGCGGTGGTCGCGCTGAACGCCGCCGCACTCGCGGTCGCGGCAGCGCTCGCGGCGCAGCCGCACGGCGCCGCGCCCGACGTGTCACTGCTCGATCTGATCGAGACGGAGATCGGTTACACCACGATCGGCGAGCAATATTACCGCAGCGTGCCGGCGCAGACGCTGCTCGACGGCGCACGCACCGGCCTCCAGGCGTATTTGCGCGCGCGCGGGATCGCGCAGCCGCAGGTCGGCGCGATGCACGCGCGGGCCGACGGGCGCGGCGCGGTGCCCGCCATCGAACAGCAAATCGGCCGCATCATCGTACGCTACGGCAGGCGCGTCGACGTCCGCGAATTGGTGTACGCAGCGATCCGCGGCGAGGTCGGCGCGCTGCACGATCCGTATTCCGTCTTTTTCACGAAAGCCGAACTGCAGAAGTTTTCGGTCGCCCTCAACGGCGAAACGTTCGGCGGCATCGGCGTTGCGCTCTCGGGCGACGAGAAGCGCGAGCACTGGCGTGCCGCGGACGTCTTTCCCGACAGCCCGGCAGCGCGCGCCGGGGTGCACGCGGGTGATGAAATGGTCGCGATCGACGGCGAGCCGGTCGCGGGGCGGACGACGCAAGAGCTGTCCGCGCTGCTGCGCGGCAAAGTGGGTTCCGTCGTGCACGTCAGCATCGCCCGCGACGGCGCCCCGCTGCCCGAGGCGCTCGCCATCGTGCGCGCGCCGATCGCGCCGCCGGAAGTGACGTCGCGCATGCTGCCGGGCGCGACTGGTTACGTGGCGCTGCGCACGTTCGGGCCGACCGCCGGCGCGGAAGTGCACGCGGCGCTCCGGCGGCTGCGGGAGCAAGGCGCGCACGCGTTCGTGTTCGACCTGCGCGGCAACGGCGGCGGCTACGAAAGCGCGGCCGTCGCCGTCGCGTCCGCGTTCGTGCCGAACGGCGCCATCGTCTCGACGCAGCAAAACCACGGCAAGCGCAAGGTCACGAACGCGGACGGCAGCGCCGTCGGCGCGCGTCCGCTCGCGGTGCTGGTCGATCACGATTCGGCGTCCGGCTCGGAGCTCGTCACCGCCGCCATCGCCGAGCACGGCGCCGGCACGGTGGTCGGCGCGCGCACCTTCGGGAAGGGCCTCGTGCAGACGATGGTGCCGCTGCCCGACGGCGCCGCCATCAAGCTGACCACGGCGCGCTACTTCACGCCGCAGGGCCACGATATCGACCGCGTCGGCATCACGCCGGCGGTTGCGGTCGACGAACCGCCCGACGCCGTGCCGGGCGTCCCGGGCCGGGACCCTCAGCTTGACGCCGCCTTGGCGCTGCTCGCGAAACAGGTCTCGGGCCAGGCGGGTATACGTCAACCGTGAGCCGAGCTTTTACCAAGGAGCGGGACGACGAACCGGAGCCTCCGATCGTCACGCGCGAGCGTTCGCATCCGAATTTCATCACGGCTGCCGGCCTCGAAGAACTGCGCCGCAAACGTGCGGAAACGCAGGACGAACACGAGCGCCACGCGCTGGACCGTGCGATCGATTCGGCGATCGTCACGGGTCCGCCGGCGCACGACGACGTCGTGGCGTTCGGCGCGACGGTCGTCGTGAGCGGCGCCGCGCCCGCCGACCGGACGTTTACGATCGTCGGAGAAGACGAGGCCGACATTCCCGCCGGAAAGATCGGGTACGGTTCGCCGCTCGCGCAAGCGTTGCTCGACGCGCGCGTGAACGATAGCGTCGCGTGGCACCGGCCCGCGGGCGACCTGACGCTGACCGTCCGGTCGATCACCTACGCGCCACCGGCCTAACACAGCAGCGAGGTTTTTGATGAGTGCGACCCTGCAATCCGACGTTGCCGTGAAGGCGATCGGTCATTTCATCGGCGGCGCGCCCGTTGGGGGGCGCAGCGGACGCAGTTCGCCGGTGTACGATCCCGCTACCGGAGCGGTGACCGGCAACGTCGCGCTCGCCGACGCCGGTGAAGTCGATGCTGCGGTCGACGCCGCCGCCGCCGCGCTGCCCGCGTGGTCGGAAACCACGTCGCTGCGCCGCGCGCGCGTCCTGTTCAAGTTCAAGGAGCTCATCGAGCGCAATCTCGATCAGCTTGCGGCGGCGATCACGAGCGAGCACGGCAAAGTGCTCGCCGACGCGAAGGGCGAGGTGATTCGCGGCCTCGAGGTCGTGGAGTTCGCGTGCGGCATTCCGCATCTGCTCAAGGGCGAGTATTCGGAAAACGTCGGCACCGGCGTGGACAGCTACTCGCTGCGGCAGCCGGTCGGCGTGTGCGCGGGCATCACGCCGTTCAATTTTCCGGCGATGGTCCCAATGTGGATGTTTCCGGTTGCGCTCGCATGCGGCAATACGTTCGTCCTCAAACCATCGGAGCGCGATCCGTCGGCCAGCTTGTTGCTCGCGGATTTACTGCTGCAGGCGGGTTTGCCCAAAGGCATTTTCAACGTCCTGCACGGCGACAAGGCCGCCGTCGACGCCATTTTGCATCATCCGGGCATCGCCGCCGTCAGCTTCGTCGGCTCGACGCCCATCGCGAAATACATCTACACCACCGCGTCGGCGAACGGCAAGCGCGTCCAGGCTTTGGGCGGCGCCAAGAATCACGCGCTGGTCATGGCCGACTGCGATCTGGATGCCACCGTCGACGCGCTGACCGGCGCGGCATACGGCTCGGCCGGCGAGCGCTGCATGGCCGTCTCGGTCGTCGTCGCCGTCGGCGACATCGCGGATCCGCTGGTCGAGCGGCTCGCGGCGCGCGCGCGGACGCTAAAAATCGCCACCGGCAGCGATCCGGACGCCGAAATGGGCCCGCTCGTCACCGCGGAGCACCACGCGAAAGTCCGCGGCTATATCGACCGCGGCGTCGCCGAAGGTGCGCAACTCGTGGTCGACGGTCGCGAGTTCGCGGGGCCGCAGGGCGGTTTTTTCCTAGGCGGGACGCTGTTCGACCACGTCACGCCCGAAATGGCCATTTATCGCGACGAAATCTTCGGCCCGGTGCTCAGCGTCGTGCGCGTCCCCGATATTGCGGCCGCACTCGAACTGGTGGATACGAACCCGTACGGCAACGGCGTCGCCATCTTCACGCGCGAAGGCGCGAGCGCGCGTGAGTTCGTGCACCGTGTCAACGTCGGGATGATCGGCATTAACGTGCCGATTCCGGTTCCGATGGCGTTCCATAGCTTCGGCGGCTGGAAAGAGTCATTGTTCGGCGATCACGCCGTGCACGGCACCGAAGGCGTGCACTTCTACACGCGCTTGAAGACGGTGACGTCGCGCTGGCCGCGCGGCGCCTCGAAGGCGAGTGCGTTCGTCATGCCCACGCACTGAGCGCCGCAGCCGCGCATCAAAAAAGCCGCAGACTCTCGTCCGCGGCCTTTCTTTTTTATGCAGTGCGCGCCGTCAGACGCGCGCGCCGCGCCCGGTAACCAGGTTATAAATCAACAGAATCACCGCGATCACCAGAAGAATGTGGATCAAACCGCCGCCGATGTGGACGGCGAAACCCAGCAGCCAGAAGATGAACAGTATAACGATGATTCCCCAGAGTAAACCGCCCATGTGTATCCCTCCACGGTAAGTCGGGGCAGCGCACAAGCGCTCTAAGCACTACTTCCCCCGAATAATCGGAGCCTAACCCCCATACCGCTCCGCAGACGAAGCCGCACGGGGGAATCCGCGCGAACGTCGGCGGACGGTGCGGCATGCTCACCGGAGTTCGATCCGAGGTCGGGCGGCTGCACGAGCGGCTCGCGGCGTTCATGGACGAGGCCGTTTATCCCAATGAAACGGTCTATCATCAGCAGCACGCCGCATCCGCTGACCGCTGGAGCGTGCCGCCGGTTATGGAGGAGCTGAAAGCGCGCGCGCGCGCCGCCGGGCTGTGGAACCTGTGGCTGCCCGCCAGCGAATACGGCGCGGGCCTCACCAACCGCGAGTACGCGCCGTTGTGCGAGATCATGGGCCGCTCGCCGATCGGTCCCGAAGTTTTCAATTGCAGCGCGCCGGACACCGGCAACATGGAAGTGCTCGTGCGCTACGGGACGCAGGACCAAAAAGAGCGGTGGCTCGCGCCGTTGCTCGCCGGCGAAATCCGTTCCGGCTTTGCGATGACGGAGCCCGACGTGGCCTCGTCCGATGCAACGAACATTCAGTCGCGCATCGTGCGCGACGGCGACCGCTACGTCATCGACGGCCGCAAGTGGTGGACGACCGGCGCGCCCGATCCGCGCTGCAAAATCCTGATCTTCATGGGCAAGACGGATCCGGCGGCGGCGAAACACCATCAGCAGTCGATGATTCTCGTGCCCTTAGATACGCCCGGCGTGCGCGTCGTGCGGCCGTTGACGGTCTTCGGTTACGACGACGCGCCGCACGGTCATGCGGAAATCGCGTTTGAAAACGTGCGCGTTCCCGTAGCGAACATGCTCCTCGGCGAGGGTCGCGGTTTCGAGATCGCGCAGGGGCGCCTCGGTCCGGGCCGCATTCACCATTGCATGCGCTCCGTCGGCGTCGCCGAGCGCGCGCTCGAAGCCATGTGCCGCCGCGCGCAGTCGCGCGTCGCATTCGGCAAACCCATCGCCGAGCAGGGCGTCGTAATGGAATGGATCGCGGACGCGCGCATTGCCATCGATCAAGCGCGCTTGCTGACGCTGCACGCTGCCGACAAAATGGACCGCGAAGGCAACAAAGCCGCGCGCGCGGAGATCGCGATGATCAAGGTGGTTGCGCCGAACATGGCGGCGCGCGTCGTCGACCGCGCGATCCAGACGTTCGGCGCGGCGGGCGTGTCGGGCGACTTCGGTCTTGCGCAGGCGTACGCGGCACTGCGTACGCTGCGCTTGGCGGACGGTCCGGACGAAGTCCATCGCGCCGCCATCGCCAAGCTCGAACTCGGCAAGCACGCGGCGCGCGCGGGCGGCAACGGCGCGTTGTGAGAAAATGTAGGGAAATGCCGGTATTTTCCGTCATATGACGGAAGAAATCGCGCAAACGGCCCGTAGCGGAGCCGAACCGCACAACGAAAGGATCGCATGACCAAAAACGAACTGGCGAGAGAACTCGCCGAGGACTTCGAGCTTCCCCGCAGACAAGTCACCGAGCTCGTCGAAGCGATGCTCGATAAAATGATGGGCGTCCTGAAGGGCGGCGACAAGGTCCAGCTCACGCCGTTTGGCCAGTTCAAGGTCCGCGATCGCGCGGCGCGCATCGCTCGCAATCCGCAGACGGGCGAGCCGGTCAAAGTGCCGGCGAAGCGCGTGCTGAAATTCATTGCCGGCCGCGTGCTCAAAGAAGCAGTCGGCACGGCGAAGCGTGGCGGCGCGGCTAAGAAATCTGCCGCCAAATCGGCAGCGAAGAAGGCCCCGGCGCGCGGCGCGGCCGGCGCCGCGAAGAAGTCGGCCGCGAAAAAGGCGCCGGCCCGGAAAGCT
>JBHEMQ010000058.1:8662-20394 GCA_046262475.1 Candidatus Velthaea sp.
TCCGGCCTGCAAGCCGTGCGATGATTTCGCGCGTTTTGCGACGGGCGGCTGGGAAAAAACGCACCGCATCCCAGCGGGCCACGCGAGCTGGGGCATCGCCGACGAAATTCTCGACAGCAATCGCGCGATTCTGCGCGGCATCCTCGAGGATGCCGCCAAAAACACCGCGGCGCCGGCCGGCAGCGACCGGGCCTGAGACGGTCTTGAGACGCTAAGGATGTACCCTGATGGTGAGGTGTGGCATCGCGCTTTGCACATCATCGGAGGCATCCATGGCCGTTTCAGTCCGTAAGTTCGTTGATTGCCGCGAGTATCCGAGCGACACGCCGTCGCGAGTCACGGGCACGCCGACACGCCGGAACTGCGCGCCATGCTGCAGTCCGGCCTGCGCGAGGAACTGTAAGGTGGCAGCGATCGCGCCGGCTACCACCGACGAGGACAAGTTCACCCAATTCCTGCACAAGATGATCGGCGACGTCGGCGCGACGCTGACCGGCGCGCTGGTCGTGATCGGCGACCGCCTCGGGTTCTACCGTACGCTCGCGACCGAGGGGCCCATGACCTCGCAGGCCCTTGCGAAGCCACCGGGAGCCACGAACGCTACGTTCGCGAATGGCTCGGCAATCAAGCCGCCAGCGGTTACCTCACGTACGACCCGCAGAACACGACCTTCACGCTGCCGCCGGAGCATCAGCCGCTGCTGGCGGATGAAACGAGTCCGGTGCTGTTGTGCGGGCTGTATCAAATCGCGCAGACGCTGTTCGCCGACGAGGCGAAGATCTCAGAAGCGTTCAAGACGGGCACCGGTTTCGGCTGGCACCAGCACGACCCGCAGCTCTTCACGGCGACGGAACGGTTCTTGCGGCCCGGCTACAACGCGAATCTCGTGGCGAACTGGATCCCCGCGCTGGAAGGCGTCGAGGAAAAATTGCGCCGCGGCGCGAGCGTGGCCGATGTCGGCTGCGGTTTGGGCACGTCGACGACCGTCATGGCGAAGGCGTATCCGAAATCGCAATTCGTGGGGTTCGATTGCCACGAGGGATCGATTCGGATGGCGCGCGAGGCCGCGGCGAAGGCCGGCGTCGCCGACCGGGTGCGGTTTGAGGTTGCGTCGGCAAAGGCGTTCCCCGGCGCGGAATACGACTTCATCGCGTGCTTCGATTGCATCCACGACATGGGCGATCCGATGGGCGCCGCGATGCACATTCGCAAGGCGCTCAAAGCGGACGGCACCTTCATGATGGTCGAACCATTCGCGAACGACAAGCTCGAAGACAATCTCAATCCTGTCGGGCGCGTGTTCTACGCCGCGTCGACGATCTTGTGCACGCCGGCGTCGCTCGATCAGGAAGTCGGGCTCGCTCTCGGTGCGCAGGCCGGCGAAGGCCGCATGCGCGCGATCTTTACCGAAGCCGGCTTCAGCCGGTTCCGGCGTGCCACCGAGACGCCGTTCAATCGCGTCTTCGAAGCACGCCCCTGAACCTGAGGGTTAGGTCCCGACCGCCGGCGTCGCGCGCACCGCGGCGTTGAACGGCAGGGCCAAGTACGCCGCGCGCGTGGCCGGATCACTGATTGCGGCCGCGCGCGCAGCCACCACGGAATCGGCTTGCCGCAGCAGCGCCGCGGCGCGCTGCGCCCGGCCGCAGTCGCGGTCGATTTCGGCGCCGGTTCCAGCCATTCTTCGTCCACGCCGGCGAGCAGATCGCCCGCTACAGGGCAACGGCTTCATGCAGGCGGTGCGGTTCGGCGACGCACCGCTCGAATTCCGCGACGTCGAGCGTGTAGTCACAGCCGGGATTCCATTGGATGTGGCGCGCGGACGCGAGCACCCACGGATGCCCGCGCGCGGGTCCCGGCAGCAGGTGCAGCAGGTAGTTGAGGTGCCGCCGCAGGTTGGCGCGCGCTTCGTCCTCCGGTTCGTCGGGCCACAGCGCATCCGCGATCGTTTGGCGCGGAAGCGCGAGCGCGCGATGCAGCAAGACATACGCAAGCAACGGAACGACCTTCGGCCGGCCCGCAGCGGGTAACGCAATGTCATCGAGCAGCAACCGGGGCCGCCCGAGGAGGTGGACCCGCAGCATGCCGCGCACTTGCGCTGGCGCGCGCCCCCGTTCCTTGACCTTTACCGCGCGCAGGAAGGCGGCGTGCATGCGTTTGGCGAGCTTCACGGCGGATGGCCGCGCTTCGTTCGGCGTCCTGGACGGCGATGCGGTCCTCGATCTCGGCGCGGCGGCGGTTGCAAGCGATCTCGGCGCGTTCGTCGCCCTTGGCTCCGCCGGCCTCGAACGCGCGCGCGCACTGCTGGCGGACCGCACGGTGCCGCGCCGGTCAGCCGCGGAGATCGTGCTGCGGGCGCCGTTTCCCGCGCCGGTGCGCACCATCGTCTGCGTAGGCAAGAACTATCGCGATCACGCGGCGGAATTTCACGGCAGCGGCTTCGACGCGACCGCCGGCGCAACGGCGATCCCGGACGTGCCGATCATCTTCGTCAAACATCCATCGTGCGTCATCGGTCCGGGCGACGCCATCGTCGCCGCGAACGATCCGGCCGCGACCGTCGACTACGAGGGCGAGCTCGCCGTGATCGTCGGCGAACCGGCGTTTCGCGTCAAACGCGAGAACGCTTTCGCGCACGTGTACGCTTATACGATCCTCAACGATGTGACCTCGCGTGCGCTGCAGAGCAAGCACAAACAATGGTTCGTGGGAAAATCGGTCGACACGTTCTGTCCCATGGGACCGTATCTGGTAACGGCTGACGAGGTGCCGGACGTGACCGCGCTGCGGCTGCGCACGTACGTGAACGGCGAGCTGCGCCAGAACGCGGTCATCGCCGACCTCATCTTCGATATCCCGAATCTGATTGAAACGCTGTCCGCGACGACGCGCCTCCAAACCGGCGATATCATCGCGACCGGAACGCCGGCCGGCGTCGGCATCGGTTTCACGCCGCCGAAGTATCTGCAGCCCGGCGACGTCGTGCGCGTCTCGATCGACGGGCTCGGCGAATTGCAGAACCCGGTCGCGTAGCGCGCGCAGCGCGGAAATCAGCGTGCCGGCCGCAATTGCGGCGACGATTTCGATGAGCCTTAGCGGCCGGCGAACCGTGGCATGGGGTCGAGGGGAATTGCCGCCGAAGCGTGTGTTCGTGTTCGATCCATACCGGTTCGCCAAGCCGCTCCTGCATCGGCTCGATCCTGAGACCGCCCACGAACTGACGTTGCGCGCCCTCGAAGCGGGCATCGTTCCGGCCGCCGCGCCTTTTGATGATCCGGTACTCGAGGTCGAGCTGTTCGGCCGCCGCATCGCTAACCCGATCGGACTTGCGGCGGGCTTTGACAAGAACGCGCGCGTGTTCGCGCGCATGTATCGCTTCGGCTTCGCGTTCGTCGAAGTCGGCGGTGTGACACCGTTGCCGCAAGCGGGCAATGCGCGTCCGCGCGTTTTTCGCCTGGCCGCCGACGGCGCGGTCATCAACCGCATGGGCTTTCCGAACGACGGCGCCGGCGCCGTCGCCCGACGCCTCGCCGCCGCGCGACCCGCCGGACTGCTCGGAATCAACCTTGCGGCGAACGCCGACAGCGCGGATCCGGCCGAGGACATGACGGCTCTGGTCGAGCGCTTTGCGCCGCACGCCGATTACCTCGCGCTTGACATCTCGTGTCCGAATACGGTCAATGGCCAAGTCTTTCTCGACCCGGCGCGTTTGCGCGACATGCTCGCACGCATTGCAGCGCGCGCCGGCAACGCGCGCGCGCCGCTGGTCGCGAAGTTGTCGCCCGACATCGACGGTGCGCGTCTGGCCGAACTCGTCGAGGTCTTGCTGGCTGCGCGCATCGACGGCATCATCGTGAGCAACACCATGCGCGCGCGCGCCGGACTCCGCGGCGCACACCGCACCGAGACCGGCGGTTTGAGCGGACGCCCGCTGTTCGCGCCGTCGACCGCCCAGCTCGCGACGGTCGCGCACATGACCGCCGGCACGGTGCCGCTGATCGGCGTCGGCGGCATCGCGAGCGGCGCCGACGCGTACGCCAAGATTCGTGCCGGTGCCACGACGGTACAGCTCTACACGGCGCTCGTGTACGAGGGCACGGCGCTCGTGAACCGCATCAAACGCGAACTTGCCGTTTTGCTGCACCGCGACGGCTTCGCGTCCGTTGGCGAGGCTGCGCGCGCGGCGTGACGCCGTTGCTGGATTTGACCGGAACGCGCGTGTTGCTGACGGGCGGTTCCCAAGGAATTGGTGCCGCCGCGGTGCGCGCGCTCGACGCTGCGGGCGCGCGAGTCGCATTCACGTACCGCTCGCGGCGCGATCTTGCAAACGCCCTCTGCGCCGAGCT
This sequence comes from Candidatus Velthaea sp., assembly GCA_046262475.1. Classification (GTDB taxonomy): domain Bacteria; phylum Vulcanimicrobiota; class Vulcanimicrobiia; order Vulcanimicrobiales; family Vulcanimicrobiaceae; genus JBHEMQ01. Next base: position 13,006 of record JBHEMQ010000058.1, read on the forward strand.
CGATGGCCGTCCGACGGCGCTCGAAGCGGACCTCGCGCTGCCGGAAACGGCGCCCGCGCTGATGGAGCGCTGCATCGCGGCGTTGGGCGGCATCGACGTCCTGGTCAACAACGCCGGCATTTTCGCGGAGAACCCCTTCGCGGGGGACGATCTCGCGCGCTGGCGCAACGGCTGGCAGCGCACGTTCGCGGTGAACGTCTTTGCGGCTGCGGATCTTGCGTGGCTTGCCATCCGGCAGATGCGGCGCGCCGGGCGCGGCGGCCGCATTATCAACATCGCGTCCCGCGCCGCTCATCGCGGCGAACTGAGCTTCGCAGATTACGGTGCGAGCAAAGCCGCACTCGTCAATCTGACGAAGTCGATCGCGCGGTCGTGCGCGCGCGACGGCATCGTCGCCTTTGCCGTCGCTCCCGGGTTCATCGCCACCGAGATGGCCGCCGACGCGATCGCCGAATCGGCCGCGGAGATTGCGGCCGAAATTCCCTCGGGCCGCATCGGCATGCCGGCGGATGTCGCGGGCATCATCGCGTTTCTCGCATCGCCGCTTGCCGCGTACGCCACCGGAGCGACGATCGATGTGAATGGCGCGTCCTACGTACGATGAAGGGACTTCGAGCGCACTGCTTCCAGCGTAAAGCCGCGCGCCGATCGGCGCGGCGGTGCATCGCCGACCTGGAAGGTCACGGTGGCGCGTTGGCCGGCGCTCGTCGCCGCAAACGACCAGCGCCCGCGTTGGAGCGGCCAGAGCCATCGCGCGTCGCGAACCGTCAGCGGCCGGCCGTTGAGGGTCCATTGAACGAACCCACGACTGCCGCGCGCATCAAGTGCCACTCGCGAGCCGGGTGCAAACACGAAGCGGGCGCCGTCGCGCGGGCTCACGATGCGCAGACCTTCAGCCGCATCGTCCGGCTGCTGCGCGAGCCACGCATCGTACTCGGTGCCGAGCGGCGGAGCCCTGCGCGCGAGCGCGCGGCGGTCACCGGCGTCGAGCAGTTCGCTGACAACCGCGGCGCACGCACCCGACGGACGCAGACCGGTTGCCGCGCACATGGGCGTTCGCGCGTAGCCGGCCGGAAGCGTGAACGGCGCGGGATCGCGCGTCGCGTGCAGGCGGCGCATGATGTGGTTCCACAGCGGCGCCGCGCCGGTGACGCCGCTGACGCGGCGCATCGGCGACCCGTCGAAATTGCCGGCCCACGTCGCGACCGTATAATCGCGCGTGTAGCCGGCCGTCCACGTATCGCGGAAATCGGACGATGTGCCGGTCTTCACCGCGCTCGCGAACGGTAGACGCAGCAGCGAATCGACGCCGAAGGCGCGAGCGCGCGCGTGCCGGTCGGCGAGCATATCGGTGACGAGCGCCCACGCGGCGGGATCGCCGACGGCTGCCTCGTGCGCACTGTCCGCTTCTGATGCCACGGCGTGCATGCGCGGCGGCCGCCCGCCGCGCGCGGCGGTCGCGTACGCGAGCGCGATTTCCTCGAGCGTCACCTCGCCGCTGCCGAGCGTCAAACCCAGACCGTAGGTTTGCGCGCTGCGCGTCAAGTGCCGGAAGCCCAGCGCGCGCAGGCGCTCCAAGAACGGGTCGACGCCGAGCGCCGAAAGCACGCGCACCGCCGGAACGTTCAGCGAACTCGCCAACGCCACGCGCGCGCGCACCGGCCCCGCCCAGCGTTCGTTATAGTCCGCCGGTGCATACGTGCGCCGGCCCGGAAGCGCGTAGGCCGCGGGCACGTCCGCGAGAATCGTGGTGGGCCGCACGGCACGCCGCTCGAAGGCGAGCTCGTATAAAAACGGCTTCAGCGTCGAGCCCGGCTGCCGCAGCGCGGTCACGCCGTCGTTGCGTCCGCCGCGCGCGGCGAAAAAATCGGGCGAGCCGGCGTACGCGAGCACCTCACCCGTGCGATTGTCGAGCACGATCGCGGCGGCGTCGTGCACGTTGCGTCCGCGCAACGCGGCGACGGTGCTCGCGGTTTGCGCCTCGACGTACCGCTGCAAATCGCCGTCGAGCGTCGTGTGGATCGTGCGCGTATCGCCGGCGGCCTCCGCGCTCAGCCGGAAGAGCAGGTGCGGCGCGGCGTAGATGCCCGATGACGGCGGCAGCGGGTGCAGCCTTTCGTCGCGCGCGTGCGACGCTTCAGCGACGCCGGCCACGCCTTGCGCAACCAGACGTTCGAGGATCGCACGCCGCCGGATTTCCAGCGCGGCGCGGTGCGCGTACGGATTGAGCCGTACGGGATCGTTCGGTATCGCCGCGAGAAATGCGGCCTGAGCCAGGTCGAGATCGCTGGCCGGCACGCCGAAATAGGCGCGTGCGCCCGCTTCGATCCCCGCAAGATTGCCGCCCATCGGCAGCCGGTTGACGTACTCTTCAAGCACCGCATGCTTTGACGTGCCGGCGTCGATGCGCAGCGCCAGCACCATCTCCGCCGCCTTGCCGGCCGGCGAGCGCGGGAAGCCGCGCGTCAGCCGCGCGAGCTGCATGGTGATGGTGGACCCGCCACTGACGACGTGACCCGTGCGCGCGAATTGCACGCACGCGCGCAACAGCGCGGCACCGTCCACGCCGTCATGTGCCGAGTAGCGCGCATCCTCCGCCGTGACGATCGCGCGCAAAAAGGCCGGCGATACGCGCTCGAGCGGAACGCGCACCGTGCGTTCGCCGTCGCGCGTGAGCACGGTTCCGAGCGTCACGCCGTTGCGGTCGGTAAACGTCAGGGCCGTCACGCCCGCTCCCGGCTCCAAATGCAACGGGTGAAGCAGCACGCCGAGCGCGAAGAGCAGCACACCGAGAGGAGCCCACGTGCGCATCGCAGGTACGAGCATCGCCGTTTTTGTCGCGTTCGCGCTTGCGGGTTGCGTGGGATCGACGCCCTCGGGAACGGCGCCGCTCGCGCCGGTGTCGCCGTTGCCGGAGCCGAGCCTGCCGCCGCAGGTGGTGGCGATCGTGCCGCGCGGAACGGTCGATCCGTTGGCGCAAATCCGCGTGCGCTTCGCCGGCGATCTCATTCCGCTGACCGCGCTGGAAAGCCCCGCCGAACGCGACGTGCTCGCGCATTTTCGCATCGAACCGGCGCTTTCGGGACATTTTCGGTTCCTCACGCCGAAGCTCGTGGGTTTTCAAGCCGACGCCGCGCTGCCGGTTGCGACGCGCGTGCGCGTCACGGTGACGGCCGGTTTGCGCGACGTGCGCGGAACGACGCTCGCGCGCGATATCGCCTGGAGCTTTCAGACGCGCGGCATCACCTTCGACGCGCTGCCCGGCAACGACGGGCGCAAGCTCGCGCCGGCCGGGCTGAATGCCAAAATCGACGTGGCCGCAAACGTCGCGCTGGACCGCACCAGCCTCACCGAACACGCAAAGCTCGTCGCGGCGGGCGGCCGCGAAACGGTCGATCTCCGATTGGCGCCCGTTCCGCAGTCGACGGCGAGCGCGACGCCCGAACCGGAAGCCGCCTTCGATCCGTCGCGGCGCGACCATCGGTACACGCTGGTGCCGGCGCGCGAACTGACGCGCGACACGACCTACGACATCGTGCTCCAACCCGGCATCCGTCCCGAACGCGGCAACCTCGCGACGGAAGCGGAGACGACCGGCCGCCTTCGAACATTCGGACCGCTGAAGTTCACTGGGATCGCGTGGTCCAGCGACGACGGCGGTTCGATGCGTTTCAGCGCCGGCGCGCCGTCGCTGGCGTTCAGTAACCCGGTAACGCCGGCGAGCGCGCGCGGCGCCGTCCGCGTGGCGCCGGCGCCGGCGGATGCGACGCACCTGCTCGGCATCGCGGAGGCGACGGATAGCGTCAACGTCAACCCGGCGCTGCTGCGCCCGAACACGGACTACACGGTCGACATCGCGGGCACGCTGACCGATGCGTTCGGCCAGACGTTGGGCGCCGCGCGCCGAGCGACGTTCCGTACCGGGGATCTGGCGCCGGACGTGTGGGCGCCGAGCGGCAAAGCAATTTTTCCGTCGTCGCTCAAGCTCGACCTCAACGTCGTTTCCGTGAACGTGCCGGCTGCCAACGCGATTTTCCGGCGTGTCCAACCGCGCGAACTGGTCACGCACACGGAACCTCAATCGTTCGATGATCCGGGAATGCTGCCGCCGGCCGGCGTGTGGCCGGCCTTGGCGCTCGGCGGCACCCCGAACGTCGAGCGCACGACGGCCATACCGCTGCGCGCGCAAATCGGCGGCGCGGCCGGTACGCTCGCATACGGCATACGCGCGCGTGTCGGGACAGCGCGCGACGACAAGGGCGTTGCGCAGCCGCAGTACGCGGGCGCCGCCGGTTTGGTGCAGCTCACGAATCTCGGCGCGTTCGTGCAATGGTTTCCCGATGCGGGCTTCGTGCGCGTCCACCATCTCGCCGACGGAACGCCCGCGGCGAACGCGGCGGTCGAGGTATATCCGTCGCGAACGGACGGTGACGGCACGCAGCCGGCGCCCGCGGCGTGCGCGCACGGGACGACCGGCGCCGACGGCATCGCGCAGTTCGATGCCGCAGCTTTCAAGGCGTGCGCCGCAACCGGCGACGGCAAGGGCGAGGCGCCGGCGTTTGTGACGGTCGTGCGCGACGGCGGCGATTGGACCTACGTGCGGACGGAAAGCTACAGCGGCTCGTACATCGCGGAGGCGTACAACGGCTGGTCGTCGGCGACGCCGCAATCGCGCGGCACCATTTTTTCGGATCGTGAACTGTACCAGCCGGGCGAACGCGTGCAGGCCACGGGTGTCGGGTGGTTTCTCACCGACGGCGTCCTTGCGCGCGGCCGTTCGCCGCAATACACGGTCTCGCTGGAATCGCCGGGCGGCGTGAAGCGGGAACTCGGGCGCGTGTCGCTCGATGCGTTCGGCACCTTCGCGCTGCCGATCGCACTCGCCCGCGACGCGGAGCCGGGAACGTGGTACGTCAAAGCCGCCGCCGGCAGCGGCGAGGAAATCGCCGGCACCTTTCGCGTCGCCGAATTCAAACCGCCGAACTTCAAAGTCGACCTCACACTCGACGCGGCGGTTGCCGTCCGCGGACAAACGGTGAACGCGGTTGCCGAGAGCCGGTACCTATTCGGCGCACCCGTGGAAGGCGGCAAAGCGACGTTCAAGGTGACGCGCTCGGGCGCGGACCTCGCGCCGCCGCACCGCGACGACTACACGTTCGGGCGCCGCTGGTGGTGGCCCGAACAAGCGCCCGATGCGGCGACGGACGTCCTGCAATCAGAGACGCGCGTTGACGCCGGCGGCAGAAGCGCGCAGGCCGTTCGCGTCGCGGACGATCTCCCGTATCCCATGACCTATCAGGTCGACGCGGAAACGACCGATGTTTCGAATCTGTCGGTCGCCGACAGCAAGACGTTCACCGCGCTTCCCAGCCGCACGCTGATCGGCCTTAAAGCCGATTTCGTCGGAACCGCCGGTCAGCCGCTGAACGTCGGCGTCATTGCGAGCGATCCCGCCGGCGTGCTGCAGCGCGACGTTCAGGTGGCAGTGCAGCTTCAACGCGCTGAGTACGCCGGCGCAACCGAAGTGGTCGAAAACGCGGAAACGCCGCGCACCGCCGTCAAATACACGACGGTTGCGACGGCCGTGATCACGACCTCGAACGCGGCGGTGATTGCGCGGCTAACGCCGCATGCCGCGGGAACGTATCGCATCCGTGCGAACGCGGCCGCCGCCTCGGATGATGCGGCGGCGAGCGACGCGCAAGTCTGGGTCGCCGGCGCCGGCGATGCGCACTGGAACGAACCCGATCCGATGCGGCTCACAGTCGCGCTCGACAAGAAGACGTATCGTGCCGGCGATACGGCGACGGTTCTCATCGCATCTCCGTTCGCGCACGCCGATGCGTACCTCGCCGTCGTTCGGCACGGCGTGCTGTGGAAGAGATTGCAGCGCGTTGACGGTGCCGCCCCGACCGTGCGCTTCACGGTAACGCCCGACATGCTGCCGAATGCAGCCGTGGAAGCGGTGCTGGTGCATCGCGGTGCGCCGGACGGCGCGGCGGCTGCGAACGGCAACGCGTTCGTGCGCACGGGCTTTGCGCCGTTCGACGTTGCGCTCGACGGCAAGTACGTCACCGTGCGCGCCGTGGCGGAACACGCGAACGCGGCGCCGGGTGCGGCGCAATCGGTGGCGCTGCACACGATGGGCGCGGCCGGCAAACCGGTGCCGGCTCAACTCACCGTGATCGTCGCCAATGACGCGGTGCTGCAATTGACGGGATACCGGCCGCCGGATCTCGTGAAACTCGTCTATGAGAGGCAGCCGCTCTCGACGCGTTTCGCCGACAATCGTGCCGACGTGACGTTGCAATCGCCGCAGCGCACCGTCGACAAAGGCTTCGGCTACGGCGGCGGTATCGCGGGCGGCGAAACGGATCCGCGCGTGCGCCGTACATTTTCGCCGTTGGCGTATTACGCGGCCACGGTGGCGACGGATGCGGGCGGTTCCGCGCGCGTCTCGTTCAGGTTGCCCGACGATCTGACGACCTGGCGCGTCATGGCGGTCGCCGCAACGCGCGATGGGCGCTTCGGCAACGGCGAAACGACATTCGTTGCCGCGAAGCCGCTGCTGGCGAATCCCGTGCTGCCGCAGTTCGCGCGGCCCGGCGACCGCTTCGAGGGCGGGGTCGCGGTCACGAATCCGGCGAAGCGCAGCGGTACGCTCGATGTCCGCGGCGCGCTGCACGGTCCGCTTTCCTTCGCCGTGGACAACGGCAGCCAGGCCGATGTTGCCCTGCACGCGCCCGCCGAACCGCTCGCGCACGCGTACCGCTTCCCGATGCTCGCAACGGCGCCCGGTGACGGCACGGCGACGTTTCGCATCGCGCTCGGCGCCACCGGCGATGCGTTCGCCGTTTCGCTGCCCGTCCTCGTTCGTACCGTCGCCGAAAGCGCGGTCGCAACCGGAACGACGAGCGGCTCCGCGACCATTCCCCTGGACGTCGCGCACGACGCGGCGCGCGATACGGGCGGCCTCGACATCGTGCTCTCCAGTGGCGTGCTGCCGGACGTGCTCGTCGCCGCAAACGCAATCTTTGCCGACGATGCAGCGTATCTCGAATCGAATGCGAGCCGCCTCGCCGCGGCCGCGGATCTGCTGCGCTTGGCGCACGGCGGCGTGGCAATCCCCGGCGTCCACGCCGCAACGCGCGCCGCCGCCGAAATCGCGGCGCTCGCGAAATTGCAGCGCGCCGACGGCGGTTTCGCCGCATATCCCGGCGGCCGCGCGTCGCAACCGTTTCCGTCAACCGTGACGCTGTCGGCGCTCGGCCGCGCCGTCGCCGCAGGCATCACCGTCGATCCGCGAATGCTTGCGCGCGCGGTGAAGTTCGTCGGCGGCGTGCTCGCGGATCCGGCGCAGTGGACGTGGTGCCGCGCGGCGGCGTGCAC
>JBHEMQ010000059.1:0-15113 GCA_046262475.1 Candidatus Velthaea sp.
CGGCGCAGTTGGATGCGAGCTCGGCTTGGGGGCCCCGCGCGCAGCGTGGGGGGCGCGGAGCCCGGGGCGCAGCGCCTATCAAACCGGCGCGGTGCAATCTTGGAGCAGCTAGCACCGTTCGAGAAAATCATTGCCGGTATCGGCGCGCTGCTCGTTGGCGTCGTCGCCATCGTTGCGCTCAAGAATGATTGGAAGACGCCCGGTCTCGACCACAACGTCACCAAGCTGCTGCTCGGCCTGATGGCGGTGGGCTGCGTGCTCGTGTTATTCGCGGCGTTCGGCGCGCTGCCGCGCGGAGGTTAGCGACGAATGTATGACATCAAAGACGAACGCGGCGTGCCGGTCTCTTCAGGTATTCCGCCCATCGTGATGTGGTCGGTGCTGATCGGGGTCGGCGTGGTTTTCCTCGTCATTGCGCTCGCGATCGGGACCAGCAACTACCATCACATCTGGCCCTCCATGGACACTACAAAAATCAAACTCGGGTAAAGCGCGCCTACGGGCGCAAACGCTCAGTCGCGGTATTCGCGGGCGCGGGTGAGGCCGCCGACCCCGAGGGACGCGACTCGTTCGGGCACGACGCCCGTCGGGCGGCCGTCGATCTTGTGGACGCCGCCGTATTCGCTGAACTCGCAGAGCGCCGCGCGGGTGTGTGCAGGCAGTTCGAGCTCACCGAGCGTCGGCCACTCGCAGGCGACCCGTTTGTCCTCGGTCAACACGGCGATGTAGCCGTTGGAATCGTCGGCAGACAGCGCGTCGCGGCCCCGGTAGCGGACGTAACCGTCCACGATAAAAATCGGTCCCATGGTGTGAAAAAGCGCGCGCACCGGCGCCAGCATCAGCGCGACGGCATAGATCCCGAACGCGACGACGCCGATCGCAAAAATTGGTGCAAGGACGACGATCTCTTTGTTCTTATTGAAGATCATCCCGAGGGTCAGTACGAGGAACACCACGCCGCAAATGACGGGTTCGATCGCGATCGTCAGCCGGCCGACGAAACCGTGGATCACGATGCGCCGTTCCGCGCGCGTCCACGGACGCCGAATGAGCACGGATTCGCGCTCGAGCGGGCTTAGCCGGCTCGCTTTGAAGCCGTGGATGATCGCGTCGGTCATGTTGTTCATGCTGCTTATTCCGGTGACGGTCGGCGCGGCTTCCCGGGAACATCTGCACGGCGTCGTTCTTGGCGTGGTGCCGAAGACCGGGGAACTGATAGTACGACACGATCCCTTCGGGGGCATGCCGGGCATGACGATGACCTTTCGCGTGCGGCCCCCCAGCCGGGCGCGCGAACTGCAGCCCGGAACGGTGATCGACGCCACGGTCGACGTTTCGCACGACCCATGGACGCTCAGCAGCATCACGCCGCGCTCCGCGCAACCTGTCACGACGGAGCCGGTGCTGCGCCGCGTCACGCCGCTGCGCACCGGCGACACCGTGCCGGATACGCCGTTTCTCGATCAGCGCGGTCGGCGGTTCGCGTTTTCGCAGCTGCGCGGACAAGACGTCGTGCTCGCGTTCGTGTACACGCGTTGCCGCGATGCGCGCATGTGCCCGTTGATTTCAGGAAAGTTTCATGCGCTGCAGTCCACGATGGGGAAGCGCAAGGTGCATCTCGTCGAAGTAACGCTGGATCCCGCATTCGACCGGCCTGCGGTGCTGTCACGATACGGCCGGCTATTCGGTGCGGATCCGAGCCGCTGGACGCTCGCGGTCGGCGACGAGAAAGCGACGCTCGATTTCGCCGCACAATTCGGCGTCACCGCGTTCCCCGACCCCGCGGTGGGCCTCATCCACGCCGAAGATACGGTCTTGATCGATCCCGACGGCCGCATCAATGAGATGATTACCGAGAATTCTTGGGCGCCGGATGAAATCTACGCGCAGATCGATGCCACGCGCGGGCTCGCGAGCAATCCGGTCAAACGCTTCGATTTGTGGCTCTCCCGGCAAGCGGTCGCGCTGTGCGGCAATGCGGTCGGCCGTTTTAGCGGTCTTGCGGATCTCGGCATCGTCGTGCTCATTTTCGGCGTGTTCGGGTGGTGCGTTTGGCGGCTGTCGCGGGTCTTCATTGAAAACGTCTGATGCCGTCACCGTGCGCGTCGCGCGCGCTGACGACGAGGACTTCGTCGTCGGCTTGGCGCGCCGGTTCGGCGACACGCGCGCCGCATGGCGCAGCTACGACGAGGTGGTGCGCGGAACGGAGCGCGCGCTGCATGCGGCGTTCGCGCAGCGCGGACCCGCCGCAGAGATCTTTATCGCCGGAGCCGCGGACGGCGAGCCGCTGGGATTCGCCTACGTCGTGACGCACCATGACTTTTTCACGGGCGAGGCGCACGGCCACATCTCGGAAATCGCATCGGTCGTCGACGCAAGCGGCGCAGGCTCCGCGCTGATCAGCGCTTGCGAGACCTGGGCGCGGGAATGCGGCTACCGGTATCTGTCGCTCAACGTCAACGACACGAACCCGACGGCGCACGCGTTCTACGAGCGCCGCGACTACGAGCCGGAATACCGCCACCTCGCGAAACTGCTGCGCTAACGAACGTCATTCGTCGGTCTGGACACGCAAAGAGCGCGCTACGACGCCTTGCATAGCGCCGACCGAGCGTCCGAGCCGATCGCCTCGGGCAGTACCGGCGGCACGAAACCGACGTCACGCCGTGCGCGCCAGCCGGTGATCAGCGCACCTCCCACGAGCAGCGCCTCGGGCAAGGCGACGGCGCGATACGACCATCGAGGATGACGGCTCCGCCGAGCGGCGGCGCCAGCCGGCCCTGACACAGCGGCCAATCGGGGCACCTGAACCAAGCTCCGTTGATGCGAACCCAGCTGCCTACGATGGCGGGCGCGAACGCCGCAACCGCGGCGCTCAGCGAACATCACCTTGAAGCGTACGTTAGGGACGCTGCAAGGACAACGACATTGGTTGTCAGCAGCCGGTGGTAGCGCCTAAGGAATGGTCGGCGGCGACGCCTTCGTCGATCAAGATGGGGGTGGCGCGTGCTTCTAAATCGTTTGCAACGGTTTTCAAGACGGCGTTTTGACTGGCGACGTTTCTGCTCGCGCCGTTCGGACCGTAGTTCGATTGATCGAGCGGATTGTCGGGGCGCTGGGGGCTCATGCCGCGCGGCGTCAGCGCTTGCGGCTGCGAATCTTCCGGACTGCGCAGCACGGCGGTCGCTCGGCGGCCTTCCATGATCGTTATCGCTTTGTCGAGATCCACGGCGGCGCGTTTCTGGCGCAGCAGCGCGCCGCCGAGCGCATCCGCGAACGCCTTGAGATCGGCCTTGCGCTGCGGATCCTTGGAGGCGACGGCGAGGTCGCGCAACCGCTTCACTTCCGCGTCGCCGGCCGACGACGACTCGCGAATTTTCTTCGCGAGCGCGACGAGATCGTTGATGCGTTCGCGGTGCTGCATCACATTCGCGCCGTCAAGATCGGTCGTTCGAAGATGGTTGATGACGATGGCGAGATCTTGATCGTTGTTGAGGGCGTTCGTGATCGCGCCGTTCGCATGCACGACGATGGTCGTGCAGACGGGGAGCGCACGCGTACGGCCGATCTCTTTGAGCGGCGTCGGCGGCGGCGCGGACGACGGTTGGGGCGCCGGCGATGGATCGCCGGCGAGGGCGATCACGAGGGGGAGTAGAGTAAGCATGATGTCGTCTCGTGCGACTTCCGTCGGGGGGGCGGGGTATCCTCGGCCCGGGCCGTCGAATCGGCGGGCGATGCGCGTGCTCTTCGGGCTGTTCCTCATTCTCGCGCTGGCCGGATGCCGCGAAGTTCGGGTGCAGACGTTCAAGGAAGGCACGACCCCCGTTGCCGGACCGCCGCAGATCATCGTGCTGCGCGACGCGCGGCCCCTGCAGCAGTACGGCATCAAGGCCCCGGTGCGCTTCAACAAAGAGTTCGGCGTCCTGCTCCTCATGGGTCCGCACAAGGAAACCGGCTGGCACCAGCTCATCGAATCGATCCGTGCGAACACGGATCGCGTACGGATCGTGGCCTTCGAGCGGCAGGGACTGGACGGCGGTGAGCCCGCGCCGGAATACCGCACGTACACGCTGTGGATCGTTCCGAACTCGGTGTACCACAGCGGCTCGCGCGTCGAGGTGGTAACCCCCTCGGGAGAACTGATCACGCAAACGACGCTGAAGTAAGGTGCGTCCCCGCATCGAGCTCGACGGTCCCACGCTGCGGGCCAACGTGCGCGCGTTCGCGGCGTTCGGCGCGCCGGTTGCGGCGGTGGTCAAAAACGACGGCTATAACTGGGGCGCGGGCCGCATCGCGCGCGAGATCGACGAGCTGGTCGAAAGCTACATCGTAGGCGACGAAGATGAATTTCGTGCCTTTCGCATGCACACACGCAAGCCCATCCGTCTGCTCGCCGACGTGCGGCCGGCGCGCGTTGCCGACGTCCTGCACTGCGGCGGCATTCCCAACGTGTGCAGTTCCGAGGGGATCGCGGCCGCGATCGCCGCCGGTACCCCATACCGCCCAGCGGTGATTCGGGTCGGTCTCGTCGACGCGATCGGCTGGCACGGGATCCGCCTGTCCGATGCGGCGGCGTTCGCCCGCCTGTGCGCGCATCCCAATCTGCGCGTCGAGTTGTGGACGCATGTCACCTCGCCCTCACGCCTCGAACGCATCGAGCGCGAATTCGATAGCGTCTGCGCCGCGTTCCGCGCCGCCGGCGCGGCCGTCGCGTCGACGGACGTGGCCAGTACGTCGTATGCATGCGCTCGGCGCGGGCACGCGCGGCTGCGCATCGGCATCGGACTCTTCGGGGTCCGCCTCTCGTCCAACGCCGGCCTGCGCTGCGCGGTCCGCGTGAGCGGACCGGTCGTCCGGCGCTTCGCCCGGGGCAGCGTAGCTTGGTCGGGGTACGGTGAAACCGGTGCCCCGTCGAATCAGGAAGTCGACGTGGTACGTTGCGGGTACGGCGACGGACTTCCTAAGGTGCTTGCGGGGACGGACGATATTCTCTCAGTCGGCATGCAGTACACGGTCAAGATCGCGCGCGACGTCGCTGTGGATCACATGCTGATCGGCCCCACAACGGATCTTGACGCACTTGCCGCTCGCGCGGCCGTTACCCCGCACGAAATAGTGGTAGGATTGGCACAACGACGATGACCACCGCACGCGCTCTCGCGCGCTTCGAGGCGAACATCACCCGGCTCGGCGTCGTGATGACGCCGGACGGCAGTCCGAATGAAGTAGAAGGCATTTTGAATCCAGCCGCCGCCCGTGCGCGAGACGGCACGCTCGTGTTGTATCCGCGCGCGGTCGGCGCGGGCAACGTGTCCCGAGTGGGCATCGCGCGCGGCACCGCGAACGGCGACGCCGTGGAATTCGAGCGGCACGGCTACGCCCTCGAACCGCAAGCCGAGTACGAGCGGCGGCCCGGCAAAACCGGCGGCATGGGTTGCGAGGATCCGCGCGTCACGTTCGTGCCCGTCCTCGAGCGGTACGTGATGGCCTACACGGCGTTCGGGCTGCTCGGACCGCGCATTGCAATCGCGGTTTCAGGCGACGGCTACGCATGGGAGCGGCTTGGTCTCGCGGATTTCTCGGCGCCGGGACTTCCGAGCGGCGACGACAAGGACGGTGCGTTCTTCCCGGAGCCGGTGCGTTCGCCGGCAGGCGTGCTGTCGCTCGCGTTCTATCACCGCCCAATGTTGCGGCTGTCCACCTTGAACGGACGCGCGGCGGTTCCGACGATTTTGGATCTTCCGCCCGAGGATCGTGAAAGCACGCGCATCGCGTACGTTCCGCTCGAACCGGTCATCGCCGATATTCGTAATATCCTGAACGTAGCGGAGTCGACGCTGGTGCTCTCGCCCGACGGGCCGTGGGGCCGCATCAAAACAGGCGCCGGCACGCCGCCCGTGCGCATCGAAGAAGGCTGGTTCTCGCTGTACCACGGCGTCGATGCGGTCGAGGCCGGCGGAAAGTACGCGATGTGCTACAGCGCCGGTATCGTCGTGCACGACATCGACGAGCCGCACAAGGTGTTGTATCGTTCGCATTCGCCGGTGATGGTGCCGGAAGGCGTCGACGAATTGCACGGTATCGTGAGCAACGTGGTATTCCCGACGGGCATCGACGTTCGGGCGGATCGCACGTTCGATCTCTATTACGGCATGGCCGACGCGAAAATCGGGCGCGCGCGCGTCGACCTTCCGCCGGCGTACGCCGCCGCTGACGAAACCGCCGCCTAAGCCGAACCTGATGCCGTTCCTGCTGATTGCGACGGTGATCGTGATCAGCATCGGCACCATCGCGTTCGCGCGTCGCGGAACGGCGCCTGACTTGCAGATCAGCGATCGCGTGCACGGAACCCCGACGCCGAGCGCCGAGCGTGCCGAGCGGCCGGCGGATGCGCTGCAGCCGGCGCAGACTTTTACGGGCTCCGGGACGTGGACGATGAGTTCGCTGCCCTCGTGCTTCGTGGAACGCGAGCGCACGCGCGGCACGGTGGCCGCGCTGCGCGACAAGATTCCGCCGCAACGCGACCGCATCCGCGCCGGAACGGTGGTGCGCCGTGAAGATTGTACGATACTCGTCGGCGAGCACGACATGTGGATCGCGCGCGGCGGCGACCGCTTGCGCGTGCCGGCGGAATCGCGGCTGTACCGCAGCGGAACGGCATTGATCCTCGTTGCGATCAGCGGCGACCGCGTAGAAATTCGCGAGTATTGAACGACAGCCGCGGTAGCGGCGCGACGGCGAGTCCGAGCGCGACTGCGAGCAGCAGACCGGCAACGATCCCAAGCGGCGTCAGCCGTTCACCCACGATGAGGATCGCACCGGCAATTCCGACGAGCAGGGAACCGTAGGATACGACCACGCTGAACGTGCCCGCGGCCAGCGAACGCAGCGCGTACACTTGCGCGATTTGTGCGCCGAGCGATAACCCGAGCACGATCACCGCAAAAAACCAAATGACGTTGTCGGGCGACCCGTCCAGCGGCTGACGGACCGCGCTGAGACGGCCGAACAGCGCGCCGATTGCAACGAGTAGCGCCGTACCCAGCGTGCCGTACACGCCGGTGATGAAGAGCGGATGATACCGGCCGTCGCGGTTCATCGTACGCAGCAGAATGGTGAAGAAGGCGAAACTGACGAGAAATACGAGCATCAGCGCATCGCCGGCCGGGTGCGCGCCCGTCGACGAACGCGTGAACGTGAGCAATGCGGCGCCGCCCAGCCCGAGCGAGCGCGCCGATGCGCAGCGCCGTCAGCGTTTCACCCAGCAGCAGCATTGCAAGCACGCCGGTGAGCGGCGGCGACAAGCTGAGCAGCAACGCAACGTGCGCGGCGCTCGTGAGCTGGGTGCCGACGGCGTAGATCGCCGTTTGTGCCGGTCCGAAGCAAACCGCGAGCACGAGGAACTTCCACCAATCGGCGCGCAGGATGCCGCCGCTCGGCCGCGTCGAGACGGCCAACACGAGAAAGAGCGGCAGCGTCCATGCGGAGCGCGCCACGAAAAGCCCGATGCCGTCGTAATGCGCGCCGTCGGGCCGAAACAACACCTTGGATGCGACGGCGTTCATGCCGAAAAAGAACGACGCGACGACGAGTGCGAGCACGGCAAAGATCGTTTGCGCGCGCGTCGAACGCTGTCCGGTCATGGATTTACGCGACGAAGTCGCCAAACGCCGTACCTTTGCGATCATCTCGCATCCCGACGCCGGTAAAACGACGCTTACCGAAAAACTGCTGCTGTACGGCGGAGCGATCAACACCGCGGGCCAGGTCGCTGCGCGCCGGCGCGCGCGCGCCGCGACCTCGGATTGGATGGACCTCGAGCGCGAACGGGGCATTTCGATCACCTCGACCGTCCTGCAATTCCCCTATCACGGCTGCACGCTCAATCTCCTCGACACTCCGGGCCACCAAGATTTCGGCGAGGACACGTATCGTACGCTGCTCGCCGCCGACAGCGCGGTGATGCTGCTCGACGCCGCCAAGGGCGTAGAACCGCAGACCCGCAAGTTGTTTGCGATCTGCCGCGCGCGCCGCATTCCGTTGTTCACCTTCATCAACAAGTTGGATCGCCCGAGCCTCGACCCGCTGGCGCTGCTCGACGAACTCGAGACCGTGCTCGGAATCGGCGCGTATCCAATCAATTGGCCGCTCGGCAACGGACCGTCCTTTCGCGGCGTCTACGATCGGACGACGCACGAGATCCACCTCTTCGAGCGAACGGAGCACGGCGCGAAGAAGGCGCCGGTCTCCGTCACGGACATCCGCGATCCGCGCCTCGCGCAACTGACGGACGACGCGACGCACCGCCAGTTCCTCGACGAGTTGGAACTACTGGAAGGCGCGGGCGCCGCGTTCGATCGTGATGCAATGCTCCACGGCGAATCGACCCCGGTGTTTTTCGGCAGCGCGGTCACCAACTTCGGGGTCGAGCTCTTCCTCGACGCGTTCGTGCGCATGGGGCCGCCGCCGGCGCCGCGCATCGATGCCGCCGGCGAACGCGTCGAGCCCACCGACGACCGCTTTTCCGGCTTCGTCTTCAAAATTCAGGCGAACATGGATCCGCGGCATCGCGACCGCATCGCCTTCGTGCGCGTGTGCTCGGGCCGCTTCGAGCGCGACATGACCGTGAAAAACATGCGCACCGGCAAAGACGTTCGGCTCACGCGCGCGATGAAGTTGTTCGCGAGCGAGCGCGAATCGGTCGAGCTCGCGTTCGCGGGCGACGTCGTCGGGCTTGCCAACCCCGGCTCGTTCGCGATCGGCGATACCCTCGGCGAAGGGCGAACGGCCCCTTTCGAGCCGATCCCGGCCTTCGAGCCGGAACATTTCGCTCTCGTGCGCAGTATCGACACGGGAGCCTACAAATCGTTTCAAAAAGGCATCGCGCAATTGCGCGAAGAGGGCGCCATTCAGGTCATGTATCCCTTCGGCCAAACACGGACCGAGCCGATCTTAGCCGCAGTCGGGCAACTGCAGTTCGAGGTGGTCAAATACCGGCTGGAATCCGAGTACAACGTCAAAACGGTGTTCACCACGCTGCCGTACGGCCTGGCGCGCCGCGTGAGCGGCGACGCCGCGGCGATTGCCGGCGCCACGCTGCCGTCGAACGCGAAGCTCGTCGAAGATTGGGACGGCCGGCCGCTGGCGCTGTTCGAGAGCGAATGGAGCCTGCGGCTGGCGCAGGAGTGGAACGGCGGCTTGACCTTCGAGCCATTCGGAACCCGTGAGCTTGCGATGGAGGCATCGGCATGAGCGTTACCAACGTCACCCCGCGACCGGCGACCGCGGGTCCGAATCAGCGCACGGTCCTGATCGTCATCCTGATCGCACTCGTCGCAATCTTCTTGCTACGCGGCTGCTTCTTTCACGAGAACCAATACGAGAAGCTGGCGCGCGACGTGACCGTTGCGCTGCAGCGCAACGACGTGGAAGCCGTCAAGAAATACCAGAACGCGGAAACCGCGACGCACGTGAACCGCGGCATCGTCGGCCGCGCGGCCGACCGCCTCGGACCGCTCGGCAATCTGAAGTCCGTCAAGGAAACGACGCCGAGCGGCGCGCCGGATCGTCAGCACGAATTCGACGTGGCCTTCGACCGCGGCCGGCTTCACGAATCGATGAAGGTGGATCCCGAGGGCAAGATCGTGTCGTTCCGGTACGAGCCGGTCGCAGCGAAATGACTACGGCCGCGCCGGCGGTCTCGTTCGAGGACGTGCGCGCCGCCGCGGACCGGCTGCGCGGCGTTGCGCACCGCACGCCGGTCATGACGTCGCGTACGCTCGACGCGCGCACCGGCGCGCGCGGTTTTCTGAAATGTGAAAACTTGCAGCGCATGGGCGCCTTCAAGTTTCGCGGCGCCTACAACTGCATCGTGCAGCTCGACGCTGCGGAGCGCCGGCGCGGCGTCGTCGCGTTCTCGAGCGGCAACCACGCGCAGGGCGTCGCCTTGTCCGCGCAGCTGCTCGACGTTCCGGCCGCCATCGTCATGCCGGCCGATGCGCCCGCGGCGAAGATCGCCGCGACGAAAGCGTACGGCGCGGAGGTCATCACGTATGACCGCGCCACCATGAACCGCGCGGAAATCGCGGAGCGCATCGCGCGCGAGCGCGGTGCGGTGATGGTGCCGCCGTACGACGATCCGCGCATCATCGCGGGTCAAGGCACCACGGCGGTCGAGCTGATTGAAGAAACCGGCCCGCTCGACGTGCTGCTCGTCTGCACCGGTGGCGGCGGCCTGCTCTCGGGATGTGCCGTCGCCGCGACGACGCTGTCGCCCGGGATCGCGGTGTACGGTGTCGAGCCGGAAGCGGGCGACGACTGGCTCCAGTCGTGGCGCAAAGGCGAACGGGTGAGCATTCCGGTTCCGCGGACGATCGCCGACGGTCAGCAAACGCAGTCCCCCGGCGTGCTCACGTGGCCGATCGTGCGCGCGCTGGCCGCCGGGTTTCTCACCGTTAGCGACGACGAGTTGCGCAAAACCATGCGTTTCGCATTCGAACGGTTGAAAATCGTGCTGGAGCCGAGCGGTGCGAGCGCGCTTGCGGCGTTATTGTTCGGCAAGATCGATGCATCGGGAAAGCGCGTCGGGGTTACGCTGAGCGGCGGCAACGTCGATCCGCTCGTCTTCTGCGAGGCCCTGAAGGCGTAGCCGTTTCTTCCCCACAATGAACGCTGTCACCAGCGTCGTGAAGTGAGGGACGATGTCCGTTTCGCGTAAGGATTTTCTTGCTGCCAACGCGCTTGCAGGCGTCGGCGCCGTAGCTTCCAGCGAGACGGCCGCCTATGCGGCGCCGCCGCCGAAAAGCGATGCACCGCAACTCAATTTCGACCCGCACGACCCGAATATCGTTTATGACTTACTCGTCAAGGGCGGTACGGTCGTCGATCCATCGCAGAAGCTCCACGCCGCGCGCGACGTGGCCGTCAAGAACGGACAAATCGCGGCTTTGTCGGCCCCCGGCGCCGCGGTGAAGGCAGCGCAAACCGTCGACGCCACCGGCAACATCGTGACCCCCGGCTTGATCGATTTGCATTGCCACTACTACCACCAAGTGTCGGGCATCGGTCTGCCCGCCGACGAACTGATGCCCCTTACCGGAACGACGACGGGCGTCGACGCGGGGGACGCGGGCTATTCGACGTTCTCCGGATTCCGGCACTTCGTGATCGGCCAAGCGCGCACGCGCCACTTCGCCTTCATTCACATTGCCTCGATCGGTCTCGCCGGCGATCCGCTCACGGTCGGCGAACTCTTCAACATCGATTTCGCCGATCCGGTGAAGTGTGCGAAAGCCGTCGCCGAAAATCGCGACGTCGTCCTCGGCGTGAAAGTGCGGCTGTCGAAGAACGTGGTCGGCAATAACGGCATCGAGCCGCTGAAACGCGCGATCGCCGCCGCGCACATGGCGGGTCCTTGGGCGCGGGTGATGGCGCACATCGGCAACTGCGATGCGCCGCTCTCGGACGTGCTCGATATGATGCGGCCCGGCGACATCATCACGCACGCCTACTCGGGCGCGTTCGGCAAGAACAACATCGTGGAGAACGGGACGCTGCTGCCGGCGGCGCTGCGCGCGAAACGGCGCGGCGTGCTCTTCGACGTCGGGCACGGCGGCGGCAGCTTCGATTTCACGGTCGCGGAGCCGGCCATCAAGCAGGGCCTGACGCCGGATACGATCTCGAGCGATCTGCACAGCGCCAGCATCAACAGCCCGTCGCTTCCGCTCTTTCCCAACGTCCTTTCCAAGTTTGTCGCGCTCGGATTTTCGCTCGACGACGTCATCGCGAAGGCGACGATCGAACCGGCGAAGATCATCGGGCGCGTTCCGGGCTTGGGCACGCTTTCCGTCGGTGCGCCCGCCGACATCGCCGTGTTCCGCGTCACGCAAGGCCCCGTCACGTTTGTCGATACGAACAACCACCAGCGCAGCGGCACGCTGAAATTGGACACGGTGAAGGTCGTGCGCGGTGGGCGGCCGCACGGACTACCGGTGCCCAATCCGTTCACGTACGCCTAATGCGACTGCCGGCATGACGCGCTGCGAAATTCTGCGCCGGCTGCATCATGCGCCGCCGATCTTGCTGCTGCCGAACTGCTGGGATGCGGCCAGCGCGCGCGTGTTCGAGGTTGCGGGGTTTCCGGCGATCGCGACATCGAGCGCGGCCGTCGCCTACGCGCTCGGCTACGGCGACGGCCAGCGATTTCCGCTCGACGATCATTTCCGCGTGATCGAGAACGTCGTCGCGACCGTCAACGTGCCGGTCAGCGTCGACTTCGAGGCCGGTTATGCGGGCGACGATGCCACGCTGGCCGCGAACATCCGGCGGCTCGCGGCAACGGGCGCTGCGGGCTACAATTTCGAGGACGCGCTCGGCGAGGTGGAACTGTTCCCGCTCGACGTTCAAACGCGGCGCGTGCGCGTTGCCAAAGAAGCCGCGCCGGATCTTTTCCTCAACGCGCGCTGCGATATTTTTCTCGGCAGCATCGGCCCCGCCGAGAGCCGTCTCGAGCGTACCATCGAACGGCTGGACGCGTATCTGCAGGCCGGTGCGGACGGCATCTTCGTGCCGGGGCTCAGCGACTCCGAGACGATCGCGACCATAGCGACGCGTTTCCGCAAACGGCCGTTGAACGTGCTCGCGGGACCGGCCTTGCCTGCGATCGCGGAGCTCGAACGGCTCGGCGTCGCACGCGTCAGCGTCGGCTCTTGGCCGATGCGGCGTTTGCTGGGCGTCTTGCGCGACATCGCGCGCGAACTGCGGCGTGACGGAACGTTCGGGTTCACGCGCGACCCGGTGGTCTCGTATCCGGATGCGAACGCTTTGTTCGCGCGCTGAGGCTTAGGGGCGCGGTTCGCGGCCCATGGCGTGAAATTCGACGTTCGGGCGCATGTCGAGCGCGCCCGACATGCGGTTCGAGAACCCGAAAAACGCGGCGATCGCCGCGATGTCCCAAATGTCGTCGTCGGAAAGACCCGCGTCACGCAGCGCCGCGATCTCGGCTTCGCCGGCGGCGAACCCGCGCTCGTTCACACGCGATGCGAACGCGAGCATCGTCCGCAGCCGCGGCGCGAGGTCGGCCGTGCGCCAATTGACGGCGATCTGATCGGCGACGATCGGATCTTTGCCGAGGATGCGCAGCGCCGCGCCGTGCGCGATGACGCAGTATTGACAGTCGTTCTCGGCGGATACGGCCACGACGATGGACTCGCGCTCGGCGCGCGAGAGGCCGCTCGGGCCACGCATCAAGAGATCGTGATACTGCATGAATGCGCGAAAGTGATCGGGCCGCTGCGCGTACGCGAGAAACACGTTGGGAATGAAACCGATCTTCGCCCGCGTTTCTTCCATCACTGCGCGGATGTCGGCGGGCACCTCGGCGAGTTCCGGCGCGCCGAACCGTGAGGGCGCCGCGTTGCGCGCGGCGCCCTCGTTGAACGGCCGCTGCGCCTTACTTGGCGGGGGCGGCGGAGGCTGCGGGCGCCGCTGCGACTTTGAGATTGCCACAGGTTACGTAGGTCGACACTTCTTTGGTGGACTTGTGGATGTTGATCGCGTAGTCGCCCTTCTCGAGGTCGGCGAGCTTCACGCCTTTGAGCTTGGTTTCCGACTTGCCGTTCTGCACCGTGGTGAGCGGATACGCCGGTTTCGGA
This sequence comes from Candidatus Velthaea sp., assembly GCA_046262475.1. GTDB lineage: Bacteria > Vulcanimicrobiota > Vulcanimicrobiia > Vulcanimicrobiales > Vulcanimicrobiaceae > JBHEMQ01. The sequence continues at coordinate 13,653 of JBHEMQ010000059.1, forward strand.
TCGAGCTTTTCGCACGTGCCTTTGTGAATGTGAATCGGCTGCGCTTCATCGCCGCCGTTGCTCGTGCGCACGTTGACGAGCAGATCTCCGTCGGTTTCTTGCAGCAGCGTAGCAGTCCCGGATTCACCCGAACCGTTCTGCGCGGAAAGCTTGAACTGCGTCGGTGTCATGGACGCCGTCGCGGCGCCCGCGAGCGCGAGCGACGCGGCAAATGCGAGAGCGATGGAAAGAAAACGTCTCATGGTCGATCGTACCTCCAGCTGGATGTCCCGACCGGTTCTCAAGCCGACCGTGGAAATCTTTTTCATGAAGCGGCACCGGCGAGCAAATCGGCAATCGCTGCCGCGGCCGCGCGCCGCCCGGGAAACCCGCTAACGCAACCGCCCGGATGCGTTCCTGAACCGCACAGATACAGACCGTCGATGCCGGTGCGCACCGGGAAACGCTGTTCGTAGATTTGACCGGGCAGCAGTTCGCCGTGGAAGATGTGTCCGCCGGGCAGCCCGAGCAGCGCCTCCAAGTCCGGAGCGGCGAGCATCTGCCGGTGCTCGACGGCCGCGGGCACATTCGGCGCATAGCGCGCCAGTGTTGCCACGATCGCGTCGGCGATCGCGTCGCAATCGTCCGAGCGCCACGGGCGGTCGCCGCGTTCGTATGGAAAGTATTGCGCGAACACGGAGAGGATGTGTTTGCCGGGCGGCGCGAGCGACGGATCCGTGGGTGTTTGCATGAAACACTCGAGCATCGGCTCGCGCGACACGCCGTGCGCGTGCGTGTCGTCGAAGGCACGCTGCAAGTAATCGACGTCGGGCGCCACGTGGATCGTCGCGCGGTGATGCGGCTGCAGACGCGTGCCCGGTCGCGAGTGAAAATCCGGCAGCTCGCCCAGAGCGAGGTTCAGTTTGAACGCCATGCCGTTGGCGCGCCACCGTTCGGCCTTCGCGCGTAGCGCCGGCGGTGCGTCGTCCCGCGCGAGCAGTTGCAAGAAAAGCGTCTGCGGTGCCGCGTTCACGAGCACGGTGCCCGCACGCACGACGCTGCCGTCGCGGAGTTCGAGTTGGGCGGCGCGGCCGCCGCGGACAACAATGCGTTCCACCGGCGTGCCGCAGCGCACGTCGGCGCCGTGCGCGCGCGCGGCAGCGGCCACCGCATTCGCAAGGGCGCCCATGCCGCCGCGCACGAAGCCCCACGCGCCTTGGACGCCCGCGGCGCGGCCGGCGTAATGGTGTGCCAGGACGTAGGCGGTGCCCGGATTGCGTGGGCCGGCGCCCGTGCCGATGACGCCGTCGGTCGCCAGCGTCGCTTGGAGCACGGGCGTGCGCACGAAGCGCTCGACGTTGTCCGCGCTCGCTGGAATGCCGACGTTCACTTCGCGGCCGTTCCCGACGATTGTGACTCCGGCAATCCCGTAACGCTCCTTCATGATCGCCAGTCGCGCCTCGGCCGAAGCCTGGTCGGAGA
>JBHEMQ010000059.1:15157-19945 GCA_046262475.1 Candidatus Velthaea sp.
CGCTGCAGCTGCTGGGGCGGGATCGCGGTGCTGCCTGCGGGACCGGTGGCGATGAAGGCGAGGTCATCGGTATAGACCAGAAACTGGAGTGCCGTGGTCACCGCTTCCTCGTCGGCGCCGAGCAGCAGCGAACGCCCGGAGTCCAGCGGCGTAAAGGACGCCGGCTCTTTGCGGTACACCTCGAACCCGTGCGCGGCCAGGTCGAGTTCGGCGGCGATGCGCGGGTCGAACAGGCTGCAGACGTACGCCGCAACCGACACGGTGTAGCCGGGCCACACCTCGGCGCTCAGGGAGGCGCCACCGACGACCGGCCGCCGCTCGAGCACGACGGTGCGCAGTCCCGCGCGGGCGCAGTACGCCGCGGCGACCAGTCCGTTATGGCCGCCGCCGACGACGGCGACCTGATAGTGCGAGCCGGCCATGAGCAGCGCTTCGTCTTTTGGCCCGCGCGCTTCTCCCCGCGAAACGAATAGGGCGCTGACGTTCTCGCATCAGGTAACGTTGACGCCGTTCAGCCTGCTGCTGTTCGCGACGACCGGCCTGCTGCTCATTTCGCTCGCCGTTGCCGGCGTCGCGTCGCGGCTTGTGCCCGCGGCAGGGTGCGGGCGATGCACCAGCCGCCGGCACCCGCTGCTTTAGCGGCGGCTGCGGTGTCGCGGGCGGAACGGTTCGCCGACTTGATACTCGCCGCGGCGCGGCAGCTTGTCGTCGACATCCTCGCAGCCGATCGGCGTGAACGCTGCGCAGTCGTGCGGTCGCGCTTCGTAAATGCCGCAGTAGTATTTGCCGGAGCGAGGCCCTTTGAGGAACACGCACTTGTCCTTTACGTCGTCGGTCACTTTGCGCAGCCAGCCGACGACGTAGCCGTCCGCTGACTCGCGGGGCACCACGTACTCGTGCATCGCCTCGTCGTACGGCATGCCGAAGTGATCGGCGATGCGCTGAACGTCGGCGCGGTTGACGAAGGGCTCGTAGCCGCTGCAGCATTCGGCGCAGCCCGGCGGGCACGCGATGTTTTCGGGCAGGTCGTGCAGGTGTTTCCGCGCGACTTCGATCACTTGCCGCACGGCGGCGACCATCTCGGGGTCGTCGTTGTATTTGTACACCCACTCGCGTTGCGTGATCTCGCTGGTGTTGTAATACCGCTTCTGTTTCTCATTATACAAAATCGTGATGTGCTCGTCCGTAATCTCGATTTCTTTCATGTGCGCGAGCGGCTCGAGATCCAGCTGCTCGAGCCGCGTCGGCTGACCGGTCTCGCGCGTGAACTTGCGCAGGTTCCGCAGCTCGCGGTTGGCAATGAGATCGATCGTTTCTTGCATGCGACCCCGCTTCGCGACTCACGGCGGACGAACCCGGCGGGGGAGCGAACCGGGCGGCATGAAACAGTTTGCCCGCCTCGCCTTAGCGGCCGCCCTCATCGTGTCAACGGCGGCCGCGCCGGCCCGCGCCGACGACAAGTTCGACCTGCAGAGCAAATTGACGGCGGCGTTGAAAGCCGCGAGGTCGTTCGTCGCCACCACCGTCGTGGTTGCGAACGGCGTTTCCACGACGACGACGTACGTCGCGCCTGACCGCACGAAAACCGATGTGCTCTTGGGCCAGAGCACCCGTCAAATCATCACGATCGGCGACGTTTCCTACACGAGCCGCGACGGCGCCGCGTTCGAGCGCGGCACGGTGCCGACCGCACTCGTCGCACAACTCAAAAGTTTGACCGAGGTCAGCGTTTCGGCTTTGGCGCCGGACGTCGCCGCGGACGGCGCAACGTACGGTGCATTCAAGACGATCGTCGGTCTCGCGCCGCAAGCCGTCACGCTGACGTGCACGTACGACAAAAAGACGTACCGCCTCGCGAAGTGCGCGAGCAGCGAGGTGATCCAAACCTTCGGCAACTACGACGATCCGAAGAACGTCGTCGAAGCACCGAAAGCCGCATCGTAGTGCGGCGCGCGATCGGCGTAGACCTCGGCGGGTCACATGCGATGGCCGCGCTCGTCGACGAGTCGGGTGAACTGCAGGAGCGGCACGAACAAGAGATCGAGGACCATGCGCCGGACGCCGTGTTCTCCGTCGTTGAAAAGGTGATCAAAGGCGCCCTGGCCGACGGCCGCGACAAGGCCGTTGCCGGCATCGGCATCGGTTCGCCCGGCAACATCGATCCGAAAACCGGAACGATCCGGTATTCGCCCAACTTCCGCTGGACGAACGTGCCGCTCGGGGATGCGATTCGCGCGAAGTTCGACGTTCCGGTCTTCGTCGGAAACGACGCGCGCTGCGCCACCTTGGGCGAATACGCGTTCGGCGCGGGCCGCGGCACGAAGAATTTCGCGCTGTTGACGCTCGGAACCGGCATCGGCGGCGGCGTCGTCTCGGACGGTCAGCTGCTGCTCGGTAATCAGATGGGCGCAGGCGAATTCGGCCATCACACGATTCGCGCCGCCGGCGGATTCGTCTGCGGCTGCGGCAAGACGGGCTGCTTCGAGGCGCAAGCCTCCGGTACCGGACTGCTGCGGCACGCGATCGCCGCAGCGCCGTCGTTCCCGCGCAGCGCACTGCTCGACGTTCCCCGCGAAAAGCTCGGTTCGAAGGCGATTCGCAAATCCGCGCAAGCCGGTGACGGTCACGCCTTCGCCGCCTGGAACGCATGGATCGAAGATCTCGCCATCGGCATCTCCAACGTCATCGCGTTCGTGAATCCGGAAGTGATCGCGCTCGGCGGCGGCGTGTCGAGCGCCGGCGAGTTCATGCTGCAGGCACTGCGGCCGATCGTCGAAGCGCGCACGACCATGGTGCCGCGCGGAACGACGCGCCTCGTCACGGCGATGCTCGGCAACGACGCCGGCGCCGTCGGCGCCGCCGCAATGGCCTTGCGCGGCGGTCTCATCGCTCAAGTGCCGGCCGCAGTGTGAACGTGCGCGGTACCGCCGCCGCGCTCGCGGCGGCGACGCTGCTGTTCGCGGGCCGGCCGCCGGCCGCCGATGCGCGCGTCGTGAGCGTCGACGTGGTGCGCCGCGTCGACGTCGCCGCCGGCAAAGCGTTCGGTGCCGCGGGCCCGTATGAAAAGATCGTCGCGCGCGTGACCTTCGCCGACCGCCCCGGCATCGCGGCGAACGCCGCGGTCGTCGATTTGCCGCTCGCGCCGCGCGACGCCGCGGGCGACGTCCGCTCGACCGCCGACCTCGTGATCTTGCGGCCGAAGAGCACGGCGCGCGGCAACGGCAGCCTCCTCGTCGAAATTCCCAACCGCGGCGGCAAAGGCATTCTGCGCTATCTCGGTCGCGCCGCGGTCGCGTCGCTCGATCCGGACACCGATGCCGACATGGGCGACGGCTTCTTGCTGAAGCGCGGCTTCACGGTCGCGTGGATCGGCTGGCAGTGGGACGTGCCGGATACCGATGCGCGGCTCGTGCATTTCACGGCGCCGGTCACGAGCGAGGGCGGTGTCGCGATCACCGGCGTCGTGCGCAGCGACTTCGTGCCGGCATCGGTCACGCACGAGGTGACGATCGGCGACCGCGGCCACACGGCGTATCCGATCGCCGATTCGAACGACCCGCGCGTGGTGCTCACGGAACGCGACGCGATCCTCGGCGCGCGCCGCGCCGTTCCGCGCGACCGCTGGCGCTTTGCGCGCCTGGGTCGACGGCGCGTACGTGCCGAGCACGTCCTACGTCGCGTCGGCTGCCGGCTTCACGCCCGGACATATTTACGAGCTCGTGTACGTCGCGAAGGATCCGGTCGTCACCGGCCTCGGCTTGGCGGCCGTCCGCGATACGGTGAGTTATCTCAAGCACGACCCCCGCGCGCTCGCGCCCGTCACGCGCGCGCTCGGTTTCGGCATCTCGCAGAGCGGCCGGGTTTCTACGCCACATGTTCTACCAAGGCTTTAATGCGGACGAGGACGGGCGCATCGTGTTCGACGGCATGTTCGCCGACGTCGCCGGTGCGGGCCGCGGCAGCTTCAATCATCGCTTCGCGCAGCCATCACGCGACGGGCCGAGCTTTTCGTCGTTCTTGTACCCGACGGATGTGTTTCCGTTTACGGACGCGGTCGAGCACGATCCGTTCGGCGCGCCCGACGACGGTCTCTTGACGCACGCGAACGCTCTGAATTCCGGCGTCAAAGTGATGTACTCGTTCGGCTCGTACGAGTACTGGAGCCGCGGTGCGTCGCTGACGCACACCACGGCCGACGGCGCCGCCGACATGCCGCTGCCGGCGAACGTGCGGATCTACGCGATCGCCGGCTCGCAGCACAATCCCGGCTTGCCGTCGCGCCGCACCTCGTTCGCGCGCGCACCGACGAATCCGAACGATTTCTCGTGGGCGCTGCGCGCGCTCGTTGTGCGGCTCGACGACTGGGTCGCACGCGGCACGCCGCCGCCGCCGAGCCTGTATCCGAGCATGGCCGCGCACACGCTCGTGCCGCTCTCCGCCGTGCGTTTTCCCGCGATCGCGGGCGCCGGTTTCCCGCAAACGTATCATCACGAGTACGCGCTCGACTTCGGCCCGGACTTCAGCGAGCGCGGCATCGTGACCGTCGATCCGCCGCGAGTCGGTCGAGAATATCCGGTGCTCTTGCCGCAAGTCGACGCCGACGGCAACGAGAGCGCCGGCCTGCGCATGCCCGAAGTGGCCGTGCCGCTCGGCACGTACACGGGCTGGAATTTTCGGCGCGAGGACACGGGCTTTCCAACCGAGCTCGTGGATTTCACCGGCTCGTTCTTGCCATTCGCGCAGTCGGCGCGCACGCGCGCCGCCTCCTCCCGCGCCTCGGTCACAGCC
>JBHEMQ010000060.1:0-10529 GCA_046262475.1 Candidatus Velthaea sp.
GGCCTACGGTGAAGGGTTCGAGATCCTCGAGAAATCCGAATTCTCGTACGACCTGCACCAGCTCGCCGCGTTGTGGCTGCACGGCTCGGTCGTGCGTTCGTGGCTGCTCGAGCTCGCCGAGCGTGCCTTCAGCGACGACCCGGAGCTCGCAAAGATTCGCGGCTACGTCGAGGATTCGGGCGAAGGCCGCTGGACCGTGCAGGCCGCCATCGACGAGAACGTGCCCGCTCCGGTGATCACGATGTCGCTGCTCTCGCGGTTCGTTTCGCGTCAGGACGAGTCGTTCAGCGCAAAAGTCATTGCGGCGCTGCGCAACCAGTTCGGCGGACATGCGGTCAAGGCGGAGACGGATGCGGTGAAGGCGGAGCCCGCCGGTGCCCGATAGTTCGGCCGCAACGCTCGCGCCGCCGCAGGACGGCGCCGGCGCGACGCACGAGAACCCGCTTCGCGCGGGCATCGATACTAACCGCATCAAGGATCCGTGCAACATCGTCTTCTTCGGCGCCAGCGGCGACTTGATGAAGCGCATGCTGATGCCCGCGATGTACAACCTGCGCTTAGGCGATATTCTGCCGGCGAACTGCGGAATCGTGGGCTTCTCGCGGTCGGACTTCAGCGACGACGCCTTCCGCGCGGAGATGAAGAAGTCGATCGACGAATTTTCCCGGACCGGACCGGCGAAGGATCCGATGTGGAGCGACTTCACGAAGCGCTTGAGCTATATCAGCGGCGACTTCGACGACGTGGCGTGCTTTCAAAACCTGAAAGCGCATCTCGAGAAGAATGACAAGGAACTCGGCACGGCCGGGAACCGGCTGTTCTATCTGTCGACGCCGCCGGCACTGTTCGCGCCGATCATCGACATGCTCGATCAGTCCGGCCTCGGTCCAAATCAGAACCGGCAAGGCTGGAGCCGCATCATCATCGAGAAACCGTTCGGGACGGATCTCGCGTCCGCGCGCGCGCTCCAGGCCGAAGTCGAGAAGGTTTTCAACGAGAAACAAGTCTTCCGAATCGATCACTACCTCGGTAAAGAACCGGTTCAGGACATCATGGCGCTGCGCTTCGCGAACGTCATCTTCGAGCCGATTTGGAACCGCCGCTACGTCGACAGCGTGCAGATCACGGCCTCCGAGACGGTCGGCGTCGAGTTGCGCGGCGGTTATTACGACAACGCGGGCGCGCTGCGCGACATGATTCAAAATCACGTCGTCAATCTTTTGACCCTGGTCGCGATGGAACCGCCGGCGCTTGCCAACTTCGACGCGATTCGCGATGAGAAGTTCAAGGTGCTTACGGCGATCCGGCCGATCGAACGCGACCGCGTTTTCCAGGATACGGCACGCGGCCAGTACGGCTCGGGCACGATTGCCGGCAAACCGGCGCCGCCGTACCGTGACGAACCAGACGTCAACCGCACGTCGAATACGGAAACATTTGCCGCGGTCAAGTTCGCCATCGATAACTGGCGCTGGGCCGAAGTGCCGTTTTATTTGCGGTCGGGCAAGCGCCTCGCCCACAAGACGTCCGAAATCGCGGTACGCTTCAAATCGATCCCGCATCGATTGTTCGGCGAAGTCGGCGACGCCATCGACAACAACGTGCTCGTGATGAAAATCCAGCCGGAAGAGGGCATTTCGCTGCGCTTTTCCGCCAAGGTGCCGGGGCCGAAAATGCACATCCGCTCGGTGTCGATGGACTTCAATTACGGAACGGGATTCGGCGTCGTCTCGCCGCCCGCGTACGAGCGGCTCATCGGCGATGCGATGCGCGGCGACGCGACGCTTTTCACGCGCTGGGACGCGGTGGAAGCGGCGTGGACGACCGTCACACCGATTCTCGAACGTTGGAGCGAGGTGCCCGACGAAACGTTCCCCAACTACGCCGCCGGAAGCCAGGGACCGGCGTCCGCGGATCGTCTGCTCGCGGCGGACGGCCGTGAATGGAGGAAGATATGACCGCGAACAGCCCCTCCTCCGGCGACATGCGGGACGTTCGAGCCGATCTCGCAACCACGTGCGTGCGCGCCACGACGATGAACTTCATGGTCTGGCTCGACAACGCGCAGCATCGCGATTGGATCCTCGACGCCGCCGGAAAGATCGCCGAAAAGCATCCGTCGCGCTCGCTGATTTTCGATCCGTCCTCGCACGCGTGCGGCGTCACGCTTCCGCACGGCGACGGCGCCGACGACACCGTGCAGAATCAGCGCGTCGCCATCGGCTGCGACGGCATGTCGCCGGCGGAGCTTCTGGAGGCGGCGCAGCCGCTGCTCAGCGCGGAACTTCCCACCGTCCTCTGGTGGACCGGCAATCCATTCCAGCGGCGCGCCGCGTTCGATGCGCTCGTCGGGCTCGCCGACGGCCTCGTGCTGAACTCGTCGGGAACGGTCGCCGATGAATCGATGGTCCAAGAGCTGGCGCGCTTCGTCGCGCGCTGCCCGGGCGTTGCGCTGCGCGACATCGCGTGGATGCGGCTGCGTCCCTGGCAGGATATGATCGCGCAATTTTTTGACGACGAGAATCTTTGCGGCGAACTGTTCGCGGTGCGCAAGCTCTGCATCGAGGCGGGCTCCGATGCGGAAGCGCTCTATCTCGCGGGCTGGCTCGGCAGCCGTCTCGGCTGGACCGCGTGCGCGCACGACGAGTTCTGCGACCGCGGCGGCGCGCCCATTCCGTTTCGCCGCGTGCGCGAAGGCGACATACGGCGCGTGCGTTCGATTCAGATCTCGACGGCGAGTTCCGCTTATACGGCGACGGTGAACGATGCGGATCAGGACGTGATCGTTCTGACGGCGACCGGCGCGGCGGCGCGTCCGGAGCGCCTGGTGCTGCTGCAGTCGATTGACAACGCCTCGCTCCTCGAACGCGCGATCCTCGAACCGGCGACCGACGAAGTGTTCGAGACGGCGTTGCGCATGGTGGGCGAACTGCTCGCCTAGGTGAAACCCGCGCGCGCGAATTCCGGAGACCTGCTCGTCCTACCCGATGCGAATGCGCTTGCCGCCGAAGCGGCAGACCGCTTCGTCGCCTACGCCGGCGCCGCGATTACGGACCGCGGCGTAGCACTCGTCGGGCTCGCGGGCGGCTCCTCGCCGCGTGCGATGAACGCGCTGCTCGCAAGCGAACCGCGCCGAGCGCGCGTGCCGTGGAACCGCATCCGATTCTTTTTCGGCGACGAACGCTGCGTGCCGCCGGACGACGCAGAATCGAACTACCGCATGAACCGCGAAACGCTGTTCGAGCCGCTGGCCGTCGGCGAGTCGCAGATCGTTCGGATGCGCGGCGAAGACCCACCGGCGGCCGCGGCGTCGGCGTACGAAGCGCTCTTGCACGGCGAGGCCGGTCAGCCGCCGGTGCTCGATGTCATCTTTTTGGGGCTCGGCCCCGATGGACACACCGCGTCGCTCTTCCCGGGGACGCTCGCAAACATCGACGTTCGCCGCACCTGCGTCGAGAACTACGTCCCGAAGTTTGCCGCGTACCGCATCACGCTGACGCCGCGCGCGCTAAACGCCGCACGCAACGTCGTCGTCGTCGCCGGGGGGGCGGAAAAAGCCGACGCGCTTGCGGCGGTCATCGGAGGCCCGCGCGAACCGGACACGTATCCGGCGCAACTGCTCGCGCCGCATCGCGGCGCGCTGCATTGGCTGGCCGACGCCGCGGCGGCCGCGAAAGTCTATACAAGCTAGCAAGCGTAATTGATTTAGTTAGGCCAACTTAATTTCCCCGAAAGACCCAAGGAAGGTTCCCTGCAAAAAGCAACGGCTGTGGCAAGTCCTGCCGACTTTTGTGCAAGGGCAAGCGACTAACTCTCACACCTCCTTTGGGGAGCGTTTTCCTATATGTATACACATTCGAGCCTGCGCCGGACGGCGGAGCGCTCCGTCCTGCGTGCGGCCTTCATCGCCGCGTGGGTAATGGGCGCGACCGTCGCCGCGCACGCGCAAGCCAGTCCGGCACCCGCGCCGTCGCCCAGCATGATGGCCACGATGGCCCCGTCCGGCGCGCCAACGATGCGCCCGTCCGGCGCGGCCACGATGGCCCCGTCCGGCGCCGCCACGATGGCCCCATCGGGCACGGCCACGATGGCCCCGTCCGGCACCGCGACCATGGCGCCTTCCGCTACGCCCTCGAGCAGGCCGTCCGCAATGCCGTCCACCGCTGCGCCGGCCGGTCAGACGACCTCACCCAATGCGACGACGCCGGGCAGCGTGACGCCGCAAAGCGGCGCGAAAGGCGTACCGCCGGTCTCTACGAGCGGAGCGCCGCCCGCGCCGATCGGCCATCTGCCGATCATCGACATCGTGCCGATTTTCACGCAGCCTGCCCTGTATTCGACGCGCGCGCAGCTTTCGAATAACGGGACCAATTACGATCCGCTCGATGTCGGCGGCACGATCCGCTTCCCGATCAGCCGTGTTTGGTCCGCGTCGCTCGACCGGATCGTCGGAAGCACGATCGATCAGCCGCTCTCGCGCGTGACGGCAGCGAACGGAAGCTTTGTCTTTCCGGCGTTCACGCGCGACGCCATCCTCATCTATCGTGTCGACGCACAACTCAAGCGCTTTCTCGTTGAAGGCGGTTTATCGTTCCGCCACCGCATCGTCGGCGGTACCAACACGAGCAACAACCCGCGGCCGCCCACGATCAGCTCGACCGAACATCACTTCGGATATCTCGGTTTCACGTATTCGACGACGCCGATCGCGGAACTCGGCAACAGCGTCTTCACCTTCAACATCAACCTCGACACGCAGGCGGTGGATCATCATGTCGGAACGGCTACCGGAGTGATCGACGAAGCGCCGGGCGTCAATCGGTGGTGGGAAACCGATCAGTACGTCGCCGTAACGGTTCCAATCGATCCGAAACACGGTTTCAGCATGTTTGCGCAAGACCGTTGGGGCGCGGCAAACTTCTACGAAAACCAACCGTATCCGTGGCGCTGGGCGACGTTACAGACGATTCAGCTCAACAAGCGCTTCAACCCCAATTTCTTGTTAGCGCTGCGCTACCGCAACAATTGGGAACTGCCTGTGGGCGCGCCGTTCGTTGCCCCCAATTCGATCCACGTCGGCGCTTGGGATATTCTCGCGGACTTTAAAATCGACCTTAACCAGTACCACTTCTGATCGCGGCCGCGCACGGCGCACGGCAACCTTCGAGGAAAACGGCCCTCCGCTTCGCGGGGGCCGTTTCTTCTTTATTTCATCGGCGGCAGATTCGACCGGATGGGCGACGCGGCGCCCAACGCTCCCGCGCCGAGTGCGGACGCATCGATGTTGTAGGTTGCGAAGACCGTGCCGCCGACACGATTGAGCTCGACGACGGCTTTGTTCAGATCGGTTTGCGCCTGCAACTCGCGTCCGCGATTGTTCGCAACGTCCAATTGGCGCTGCAGAATCAAAAACGTGGTGGAGCTGCCCACCGCGAAACGGCGTTGTTCGGCCAGCAAAACGCGTTCGGACGCCGTACGCGCGTTGCTCGCCGCAACGAGACGGTATTGCGCTTCCCGCAGCTGCTGCACCGCGTTGACGGATTCGCCGCGAATGCGCTGGAGCAGCGCGATCTCTTGCACCGCGACCTGTTTGGCTTGCTCTTCGGCGATGCCGTACTCGGCTTTCGCCGTGCGGTTCTGCAACGGAAACGACAGCGTGAGACCGACCGCGTAGGTCGGATAGCGGTTCTGCAAGAGACTCGCCGTGGATTGCGCAAAACCGCCGGTCTGATTCGCCGGCGTGGCGGCGAACGTTCCGGCAAGCAGCGGAATTTGATTCGCGGGCGCTTGGCCTGCATTGGCGCGCGCGATGAGCGCGTTGATCGCGGCAATTTCGCCGCCGAGGATGCCGAAGATCGGATTCGCGTTGGGGTCCGTCGGAATGCCGGCAAAACCGTTCGTTGTGTAGCCGAGATTCAGGTTGAGCTGCGGCTTCAGCTGATCTTTGGCGAAGGCGAGATTCGTTTGGGCGGTGAGCCGCGCCGCACGCAGCTGCGCGATCTCCGGCCGGTTTCGCAGCGCGCTTATCACCAGATCGTCCAGCTTGGGTTCAGCGGGCAACACCAACACCGGCGACGTCGGCACGAGGTTCGCAAGCCATACGGGATCGCCCGGATTAGCGACGATAAGCGCTTTCATCTGCGTCTGCAGCCGCTGCACGTTCGCGACGGCCGCGAAGACGTTGTCCGTGAAGACGTTGACCTGCGTGTTCGATTCGACGATGTCGACGGGAGCCACCGCGCCCCGCCGGCTCAGCCGTGCGTTCGATTCCGCCTGCGCCTGCGCTTGGCGCAGCCCTTCTTCCTGAATCCCGACGTTGCGCCACGCGGCGACCAAATCCCAATACGTGTTCGAAACGTTGGCGATCGTTTGAGCGGCCGTCGTCAACGCCACGTCGCGATTGATCTGTGCGTTTGCGGCGGCCAACTGTAGCGCCCGTGACGCGTCGGTGACCGTTCGGCCGCGCAGCAGCGGCTGCGTGACGTTGAACGAGAGCGCCGTTTCATAAAATGGGTTGAAACTATTGATCGTCGAGTTGGAGGTGATCCGCGTCCCGGAGGCACCGATGGTGAATTGCGTACCGCCCGGCGTGATACCGGTCAGCCCGGCCGTCGCGCCGGCGCTGTCCTGCGTTACCGGACCGCCGCCGGGCCCGGCCTGGAACGAGCTGACAGCCGGCGTGACGCTATGCTGATACTGCGGCTGCAGCTGAAAGCGTACGTCGTAGGCGCCTTGCGCTGCCACGATTTGGTAATTCGCGATTCGCTGGTTCGATTGCGCGAGCGCGAGATCGGTGTTTTTTTGCAGCGCCATGGCGATCGCGTCGTCGAGAGCAATGCCGACGAACGGCTGCATGTTGATCCCGACGAAGTCGCCGCTCGGCAGCGTCGCGCCGGCGGGCGCAGCGTAACCGGCGCCCACGTTCGGAACCAGTGGTAACACCGGCGGGACCGGCGGCGGCGGTTGCCCGCGCGTGGTGAGATTGCCGGGCCCCCGCGCAGAGTCGGGTTGCGGCGCCGCCGACGACGGCGTGCCCGCCGACTGCGGGGCGGCCGATGGTCGCAACGCGGACGGTTGCGGCGCCGGCGGCTGCGGCGCCCCGGCTTGCGGCGAAACGGCAGGCGCGGGCGACCGTTGCGGATTCGCCGGCGGCAGCGGTTGCGGCGCCGGCGGCGTTTGATCCGCCGCGGCCGGCGGCGCGCCGGCGCTCACGCCGAGCAGCGTACTCAGCGCGAGCGCGAAAAGCCGGGCGTGCACTACTTCGTGCGAACCGATGTCTCCACCGACATCCCCACGCGCAACGGCTTGTCGCGCGGAACGTCGGTCGGCGTGATTCGAACGGGCAGCCGCTGCGTCACCTTGACGAAGTTGCCGGTCGCATTCTGCGCCGGGACGAGGCTGAACGTATTTTGCGACGCGGGGGCGATTGCGTCGACGCGACCGTGGAACGTCGTGCCCTTGTACGCATCGACTTTGATATCGACCTCGGCGCCGGGCCGGATCTTACCGAGCTGCGTTTCTTTGTAGTTCGCTGTGACGTACAATCCGCTCTTCGGAACCACGTTCAGCAGCGACTGTCCGGGCGATACCGTCGTGCCGATCTCGACGTTCTTCGCGCCGACGTACCCGTCGATGGGCGAACGAATGACCGTGTATGCGAGTTGATCTTGCGCGCTGCGAACCTGCGCGTTCAGCGCCGTAACTTGCGCCTGCGCGGCGGACGCCTGCGCTTGGATCGACGTGACGCGATAGGGCGTCTGCGACTCACTGAGCCGGCCCTGCGCGGTCGTCAGCTGCCCCTGCTGCGCGCCGATCCCGGCTTGCGCCGCGTTCGCGGCCGCCACCGCGCCGATGTAGCGCGCCTGCGCTTGGACGACCCCGGTCTGCGCGGCCGCGGCGTTGTCGACCGCAGCTTGATACTGCGCTTGGGCTTGCGCGAGCGCGGCGCGCTGCGCGTCGAGGGTCTGCTGCGCGATGTCGCCCGTGCGCACGAGCGCCGCCGTGCGATTGAAATCCGCGCGCGCCCGGTCGAGCGCTGCCCGGGCGCTCGGAACGCCGGCTTGCGCGGCCCGCAATTGCGCCTCCGCCTGCCCGATCGCCGCCCGGGCCGCATCGCTTTGCTGCCGCGCCGAGGTGTAGTTGGCGGCGGCATTCGAGATTTGCGCGCGCGCCGCCGCGATGGCACCGCTGCTTTGCTGATTTTGCGCCGTCTGCTGCGCGCTGGTCAGCGAAACATTCGTCTGCGCGGCGCGTGCTTGCGCGAGTTGCGCGTCGCGGTTGGCTTGGGCTTGCGCGAGATGCGTGCGTTCGTCGGTATCGTCGAGGCGCACGAGAACTTGACCCTTGCTCACCGGCTGGTTCGTGTCCACCATGACTTGCGCGACGCGCTCGGCGATTTTACTGGTGACCGTTACCGTATCGGCGTCGACCTTTGCATCGTCGGTAGTTTCGTGCGACGTCGCGTAGGCGAAATAGCGAATGCCGAAGAGCAGGATCGCGATGATGACGATACCGCCGGCGACGAGCAGCAGCGGCGACGGCCGGCGGCGGCGCTTGCGTGCCGGCTCATCCGCGGCCGGTGGCAGCGGTGGGACGGGCGCCGTCGCGCCGCGCACCTCAGCCGTCGGGCGAGGCGGCGCTTCGGTCGGGGTTTCCAAAAATCTACCGTGCTCCGTTTAAAAAAATATCGACGAGGAACTCGACGTCCTCGTGCTTGACGACGTCGCTGGCCCATAGCTTGCGCGCCACGACGTATGAAAACAGCATGCCCATAAAATACGTCGCCAGGCGCACCGGCTCGCCGCGCAGCGAACCCCCGGCGACGTGCACGACAAAGAACTCCTCGAGCCGGCTGAGCACTTCGCGCGGCCCGCGCCATTCGGGCGAGCCGAGATGCGCCTCGCCTTCGGCCCGTGCGTCCTCCGCGAGCGACACGCACATCATTGCGCGCTGCTCGAACATCCGCTCCGCCATCGCGAGACCGATCGCGCGCAAATCGTTCCGGAGGTCGCCGGTGAGCGACGCCATGACGGTCTTAAATTGCGCGAGACCGCACGACTGCTCGCGCATGGCGATCAACAAAGCTTGCTTGTTGCCGAAGTGGCGGAAGACGGTCGCTTCGTTGACACCCGCGCGTTCGGCAACTTCTCGCGTGGTCGTGCCGCGCGTGCCGTTCTGCTGATAGATTTCCTTGGCCGCGCACAGAATGCGCGCGCGCGTCTCCTCGGCGGTTGATCCAGGGCGCGCGAGCGTCTGCATCAGTGGTTCTTCGTGAAGACGGCGTCGTCGATCGCGACGTTGGTCTTGTACTCGTCGTACGTGCCGTGCGCGACGGCCCGGACGTGCGGAATGTCGATGTGCGCGTCCTGCGAGACGATCATCATGCTGCCCGCGACGTTCGAGAAGTGCTGCGTCATCGTGATGACTCCGCCGTTATAGTAGTGGTACTCCATCTGGTCGATCGTCCAGCCGTTTGGATCGATCAGAACGGTCTCGTGATCGATCATTCCCCGAACGCGCTGAACCAGCCGCAATTCGAGGTCCTTGCGGTTCTCGAACTGGCGCTCGCCCGCATACGTAACGACGAACTTCTTTTCCCAATTTGAGGGGTCGCCGATGTCGCTGTACAGTTTTTCGAAACCTTTCGCGTACGACGGGACGCGGTCGAAGACGACCTCGTAGTTGTTCGGCCGCTTGAAGTACGTGGAGCCGTCGAGATGCTGGCGCAAGAACGGAAACGAGGTGAGGCGCAAATCGACATGCAAACGCGACTGGTACGTCGCGACGCTCGGATTGCGCTCGGTGATGCGCGTGATGATGGCCGCCGGATCAGTCGAGGGGCCCTGGGGCGCCTGCGCGGTCGCGGGTGCCGCGGTGAGCGCCACCAGGGTTGCCAAACCCGCCGCGGCGGCCCGCATTCCCGTCTTCCTCGATCGCGGCCGCCGCGCGGGCCGCGCCTCGTCCCGGGCGTCGACGAGCGGCAGCGCGAAAACCCGGTCGAGGCCGGTGATACGGAGCGCCGCGCGCGCGTCGTCGCTTTCGGCACTGACGACGATCGCGCCGCCGTGCTCGCGGATCTTGCGCAGCGCGGCCACCAGCACCGCGATCATGGGAGCCGGCACGGATTCACCGGTCAGGGTCACCGCAACCCGCGGCGAAGGCGTGCCGGCGGCGACCGCGCGATCGACCGCCGCCGTCAGTGACCCGCGGGCGGCGTCGGCGTCGGTTCCGAGGCGAAGGGTTTCGATGGTGGTGTTCACGGTCTCTTCCGTCATGCGTGTAAGCACTTGCATTTACAACGATACTGCGATTCGTGCCCGAATGCAAGTACCCGCACGCAGCAGAGGCCGCCCCTGCGGGAGCCCGTTCGTCCGATGATCGGAACAACCGAGCTAGCGCTTGTAGCCGAGCGCGCTGGTTTGGCGGGCCAAAACATACACTTTACATCGCTCGAGCTGGGGAAGGGCTGGACAACGGCCAGCAGCGAGCGCTGGATGTACCCGGCGAGCATGATCAAGACGCCGCTCGCC
>JBHEMQ010000060.1:10539-19893 GCA_046262475.1 Candidatus Velthaea sp.
CGCTCGCCGTCGCAACGGCCGCCGCGGTCGACGCGGGGCGGCTGCGCTGGCACGACCGGATCGCGGTCGATGCGGCAAACATGACGGCGAACGATGCGCCGTCGCCGCTCGTCGCCGGCTATGCCGCCAGCGTGGAGGAATTGCTCGAATTCATGCTCGCGCGCTCGGACAACGTCGCGACAAACGTGCTCATCGATGCCGTGGGGCGAGCCGAGGCCACGCGCACCCTCGCCGGACTCGGGTTTACCGCAACGGCGATCCGCCGAAAACTTTCAGGCGCGCTTCCGCTGATCGACGACCCGGCCGCAACGGGGCGCAACCAGCACTCCTCCACCGATGCGGCGGAGCTCTTGCGCCGCGTCGCGCTGCGCGACGTTCCCGGGGCGGCGCGCATTCACCGAGCGCTCGCGGCGCAGTTCTGGAACGGCAAATTGTCGACGGGGCTCATGCCGGGCGACCGCTTCGCGCACAAAACCGGCGATACCGACGAGTGGTCGCACGACGGCGGAATTCTTACGCTGCCGAACGATGCTCGCTACGTGGTAGTCGTCTACACCAACTTGCCGTCGGGCGGCGAGAACGACCGCAGGTTCGGCGCGTTCATGCGCGCGCTGCGCGCGCACTTGGCCGACGGATAGGGATAAGTCGGCCAGCCCGGCAAAAAACCCGCAGCGCCCTCTCTCCGAGGAGTTTTGCTTGAAACGACCGCTCCTTCTTACACTCGCGGCGGCACTCGGGCTGGCCTTCGCCGTCCCCGCGGGCGGTGCGACGACGAAAGGCCCCGCCGCCGGCAAAACCATCAAGCTCGGCGTCATTGCCGACGTGACGGGCGCCGCCGCGGTGTACGGCGTCTCGCAAAAGAACGCATACGAGCTCGCCAACGACGACATCAAATCCGGCATCATTGACGCGGGCGGTGCCAATCTCACCTTCGACGTGCAGGACGCCGCGAGCGACGGCAACCAGGTCGTGAATCTTTTCCAAAAGTTCACGACGGACGGCACCCCGCTGGTGCTCGGTCCGACGCTTTCGGCGGAAGCAAAACGCGGCGATCCGGTCGCCGTGCGGGCGGGCGTACCGGTGCTCGGAACGTCGACCACCGCCGACGGCATCACGACGCTCGGCTCCTGCGTGTACCGCATCTCGCTCTCCGAAGCGCAAGTGATCCCGTCGACGGTCGCCAAGACGCACGCGCTCTGGAAGTACAAAACGGCCGCGATTATTTACGGCGACGACAACGCGTTCACCAAGACGAACGGCGATATCTTTAAAGAGCAGCTCGATCGGGCCGGCGTTCAAATCGTCGACACGGAAACGTTTCACCAAAACGATAAAGACTTTCAGGCCGCGCTCACGAAAATTCAGAGCAAGAAGCCGGACGTGCTGGTAATCGGCGCGCTGTTTCCGGAAGCGACAAAAATCATCGAACAGGCCACCAAGCTCGGTCTGCGCACGCACATGATGGGGGGCAACGGTCTCAACAGCCCGCAGATGTACGACGTGGCCGGCCCCGGCGCGCGCGGCACGGTCGTCGGCGCAGCATGGTTCCTCGGCGGCGGCTACACCGGCAATCGCGAGTTTGTCGCCCGCTACAAAAAGAAGTTCGGCAACACTCCGGATCAGTTCGCCGCGCAATCGTACGCCGGCGCGCAAGTCGCGGCCGCGCTCGTCAAGGAAGGGAAGATCACGAAGGAAGACTTGTGCGGCGGGCTGCGCGATCTACGCGTGGCGCAGACGGTGCTCGGGCCGGTCGGTTTCGACAGCAACCGCGATGTGAAGAGCGCGCCCGTCATCTTACAGATCGTCAAAGGCGGGTTCGCGTACCTACGGTAGTGTGGTGGTCACCACAGTAGGACCCGCGCCGCTGCCGTGATCGCGCAGCAGCTGCTCAACGGGTTATTTCTCGGCGCAGTCTACGCGCTGTTCGCGATCGGCTACACGCTCGTGTTCGGCGTATTGGACATTCTCAATCTTGCGCATGCGGCGATTTTCATGCTTGCCGCGTTCGCGGCGTGGTCGCTCGTCGCCGCAGGCATCCCGCTCCCCGCGGCGTTCGCTGCCGGAGTCGCGCTCGCGGGCGTTCTCGGGATCGTGCTCGACCGCATCGCCTTCGCGCCGTTGCGGCGCCGCAACGCGGGCACGCTGATTCCGCTGATCTCGTCGATCGGAATGGCGATCGTCTTCGGTGCCGTGGCGCGCGGCATCTACGGCGTGGACGAACGGCATTTCACCCTGGCCCTGCTCGACGCTCCGCCGTTCCGCGTGGGAGCGCTCACGTTTACGGCGGTGGAACTCACCATCTTCGGGTCGGCAATCGCGCTGATGCTGATCCTGACGTGGGTCATGCGCCGGACGGCGCTCGGACGCAGCATCCGTGCGGTCGCGGAAGACCGCATCGCCGCCCAGCTGCTCGGCGTGGATTTGGAGCGCACGATCGCCGCCACGTTCTTTATCGCCTCGGCATTGGGCGGCGCGGCCGGCATTCTCACGGCGTTCCAGTATAACAGCGTTTCGATCGACATGGGCGGGCAGATCGAACTCAAGGGACTCGCCGTCATCATTCTGGGCGGCATGGGCAGTATCACGGGCGCCGTCATCGGCGGCTTCGTCCTGGGCGCCGTCGAAACGCTCGCCGTCGCATACAATCTTTCGGCGTGGCGCGATGCGCTCGCATTCGGCGTCATGTTTCTCATCTTGATCGTGCGCCCGACGGGCATTTTCGGCAAACGCGCGCTGCGCGCCGCGTGAGCGTCGCGAGTTTCTACGCGCAGCACTCGAAGCTGATCGACCAGATCGGCATCAACGCACTGCTGGCTCTATCGCTCTCGATCTGCTTGCAAGCCGGTCAGCTCGCACTCGCGCAAGCGGCGTTCATGGGCGTCGCCGCGTACGTATCGGCGATTCTCGCGCTGAGCTGGCACTGGCCGCTCCCGGCGGCGCTCGCAGCGTCGGTCGTTGCGAGCAGCGCGGTTGCGGCTTTGCTCGCGCTGCCCGTGCGCCGGCTGCGGGGCGTGTTTCTCGCCATTGCAACCATCGGTTTCGGCGAGATCCTGCGCGTGCTCGCCAACAATGTCAAAATCACGGGCGGCGCGGAAGGTCTCTCCGGCATTCCGCCCGATGCAACGACGGCCACGATTTACGGCTGTCTCTCTGCCGTAGCGATTCTGCTCCTGGCGCTGTCCCGCACGAAGTTCGCGCTCGCCATAGCCCTCGTGCGCGAGGACGAGAACGCAGCGCGCGGCGTGGGCGTGGACGTCGGCTTCGTGCGCTTCGCGACGCTCACGGTCGGCGGCGCGATCGCCGGCGTGGCCGGCGCGTTGTATGCGCACTCGCAGTTCTTCATCACGCCCGGCGATTTCGGGTTCGGACGCATGGAGCAGATTTTGGTATGGTGCGTGATCGGCGGCGTCACCAGCCCGCTAGGTGCTGCCATCGGGGCGGCGCTGCTCAGCATCTTGCCCGAAGTGATCCGCTTTTTGGCGGACTACCGCGAGATCACGAACGGCCTGATTCTGCTCGTCGTCATCCTCTTCGCGCCGGACGGCATCGCCGCGCTTTGGCGGCGCGCGCGCGGAGCGCCCGCGTGAGCCGCGGTCTCGTCGCGGACGCCGTATCCGTCAACTTCGGCGGCGTCCGCGCGCTGCAAAACGCATCGCTGTCCGTGCCGCGGGGGCGCGTCGTCGGCTTGATCGGTCCGAACGGCGCGGGTAAGACGACGCTGATCAACGCCACGACGGGTTTCGTGACGCTCGCGCACGGTAGCATCGCGCTTGACGGCGAACGCATCGACCGCCGTCCTCCGCACACGGTGGCGCGCGCGGGCATCGCTCGCACGTACCAAAACATCCGGCTGTTCGGAACCCTCGACGTGTTCGCGAACCTCGCGGCCGGCGCATACGCGCGGCCCGGGCCGCTGCGCGCGAACAGCGCACGCGCACTCTTGGCGCGGGCCGGAATCGAACACGTGGCACTCGAGGCGCGCGCGAGTTCGCTGCCCTACGGCGACCAGCGCCGGCTCGAGATCGCGCGAGCGCTGGCGGGCGAGCCGAAAATCGTGATGCTGGACGAGCCGGCGGCCGGCATGAATCGTACCGAAACGACGCGCCTCGTGGCGACCATCGCCGGCATCGCGGCGAGCGGTGTCGGCGTGCTCCTCATCGAGCACGACATGACGCTCGTGCGGGCCGCGTGCGACGCGGTCGTGGTGCTGAACTTCGGTGAAGTGATCGCCCGCGGCACGCCGGCGGAAATTGCGGCGGACCCGCTCGTCGTAGAAGCATACTTAGGATCCGACGATGCGGGAGCCGCGTGACGGCGCTCCTCGAAGTCGAGGCGCTGCGTGCCGGTTACGGCAAGATCGAAGTGCTGCGCGACATTTCGCTCGTGCTCGAAGAAGGCATGCTGTGCGCGATCGTCGGCGCCAACGGTGCCGGCAAGACGTCGCTGCTGCTAGCGCTGAGCGGCATCCTCGCGAAACGCGGCGGTCGGGTCCGCTTCGACGGCGGCGACATCACATCGCTGGCACCGCACGTCATCGTGCGGCGCGGCCTCGTGCACGTTCCCGAAGGACGACGGATGCTGCCCGGCATGACCGTCGATGAAAACATGCAGGTTGCCGCTGCCGGGCGCGGCCCGGACGGCCGGCGTGCGATCGCTGGCCTCTACGCGCGCTTTCCCATTCTCGGCACACGCCGCGACGTCGCAGCGGGCTCGCTCTCCGGCGGCGAACAGCAAATGCTGGCAATCGCGCGCGCGCTCGCGGCCGGACCGAAGGCACTGCTCCTCGACGAACCGTCGATGGGACTCGCGCCGAAGCTCGTCGCAGAAATTTTCGGAATCGTCGCGGCGGAACGCGCGCGCGGCGCCTCGATCCTCCTCGTCGAACAGAACGCGCGGCGCGCGCTTGCGATTGCCGACCGCGCGCACGTGCTCGAACGCGGCCGCATCGTGTTGAGCGGGACCGGCGCCGAATTGGCGCGCGACGCAGACGTAACCGCCGCCTACTTAGGCACGGCACCATAGCGCGCAGGAGATGCGAAGAACCCCGCTGCGTAGGCAACGGGGTTCGTTCGTCGAGTTGTTGGTGTTGCGCTCACCTGCGCCGGTATTTCGCAGCCCGGGTGGCGTCGAAGGCCAGTGGATCGAATTGCTCCTTGCATTTGCATGCCGCTTGCATTTCGGTTCCGCGACTGCTCGCCAGTCGCCCGGCATTGCTGCCGTGCCGCAATCATTACATGACCGCGTTCCGCGCGCAAGAGCCGGCGGCGCACCTTGCGCGCTTATCCACAAGAAACTGCGGTTATTCGCGACTTCCACAGGCGCGCGTCGAGTGTGCGCCGCAAAACATGACGAACCCCGCTGCGTGAGCCGCGGGGTTCGTGCATTCGAGTTACTGGTGTCGCGCACATCCGCGCCGATTGCGCAGCCCGGATGGCGTCGAATCCCTGGGACCGGATCCCCGCTGCGCTTGCGCGCGGCATCGGTTCCGTTCCCACGACTGCTCGTCAGTCGTCCGGCATCGCTGCCGTGAACGCATCATGTCACACGGCACAGCGCGTGACAAGAATCCGCGATGCATGCACCATGCTTATCCACAACAAATGTGCGTTTCCCACAATCGTTCACAGGAAATTCGCGCTTTTCACATCGCGCGAAGCGTCAGTTCCCGTTCCAAGCGGTGAACGGCGGCGGCGGCGGGTACGGCGGACCAACGACAATGTCGATGTCGAGATGCTGCGCGAATTCGATCTTGCGCGGGTCGCCCGCGTAGGGCCGGCGCTGCACGTACACTTTCACCGTTTCACCTTTGCGCGGTTTTGCGCCGGCGACGTTCGTGCGCGTCAGCGGCTCGCCCCAAATGTCCATGAATTGACCGAGCGTGAACGCGCGAACTTGCGGCGACTCGATATGAATGATGCCGTCGGGCGTGTGCGTGTGCAGCCAGTACAAACACTGCGCGAATGCGGGACGCCCCACGTCTTCGGGAATTGGAACGGGCTTGCCGTGATCGACGACGGTGAGATGCGGATGGATGTGCATCGTCGCGAATTCCATCGCTTGGCACGGAATGCCGTCGATCGGCGCGCCCGAAGGAATCGCCGCGAAAACGCTGAGCGGGCCGGCCAGTGCGAGCGCCAGCGTCACCGCCGCGAAACGTATCATGCCCGCCGTCTTGCCCGCGGCGGCTCGTCTCCCCCGTGCCCTCACGCCGGCTCGTAACGCAAAGCGAGGCGTTGGGCGAGTTCGCGCGCGCTGGCGCGCGCGCTGTCCGGTGCGATCACTTCCGCCTCCGCGCCCCAGCCCATCGACCAGCGCACGATTTCGAGCGGGTCGCTCACGCGATACGTGATGTCCGCGCCGCCGTCAGGCCGGCGCACGATGCGCTTGTCGCGCGCGACGTTGGCAGCGGCCGCCGGCTTTGCGACGATCGAGGAAAACCGCACCGTCACCTCGGTCAACGTCTCGCCGTGGCGCACGCCGCTGACCGAATTCGCGCCGTACGCATCCAAATTGAAGTCCGCCGGCCGGTCAAAGGTCTGCGGCAGCATCTCGGCACCGGCGACGTTGTCGACGGCGAAGACGCGCATGTCGGTACGCGCATGATCGTACGCGACCAGGTAAATGCGGCCGGCCGAGACGATGAAGCCGTACGGATCGACGCGCCGCGCCGTGCGCGCACCGTTCTTGTCGACATAGGAAAACGCTATCCGCCGCCGGTCGCGCTGCGCTTTCTGCAGCATCTCGAACGTGCGCTCGACGTCGGGTTCCAGCGCGACGGCATCCAGCCGGATGGCCAGCGACGACGACGCATCGACGGCGCCCGCCGAACGGCGGTCGCTGGACGAGAGCAGTTTGGTCGTGGTTTCCTCGATGTACGTTGCGAGCGTTCCGCCGAGCGATGAACCGAGGCGCTTCAGCGTCACGAGGCCGAGGAGTTCCCGTTGCGTGAGATTCAGGCGGCGCAGGCTGTAGCCGTCGGCGAACCGGTACGTGCTGCTCGCGCGGTCAAAATACCAGGGAAATCCTGCTTCTGAAAGCACCGCGAGATACCGCCGCAAACTGCGCGTGCTTGGCGGCCGGCCGTCGGCGATACGCTCTTTCAGCTCCTCAAAGGAATAACGGCCCTCGTCGATTGCGCTGAGTAGACGCACGAGCAGGACCACTTTCGGTTCGGACCGCTCCTCGTTCATCGAGCCGAAGTTTCGTCGCTGGCAGCGCGGCCCTTTCGGCATGACTTCATCGCCGTAGAGATAACTTTCCACCGGACAGCCTTTTGTTCGGTAAGGAGTACCATGGACGAGAAACGACTCGAATCTTCCGTCGACCGTGCGGAGTTCATCCGCCGCACCGGTGCGCTCGGAATCGCCGGCGCCGCTGCGCTCGGTTTTCCGCTCCTCGAAACACGCGCGGCCGGTGCCGCACCGCTCGCCCCGGCGCGCGACGTCATCGCGGCCGGCGGCGGCGCGACCGTGAAGATCGGACACATCGACGGGTTCTCGGGCGTCTACGCGTCGGCTTCGAATTCGCAGCATTTGGGCATGGAAGCCGCCGTCGAGAACGCGATGAAGAAAAACAACCGCATCAAGTTCGTGCTCGTCAAAGGCGACGACACGAATGCGCCGGCCGTCGGCAGCAACGAAGCGAAGCGCTTGATCAGTCAAGAAAAAGTCGACGTACTCGCGGGCTGCCTGAGCTCGGCAGTCGGATTGGCCGTGTCGGCGATCGCGCAGGAAAACAATACGTTCTTCATGGCGACGGGCACGCACGACACGAACATCACGGGACCCAAGGCGAATCGCGTCACTTTTCGTCAAACGTGCTCCAACGCGATGCTGGCGAACGCCGTCGGACCGGCGCTCTTGAAGTACGGCAAGAAGTGGTACTTCTTGACCGCTGACTACGCGTTCGGGAACGACGCGCACGACCGGTTCCAAAAAATTCTTCTCGCGCACGGCGGTACGGAAGTCGGTAACGACCGGCACCCGCTCGGGCAAACCGACTACTCGTCGTATCTGACCAAGGCGCGTAATACGGACGCCGACGTACTCGTGTTCTGCAACTATGGTCCCGATTGTCAGAATGCGACGAAAGCCGCGGTCCAGCTCGGCCTCAACAAGAAGATGAAATTCGGCGGCATTCTGTGCGGCGACGACGTCGCGATCGGCATGCCCGTCGACGAACTCGTCGGTTCGATCTGGGGCTTCGTGTGGGGCCCGGACGCCGGCGGTTCCACTGCGCCCAAGATCTACGCCGACCTCAAGAAGAAGTCGCCGAACGTGGATTGGCGCCAATACCTCGGCTACGAGGCAGCGCAAAACATCATTAACCGCCTCAATGCCAGCGGCACCACGGACACGGAAAAGCTCGTCGAGTCGTTCGAGAACTTCAAGTACGATGCGGGCAAGAAACAGGAAGCGTATTTCCGCAAGTGCGATCACCAGGCGATCCAGCAAACGTACGCCGGCATGATCGTGGAGAAGTCGAAGCGCCGTTCGCCGGGCGAACATTTCCTGATCTCTTCGACCGTCGGCGGCGAATTCGCGGCGGGTCCGTGCTCGAATTCCGATAGCGAAGCGGCAGCGAAAATCATTTCGTCGCAGAAGATCGGGCCGCGCGAAGGTTACAGTGTCGTCAGTCTGAAGTGACCGCAACGTAAAACGAGCAGACGGCGGTCGCGCGAGCGGCCGCCGTCTCTTATTTGGCCGCCGGTTCGATCCTCGCCAAGGTGGCGACAGCCTCGGCAACCGCCGCGCGCACCGCGAAGGCGTCCGCGGCAGTCGTGACGACGAGCGCGGCACACGTAACCGCCGCTTCGCTCTGCGCAAACACGCGGACGTCGGCGACTCCCAAGTGCGCGAGCCGCTCGCGCGCGCCACGCAGCATCGCTGCCGCATCGAGCGCCGGCGGAAACGCGAAGGTGTACAAGAGGTGCAGTCCGTCCGCGCGCGTCGCGTTGGTGACGATCGAGCCCGCGAGCTTTTCGTTGGGCACGATCACCCGGCCGCCGGCCGCGTCCGTGATGCTGGTATTGCGCCACGTGATGTCGGCGACGTAGCCTTCACCGCCCTCGAAGCGCACGAAGTCGCCGGGTGTAACTTGACGCGACGCCAACAGTTGAATGCCGGCGAACAGGTTAGCGAGCGTGTCGCGCAGCGCGAGGGCGACCGCGAGCACGACGCCGCGGCGCACCACGGGGGTCTGGTCGAACGACCGCAGGGTCGACGCCACCACGAGTGCGAGCCCGATGGCGCCGCACGCTGCGATCGAAGCGCGCAGGACCCTTCGCGGCTCGATGACGAGGCGGTCGACGGCGAGGCAGGTGAGAAACGCCATGGCGAGGTCGAACAGCACAAG
>JBHEMQ010000061.1:0-346 GCA_046262475.1 Candidatus Velthaea sp.
AATCGGCGCTCCGCTGGCGGTAGGATTGATGAAGTACTTCTCTAGTCCCACGTCGACCGGCGTCGGACCGACGATGCTGACGATGGCCATCGTCTACTTCATCTTTATGATGATCGGAGTCTTCATCGTTCGCATCCCCGCTGCGGGATGGGCGCCCGCCGGATACGTCGCACCGACGACGTCGCGAAAACTTGTCACGACGGGCAACGTCCTGCTCGAACAAGCGATCAAGACGCCGCAGTTTTACCTGCTGTGGGGCGTGCTTTTCCTGAACGTCACCGCGGGCATCGGCGTCATCGGGCAAGCATCGCTCATGATTCAAGAGATGTTCGGCGTGACGGCGGTT
>JBHEMQ010000061.1:384-19701 GCA_046262475.1 Candidatus Velthaea sp.
CCGCGGGATTCGTCGGCCTAATGTCCATCTTCAATATGGGCGGCCGAATCTTTTGGGCGTCCATGTCTGACTTCATGGGCCGCAAGACGACCTACGTGATCTTCTTCATTTTGGGTGCCATCTTGTACGTCCTCGTGCCGACGTTCGGACACATTCACAGTATCGCGCTCTTCATCATCGCGTTCCTGATTATCATCAGCATGTACGGCGGCGGATTCGCAACCATTCCGGCGTACCTGCGCGACCTGTTCGGAACGATCAACGTCGGAGCGATTCACGGCGCGATTTTAACTGCGTGGTCCGCCGCCGGCATCGCGGGACCGGTACTCGTCAATTACATTCGGCAGTACCAGCTCGATCACGGCGTTGCCAAGGCAGACGCGTACTCCGTGACGATGTACATCATGACGGCGCTGCTGGTCGTCGGTCTGCTCTGCAACGTTTCCATCCGTGCTCTTAACGATCGCTATTACGTGAAAAACTTGCAAGAAGCTACGTCCTAGCAGCACCGACGAAGACGATGGACTTCGAGCACCACTTGCCGGCCGGCGAATGGTGCTCGTCGTTTCTGCGGCGATAGGACGACGGTCTTTAGATCAGCAATGCACCGCCCGGTCGCAATGCGGCAACGCTTCGCGTGCGACAGGCCGCGTTCGGCCGCAAGAAGAAACGTGTGGTCAGGCGATGGAGTCCGCCATAACCGCCCGCGAGGGCTGATGACTCCTACGAAGCTTGTTGCAGTTTTGTAGGAGGTTAGCGTGGCGCGTAGCCCTTTCCACTCGGCACTGCGTGCCTCTCGTCGTCGCTAGCGTCGCATTGCGGCGCCTTCTTCGCACGCTGCCGACGCACCGAACAAGAGGTTCGAACAGCAACTCTTGGAGATCGTCGATGATATCAACTCAGACCATCCGCAGCGTCGCCGGCTATGCATTAGGCGGCGCGCTGCTGGCCAACTGCGGCGGCGGCTCGTCGAGCACCGCCGTTTCTCCGCAGGTTCCGGCCGCGTCCACGCCTGCGCCCGTAACGGTCAGTGCGCCGACAACGGTGCCGCTGGCGGCGGGACCGGCGACTTACGCGTTCCCGCCGCTAAGCGGATTTTCGGGCGGCGCGGCAATGCCCGCTCCGTCGTCCGCGGTAACGGGCACGATGTCGCTCGCGAGCGCCGTAACGCCGCCGTGCGGTTCATTACTTCCGTTGAGTGCATTGCGGCGCACGCAAAGTCAGACCGTGACGGTCGTTTTTTGCGCTACGTTCACGCCGTCGGTCGACATCACGTTCGCTTCGTTGCCGCAGATCACGCTGACGCTGCCGTCCAACGTTCCGACGGCCGGTCGACAATTCTTTTATGCGATATCTGTTCCGCCGCCCGCGGGCGTTCCGGCAGAATTCCGCCAAGAAGGTCCGGCAACCGTCGCAGGATCGACCTTGACTTTCGGTTCCGCGCTTTCGCCCCTTACGCTCAAGGCCGGCGTCGGTACCGTCTTCGCGTTCTTCGCCGTTTCGCAGGGCGCTCCGGGACCCATAGCGCTGCAAACGGTCATCAAGGTTCCGAACGTCGGACCGGGACCCGGTTTTGATTTTGACAACGGATTGCTCGATCCGGCGACGGACACGTACTACCTGGCTGATCGCACGAACAAGAGCGTCACGATCGTCAATGCCAAAACGAACGCAATCATCGGGCAGGTCGGCGGCTTCATCGGGCAGCTCGCCAGCAATGCGGTGTCCGGCCCCAACGGCCTCGGCATCGTGCCCGGTAATCGCATGTATGCCACCGACGGCAACAGCACGATCAAAGTGATCGACCTCAACACGCACACCATCATCAAAACGTTCGCGACGGGCGGCACCAAGCGCACCGACGCGGTGGTTTTCGACCCCGATGACAACATCGTGCTCGTCACCAACAAAAACGAGGCGATCCCGTTTGTGTCGTTCATCGATCCGACGACGGATACGATCGTCGCCAAAACACAGATCCCGTCGACACAACTTGACGCGGCGCTCTACGATCCGACCCTCAAGAAGTTTTTGATCACGGTGACGTCGACGACCGCGAACCCGGGCGGTGAAATCGATGTCGTCGATCCGAAGACGCATCTCATTACAGGAGTTTATCCGCTTACCGGATGTCTGCCCGGCGGTCTCGCGCTCGGCCCCAGCGAACACCTCCTCGTCGGCTGCAGCGGTGATGCTATCGCGGCGGGTTTCCCAGCGCAATCGATTATTCTCAACGCGGCGAACGGCGCCGTGCTCAAAGTGATTCACGAGGTCGGCGGTTCCGATCAGGTGACGTTCAATCCCGGTGACAACCGCTTCTATCTCGCCGCACGCGACATGACCTCGACCGGTCTGCCGGACGGCGCCAAGACCCCGGTGCTTGGTGTTATCGATGCTGTCTCGCTGACGTTCGTGCAAAACGTCCCGACATCGCCCAACGCGAAGTCCGTTGCGGCGGATCCGAATAATAATAAGATCTTCGTCCCGCTCACCGATGTGCCGGGGCCGGGGATCGGGGTGTATGGCCCCTCCGGGACGCCTTAGCCACTGAAGCGGCTTTAGCGGGTCAAACACGAGAGGGAGCGCCGTTTCGGCGCTCCCTCTCTCTGCGTTTCGCGTGGCGAGTGCTTCCACGGGGAACCGTTGTTCACGATGAAGGCCATCGCGGCGGCGTGCTTGCTGCTTCTAGCGCCCGCGTGCGCGGCGCCGGTCACCCTCGCGACGACGGCGTCCGCGACTGCTGCGCCGACCGGCGCCATCACGCTGTCGCCGGCGGCCGCGAACTTCGTCGGCTTGTGGTCGCGAGAAGACAAGCCGGACGAAGGCATCGGCTTTAGCGACACCGGCGTGTGGTCCGTCTACAAGTATGCGACACCGCTCGCGACGCAGCGCTACACCACCGACGGGGCGGTGGCGCTCGTCGGCAAGCTGCGTGGGCGCCGTCACGTGTACGTGATGAGCGGCGACGAGGTGATCTTCGTGCAGGGCGAGCGCGCTCTGCGTTACAAACGCGTGCTGATCTTTCCGACGAAGGCCGTGCTTTCGGCACAGTCCCGCGTATCGCCGGTCCCGACGCCGATCGCGCGGTAAGCGCGGGCCGCGCTCGCGAGGGTGTGGCGCGGCCCTTCCACCAATGTCGGCGTATGCCGCCGCTGCGCTTGCCCGAATACGACGATCTTCCGCCGGCTGCGGGCGGCGCACGTTCGGGGTGGGGCCTGTTCGGCGCCGGCGATAACGCCGGTTTACTGAACCTGCTCACACCGGAGCGGGTCGCCGCGGCCGCGACGCTGGTGCGGCGCGGAGCGGTGTTCGCGCTGAATGCGCCGCTCGATGCGGTCGAGCCGGCGATGTTTGCGCGCGGTGTTCCGCGGCACCGCTCGATCGTTACGGGCGCCGGGCGCGGCCTGGACGACGTGATCGACAACTTCTACCCGCAGGCGTCCAGCCAGTGGGACGCGCTCGGCCACATGTCCTTCGACTACACGCATTTTTACAACGGCGCCACGCGCGACGAGGTGATGCACGGCGGCCGCAACACCATCGATCATTGGGCCCGGCGCGGCATCGCGGGACGCGCGGTGCTGCTCGATCTCGAACGCACGCTCGCTGCGGCGGACGACGCGTATTCGCCCGGTGATCCGCGCGCGTTTTCCGTTGACGATTTGGAACGCGCGCGCCGCCGCTCGGGCGTCGACTATCGCGCGGGCGACATCCTGTTGCTGCACACCGGATTCTTGCGGTGGTATGGCGCCCAAGACGCGGCGGTGCGCGCGAGGCTCGCGCCGCGCGAGACATTACGCGCGGCGGGTATCGAGCATAGCGAATCGATGGCGCGCTATCTTTGGAACAGCCACGTGTGCGCGATCGCGAGCGACAATCCGGCCGTCGAAGTGTGGCCCGCGGACGGCAGTGCGAGCGCGTGGCCGTTCGGTTTCATGCACCACGTTCTCATCGGCCAATTGGGCTTCGCACTCGGCGAGCTGTGGTGGCTGAACGATGTGGCCGCCGACTGTGCGGCGGACGGCGTCTACGAAATGTTTCTAACCGCTGCTCCCTGGAATCTCCGCGGTGCCGTGGGATCGCCGGCCAATGCGCTTGCGATCAAATAGGCCGCCGCGCCAGCGCGGCGATGTCACGCGCTCGCCGGCGTTTCGTGTGCTGACGACGATCGTGCGTCAGCCCTGGCTCGCCACGCGCTTTCGCGTTCGTCAATGGGGCCGTTTGCCGTTTCTGCGCGGGTCCGTGCTGCTCGTCTCCAACCACCAGCACGAAGACGAATCGGAGATTATCGTGCAGCGCGCGTTCGCGCAAGGACCGTGGCATTCGCCGCTCTACGCCGTTACCTCACGGCGCGTGTTCGAGCCGGGGTTTTTCGGCGCGCGCCTGCGCTGGCTGGCCGCGCTGGATCGCCGCTTCGATTTCACGCGCATTTGGTCATGGGTCGGCATGGTTCCGATTGAGAACCACCTTCGATCCCGCCCGCTGCGCAGTCTTGCATATGCCGTACGTGCGCTCGCTGGCGACGTGCCGCTCCGCGAGGTGTTTGCGGACGCGGCGCTCGAGGGACTCGACGAGGCGAAGCTGCTGTCGAATCTTGAGGCGGCCCGCTTCGCGGCGCTCGCCGAGCGCACGACACGCATCGCGTTCCTGCGCGAGCCGTATCGCGCGCACGTGCTCGCAGCGCTGCGCGCCGCCGTCGACGCCGACATCGAACGCATCCGCGCGCTGCTGCACACCCGCACGACCGTTTACGTTACACCGGAAGGCGATTACAGCACCGACGGTCGGATGATGGGTCGCTTCAAAGGCATTCTCCGGCGGCTCGACGGCGTCGCGCCGGTTTGGCTTGCGGCCGTTGCGTTCGATCCGTTTCGTTCCGGCCGGCTGCCGATGCTCTACCGCGTGCTGCTGCCGGCGGACTCGCGCGACGTCGCGGCTTCCCTCGCCGCTGCCCGTCCGGTGACGGCAAGCGCGCTGCTCGCCGCGTGGGTCGTCGCCCGCGACTGGGCCGCCTTCACCGCGGCCGAAGCCGATGCGGGAATCACGGCGCTCCTGGCAGCGCTGCCCGTGGGAACCTTCGTCGATCCGGAATTGCGGACGGCGCGCCGCGCGATCCTCGAAGATATGCTCGCCGCACTCACGCGGCGCGGCCTGCTCGTGCGCGCGGGCGTTCGTTTCGAGCGCGGCGCGGAGCGCGGCGATCGCCGCTTTCCTGAGGTCCGCGATCAATGGTCGTATCACGCGCGCTTTCTCCTCGAAACGATCGATGCGGCAGAGCGCTTGGCGCGCGCAGGTGCGCCCATCGATCGCGCGCGGCCGCGGCTGATCGTCACGGCCGACGATTTCGGCCTTGCGATCCCGGTGAACGAAGCGGTCGAACGCGCGCACCGCGAGGGCATCCTCACGACCGCGAGCTTGATGGTTGCCGAAGATGGCGCGGCGGATGCGGTGCGCCGCGCGCGCCGATTGCCGACGCTGCGCGTCGGACTGCACCTCGTGCTCGTCGCCGGCCGTCCGCTGCTGCCGCCGCCGGCGATTCCCGATCTCGTCGACGGGCGCGGCATGCTGCGTTCGGATCTCGTGCGCACCGGGTTCCGGTTTTTCTTCCGGCGCGGCATCCGGCGCCAGCTCGAGGCCGAGATCCGCGCGCAATTCGCGGCCTTCGCGGCGACCGGCTTGGCGTTCGATCACGTGAACGCGCAATGTCACATGCACCTGCACCCGACCGTGTTCGGCATCATGTTGAAGGTCGCGCGCGCGTACGGTTCGCCGCCGATGCGCATCCCATGGGAGCCGCTGGCGCCGTCGTGGCTTGCGGCGCGCGACGACTTCGCGCTGCGTTTTGCCAATGCTGTGCTGCTAGCGCCGTGGCTGGCGCTGATGAAGCTGCGGCTGCGTCGCGCGCGCATTGCTCACAACGACCGCGTTTTCGGCTTGAGTGACGTCGGCCGTATGACGCCGCAGCGCGTGCTCGCGTTCATCGAGCGGCTGCCCGCGGGCGTTACGGAGATGTTCTTTCATGCCGCGACCCGGCGGTGGACGGGAATCGCGCCCGAGCTGGCCGCGTACCGGCTCGAGGAAGAGCTCCAAGCGCTGACGAGTCCCCATGTCGCCGGCGCACTCGCCACCGCGGGCGCGGTGCGCATGTCGTTCAGCGATTTGGCGCGCGATGCGCGTTGACGCGCGCCGCTGCATCGAGCTGCTCGCCGGAGCTGCCGCCTGCGGCGCGCTCGCGTACGCGGCGTTTGCGCTCGATCGGGTGCGCGCTTTCGGCCGGCGCGCCGTCCCGTCCGCCGGCGCCGCGCAGCCCCCGATATCCGTCTTAAAGCCGCTCCGCGGCAGCGAACCGCAGCTGGCGGAAAACTTGCGGTCGTTTTGCCGGCAAGACTACGCCGACTTCGAGGTCATCTTCGGTGCGCGCGATCCCGACGACGCGGCGTTGCCGATCGCGCGCGACGTGGCGCGCGAGTTTCCGGGGCGAGCGCGCACGGTCAGCGGCGACGGACCGCGTTTCGTGAACCCGAAGATCGATACACTGGGCATGATGCTGCCGCATGCCGCGCACGGCGTGCTGGTCATCGCGGACAGCGACATGCGCGTCGAGCCGGATTATCTGCGCGCGGTGATCGCGCCGTTCGGCGAGCCGCATGTCGGTGCGGTGACGTGTCTGTATCGGGGGACTCCGCTGGGCGGTGCGGTGTCGACGTTAGCGGCAATGCGTGCGGACGAGCATTTCGCCGCGTCGGTACTCGTTGCCGAAGCGCTCGGTCCGCTGCGCTTTTGTTTCGGTTCGACGATGGCCGTGCGCCGCACGGCGCTCGAGGGCGTCGGCGGGCTGGCGGCGCTGGGATGGCACCTCGCCGATGACGCACTGCTGGGCGAACTTCTCTCGAACGCCGGCTGGCGCGTGGTGCTGTCGCCGTACGTGGTGGAGAACGTCGTCGTCGAACCGACGCTGTGGGATCTGTGCCTGCACGAACTGCGCTGGGCACGCACGAACCGAATGCTGCGGCCGGCCGGTTATGCGCTGCTGTTCCTGACCTATCCGATTCCGCTCGCCGTGCTGTATGCGGCCGTATCGCGCCGCCCGCACGCGGCTGCGGTCCTCGCCGCCGCGTTCGCCCTGCGTTTCGCGCTGGCGCGCGCGGCGCGGCGCACCTTCGGCGTGCGCGGGGCACGCGCCGCCTGGCTCGTGCCCGTTCGCGACGTCCTCGGCTTGGCATTGTGGGCCGGCGCGTACGCGACGCGGGACGTCCGCTGGCGTGCGGAGCGGCTCACCACCGCTCCGGACGGCCGGATCACCAGTCGCGCTTAGACGGCGTCAGCGTCGTAAACGATGCGGACCGTGCCGACGCGGCTGTCCTGCGCGAACAACGCGACGGAGAGATCGTTGTACACAATGCCGGTGTCGCGCGCGTACGTATAGATCGTCCACGGGCGGTCGCCTTCGCGTTTGAGCGCGCAACCGGTCTCGCGAAACGTTGCATAGGCCGTGCGGCGCGGAAGGCCGTTCGCATGCTCGCCGAGTCCGACGCGCGAGCACCGCAGGCTGAGCGCATCGTCGAAGAACCGCTTGATGCGGTTGTGATTCAAATCGGTGACGCGGTCGCCCGTCCACGCGCGGCGGCACTCGTGGTAGTGACCGAAGCAGAAGCCGTTGAGGTCGACCGCGAACATCGCCTTGATGGCGGGATGGCTCGGAACGGCGGCGTCGATGAGCGCGTTGATGCCGTCCTCGACGAACCGGTCGTAGCGCGTCTCGAACTTCGGCGGGTCGAAACCGCGTTCCGGGACTTTGGAAACGTCGAACAGCCGGCCGAGTTTCTGAATGCTCGCGCCCGTTAGTTCTTCGTACGACGTGTCGAAACAGTCGTCGACGCGCAGCATGCCGCGTGCGATCGTGTCGCGGAAGATGCCGTCCATGTCGACGGCGACCGATAGGCCGATGCGGCGGATCTCTTCCGCCGTCGTGCCGAGCGGACGGCGAGCCGCGAGCGCGTGCGCTCGCATGCCGAGATTTGCCAGTTCGATGCGCCGGCCGTCGGTTGCGGACGCCGAGTCGTTTTCGACGGTTTGCAGTGCGATGCCGGCGGCGCTGCGCGCTTCCGAGAGCGCCTGCAGCTGCTGCTCGACGATGGAGGCCACCTGCCCCGCGCGCCCGAGCGTTTCTTCCAACTGATGCCGCAGGTCGGCGACGACGGTTTGCATGGCGGCTGTCTGAGCGTGAACGTCCTGCGTTTGCGTGACCGCGAGCGTGGTCGTCTGCGTCGTCGCTTGGCTCGCCTCGGCGAGTCCGCCGAGCACGCCCGCGATCTCTTGCGTCGCCGCAAACGTGGTGTCCGCGAGTTTGCGGATCTCGTCGGCGATGACGCCGAACCCGCTGCCCGCGATTCCGGCGTGCGCCGCTTCGATCGCCGCATTGAACGACAGCAGAATCGTTTCGCTCGAGATCGTGTCGATGAGCTCGAGGATCGCACCCGCACGTTCCGTTGCAGCCGCGGTCGCCGTAACCGACGATTCCGCATGCTGCACGGTTTCGTGCACGCGTGCGACGCCGCGCAGCGAGTGATCGAGCGCTTCGACCGACGACGCGAAACCGACGCGCATCGCGTTGAGCGCCGTGCGCATTTGCTGCGACGCGACCGCAGCGCCGCGAGCGCCTTCGGCCGTGACCTCGACGCCGTGCGACGTCGTCTCGAGCTGCGCGCGCAGCGAACCGAGCGATGCGCCGATCTCGAGCCATTCGTAGCTGTTGCGCGCGATGACGACGGCCAGCCGCGTGATCAAACCGAGGATTTCGCGCTGATCGTCGTCGACTTGCGTGCGCAAGACCATGCACGCGTCGCGCACGATGCCCGGCAGGGTCTCGAGGTCGACGCTCTCGCGGCGCGCTTGCACGGCGTCGCCGAGGCGATACATCGTTACGGCGATGCGCAGGCGTTCGAGCGCGCCGCTGACGTCGAGCCGGCTCGCGCGCTGCGCGGCATCGGCGCACTTTTGCGCGTACTGCGCGCTTTGCGCGACGCCGTCCGCGATTCCGGAGAGCTTCATGCTTTGGCCGGAGGCGATTTCCGCGACGCCCGTCACCGCTTGCGCGAGTTCGCGGACTTGCTGACCCGTTTCCGCCGACCGGTCGCGCGCGCTTTGCACGTCGTGCGCGAGATCGCGAACGATCGTGCTCGCTTCGCGGATGGCGATTTGCAGGCCGCCGCTGGCGCTCTGAATTTGCTTTTCAATGCGGTCGACGTCGTGCGCCGATTCGGCGGTCGACGACGCGAGTTTTTTGACTTCGTCCGCGACGATGATGAAGCCGCTGCCCGCATCGCCCAGGTGCGCCGCTTCGATCGCGGCGTTAATGCCGAGCAACCGCGCCTGGCGCGCGATGCGCCGCAGCTGCTCGAGAAAGGCGACGATCCCGGCGGAGCGCCGCTCCATGAGGCGGGCGGAACCGGCGGCGTCTTCGACCGTCGATGCAAGCGCATCGAGACCGCCGAGAACGGCGGCCACGCCGGCGTCGTAACTGGTCGTCGCGGTGGCGACGGTAGCGGTAAGCGCGCGCAGTTCCTCGGCGGTGCCTGCGACATGCGCGGCGCCGCGATCGACTTCGGCAATCGCCGCCGCCGCGCGCTGTACGACCGCGTTCTGTTCCGCGGTGTTGGCGACGATGGTTTCAAGCTGCTGTGCGTTGAGCGCCGCGGTTTCCGCGGCGGCATCGACGATGCTACGGAAGTCGGTCATTTCCCAGCGCAGCTGCGCGAGAAAAGCGCGCAGCTTCTGGGCGACGATGACGTCGACGCCGCTCGCCGCGGGGACGGCGCACGCGAGGTCGCGAGAACGCGCGACATCCAGCAGCCACATGCTCAGGCGTTCTTCGCCGCTGCCGGCCGGGACCGCGATGTTCGATGCCTCCATGTACCTCGGTATCGGCCGCGTTCTAAGGTTTGCATAGGTCCGTCCGGGACGAGCAGGGGCGTCCTCTAAAAGAGCCGGGCCGCAGTTCGTAAAGGTAGCGCGATGGAAAAGATCGCCGTAACCGGCGCTGCCGGCCTGATCGGCACCGCCCTGTGCGCCGACTTGCGGCGCGACCACGAGGTGGTGGACATCGACGTCCGCGACGCACGAACGCTCGCCGACGTGCGGGACCTCGCGGCGCTCGAACGCGCGGTCGCCGGCTGCGCGGCGGTGGTCCACCTGGCGGGGATCGTGACGCTGGGCGCCCAGTGGGACGAGGTGCTGGCCGTTAACGTCGCAGGCACCTACAACGTCTTCGAGGCGGCGCGGCGCCGCGGCGTTCGGCGGGTGATCTTCGCAAGCTCGAACCACGCGGTGGGCATGCACGAAACGAACGGCGGCGCCGGCCTTTACCGCCCGGGCGCGGGCGTGGTCGTGCGCACCGACGACGCGTTTTGCCCGGACAGCTGGTACGGGGTGGGCAAAGCCTTCGGTGAGGTCCTCGGGCGGTATTTCAGCGACGCATTCGGTCTGCGCGTCGCGTGCGTGCGGATCGGCTCGATCGTCGCGGGCGATGCGCCGGACGATCCGCGGCTCGGCGTACCGGCGTGGCTGCCGCATCTCACGCCGGAGGATGCGCGCGCGAGGTACGCGGCGACGTGGATGTCGCAGCGCGATTTCGCGCGGCTCGTGCGCGCGATTCTCGCGCACGACGTGCCGTTCGCGGCGGTGTACGGCGTGGGCGACAACGCGACGCGCTTCTGGGATCTCGAACCGGGCCGCGCGATCTTCGGTTTTTGGCCGCTCGACGGCGTGAAGCCCACTTTCTGAACCAGTGCAAGGCGCTCTCGGGCACACACGATGCGGTGCAATGCTACGGCTGCACCGTGCGCACGAAAAAGACCCCGAGTATGGCCGCCGCTACGCCGGCCGCGACGCTGCCGCCCGCGTACGCTATGCTCGTCCACGAAAAGGCATCGGAGCTGAGCGCGTAAGTTTCGTACGCGAACGTCGAAAACGTGGTGTAGCCGCCCAAAATTCCCGTCGCGATGAACAGACGCAGGTACGGGCTAAGCCCGCCTCGCGTCGCGGCGAGTTGTAAGACGATGCCGATGGCGAACGCGCCGGTGACATTAATCGTGAATGTCGCCCACGGAAATCCCGGTCCGAACTGCCGCGCGAACCAATTAGATACGAAGTATCGACACAGAGAGCCGAGGGCTCCGCCAAGTGCCACTGCCGCGGCCGCAAGCAGTGGCTTCATGCGGATCCCGCCGCAGACCGGTAGAGCAGAATTTGGACGCGTTCGAGCGTGACTAAGGCGTCCTGAACGATTGCCTCCAACCGGCTCACGAAGCCACGGATTTTCGCGTCGTCATCAACGACCTCAATAAGCATAGGCAGATCTACCCATGTGTCGACGTTACGGCTCGACGATATGAAGCCGCTGCGGCCGTATCCCGAAATGCCTTTGAACGCGGTCGCGCCGGCGATCCCTTCCTCGGCCATTGCCGCGATGATCGCGGTCACCATATCACGTCTACCGTACCGCGCGCTCTCGGAAAGGTAGATGCGCATCAGGGTACCGTTGTGCTGGATCTTCATTGCTGTGTGTCACGGCCGAATCGGCAGTACTCAATTCGTTCCAGCGTTACTGCACCTTCGAAAATCATCGTTTCAAGCTGGGGTACTAGCGCTTCGATTTTCTCGGGATCGTCGACGACCTCGATCAACACGGGCAGCTTTCCGCTGAAACTCAAAATTTTAGCCGTGTGGATCTCACGGTGTGCGCCGAATCCTTCCACGCCGCGAAACACGCTGGCGCCGGCAACATGCTCGCGCTTCAGCATGTCGACGATGGCAGCATACAACGGCCTGCCGTGCCACGTATCCTTTTCGTTGACGAAGATTCTCAGCAATTGTCCCGGTTTGAATTCCGGCATTTCCCCCTCCGACCACGGCCACAGTGGGTGTTCACCGGTGCTTGAGCTAGGGAACGCCAACCCCTTCAGGGTCGACGAATTCCGAAGGATGGAAAAATGTTTGAGCAATGACCGTCGGTACAATCGCGGTCAAGATCACGACCGTGACGAGCGTCGTGTACTGCGCCTCATCGATGTAGTGATGCGTGAGCCCATAGAGACTGGAAATGGTTCCGAACGTCAGGCCGGTAGCCATCATGAGCGTAATATAGCCCGCATTCTTCGGGGTGTGCCGAAACGCACGCGCCGCCGGAAACACGCCCAGGCATTTGGCAATCACTTTCACCAAGAAAAATGCAACGATGGCGCCAACGCCGGCGATCGCAGCCGAGAACGAGACCAGAGTGCCGGCTTTGAGGAAATAAAACGGGGTCAAAAAACCCATCGTCATCGAGCGCAACCGCCGTGATACGTCGGGATTCGAGAACAGGAAGCCGGCGCACGCGAGACCCAGGAAGTAGGCCGGCAAGACGCCCTCGCTCTTGGCGGCCGTCGCGATGGCGCTCAGCCCCAATATGATGAGGAAAATCAAACGTAGTCCCGGTTCGCTTACCCAACGCCCGGTTCGCTCGAACAGTGCCGGCAGAAATTTCGGAACGAGCGCCATAGCGACAATGATGGCAACGATGAGCGCAATGAGCCAAGCGTTGTAATTCGCGAAGAGCAGCCCCAGTGCCACCACGGTTCCGAGATCCGTGATGAAGCACGCGGCTAATATCAACTGCCCAAAGTCGTTTCCGGCAAGGCGCGACTCGACCATAACTGCATAGACGACTGCGACCGACGTCGTCGACATCGCGATCCCGGCGATCTTCGAGCCGTCAATGCTCCAGTGACCGACGAAAAACGCATATGCCATGGCGGCCAGGAACGGCGCGAAGAACGATATCGCGCCGATGACGGCCGCCGGTCGCAGTTGCCGGCGTAAAACCGTTGGTTCGATCTCTGCGCCGGCGAGAAACGTCAGCATGATGCTTCCGAATCCCGCGATGAAGTCCACCCAAGCATTCGAGCGGAGTCCGATCAGGTTGCCCGCAAGGACGCCGAGCAAGATCTCGACGAGCGCGGCCGCGAGGCCGACGCGCCGCGCTAGAAATGCGGCGGCGGTCGCGAGCGCGAGCCACACCGCGGCGAACGCCCACAGGTTGTCGGCCGGAATCGCGAGCGTCACGTACTTCCTCCCTCCGACGCGTCACGTCGGCGCAAGAGGAGTCATCGGCCACGTCGGGCGGTTTCGCAAGCGCGGGGCGAACTCCACCGCCCAACGTACCGGACCTCAGCCCGGCTTCGTTAAGCCCTCTGTTGCGCGGTTCGGCGGCGGAATCCCTCGCAAAACAACACGGACTTTCCAGTCATTAACAGTACATGAGCGAGCTAGTCAACGGCATCGTGCTGCCGGAGATGCACGAGCGATTATGGAAGATCATCGAGGCGATGCGTGATGCACACCGCATTGACGGCGTGATCCTCGGCGGTACGGAGCTATCACTCATTGTAACGGACGTGGAGTACTCCGGCGTC
Source organism: Candidatus Velthaea sp. (assembly GCA_046262475.1). Classification (GTDB taxonomy): domain Bacteria; phylum Vulcanimicrobiota; class Vulcanimicrobiia; order Vulcanimicrobiales; family Vulcanimicrobiaceae; genus JBHEMQ01. Next base: position 13,839 of record JBHEMQ010000061.1, read on the forward strand.
CGGCTTCTCGACACAACGGCGATTCACACCGATCGAATGTTACCGAGATACTCAGCACGTCCTAAGAAGCCGTGCGTTTCTGTTTGCGATCAGGCGGTGACCGTTTCGCGCGCCGTCGCGCCGGCCGTTTCGGCGGCGTAGCGTTCGAGATGATACGCGGCGCCTCCGTACAGGCGCTCGACCATCGTCATGCGCTTGAAGTAATGGCCGACCTTATATTCTTCGCTCATGCCGATGCCGCCGTGCAGTTGGATGGCATTCTGCCCGATGAAGCGGCCGGATTTCGCAATTTGTACTTTGGCGCCGGAGATGCCGCGCCGCCGCGCCGGCTCGCCGGCGGCGTCCTGCAGCGTCATGGCGGCGACGTACGCCATCGAGCGCGCGAGTTCGAGTTCGATGAACATTTCGGCCATGCGGTGCTGCAGCGCTTGGAACGATGCGATCGGCACGCCGAATTGCTGGCGTTGCTTGGTGTACGCTACCGTCATCTCGAGCATGGCGCTCATGAGGCCGACGCCCTCCGCGCACAGCGCCGCGATGCCGCGGTCGAGCGCGGGCTCCAGCAGCCCGGAGCCGCCGCCGAGCGGGCCGAGCATCGATTCTGCATCGACGCGCACGCCGTTGAACTGAACGCCGGCGACGTCGTGGCCATCCTCGCTGTCATACGGCGTCACGGTGACGCCGGCCGCGTTCACCGGCACGGCGAAGAGCGTGATCTCGTCGCCGGTTCGCGCGGAGACGATCAGCGATTGCGCGGTTGGCGCGCCGAAAACGCGCATCTTCGTGCCGCGCAGCGTGAACGCGTCGCCGTCGCGCGCCGCATTCGTTTCCGCCGCTGCCGGATCGCCGTTCGCTTGCGCCTCGTCATACGCGACGGTCCACCGCTCCGCGCCTTCGACGAGCCGCTCGAGCGCGTCGTTGCGACCGGCGGCCGCGAGGATCGCGCCCGCGACGACGACTTGCGGCACGTACGGCGCGCGAACGAGGCCGCGGCCGAACGCTTCCATCAAGATGAGCGTCTCGGTTGCGCCGCCGAAGCCGCCCAGTTCCTCCGGCGCGCCGATGCCGAGCCAGCCCAAATTCGCAAAGGCGGCCCAGTCGTCGGCGCCGTGCGCGCCGGCCGCGTACCGCTCGACGCTGTCCTTGATCATCAGTTGCTCGGCCGAAAGCGTGAAATCCATGACGCTCGTTCCTACAGCTTGAGAATGCGTTTGGCGATGATGTTCTTTTGGATCTCGTTCGAGCCGGCGTAAATCGAGGTCTTGCGAAAATTGAAGTACGCTTTGGCTGCGCTCGCGCTGCGGTAAGGTCCGGTGACGTCGAGCGCGAGCTCGGTGATCGCCTGCTGCAGCTCGGTGCCCTTCACTTTGAGGATCGAGGATTCGGGGCCGGGCCGTTTTCCGGCGGACTCCGCCGCCAGCGTTCGCAGCTCCGTAATGGCGAGCGCTTCGAGTTCGATTTCGACGGCGGCCATGCGTTCGGCGATGCGCGTGTCGCGCAGCCGCTCGCGGTCCACGAGTTCGCGCAGCTGCGCGAGCATGCGTTTGCAGGTCGCGATACCCGCCGTGCCGGTGCGCTCGTGTTCGAGCAAAAATTTGGCGTAGGCCCAGCCGCCGCCTTCGTCGCCGACGCGGTTCTCGACCGGCACTTCGACGTTCTCGAGATGCACTTCGTTGATCTCGCGCCCGCCGTCGATCGTGACGATCGGGCGCACGGTGACGCCCGGCGTGCGCATGTCGACGAGAATGAACGAGATGCCCTCTTGTTTCTTGGGCGACGGGTTTGTGCGCGCCAGCACGAAGATCCAATCCGCGTATTGCGCGTACGTGATCCACGTTTTCGTACCGTTGATGACGTACCGGCCGTCGCTGCGGTCCGCGCGCATTTCGAGCGCCGCGAGGTCGGAGCCCGAGTTCGGCTCCGAGTATCCTTGGCACCACCATTCTTCGCCGCTGAGTATCTTCGGCAAATAGCGTTCGCGCTGCGCCTCGTTGCCGAATTCCATGATGACCGGCGCCACCATCTTCAGTCCGAACGGGACCGCCCGCGGCGCGCCGGCGGCGGCCGATTCCTCATCGAAGATATATTGCTGCGTGGCGTTCCAGCCCGGCCCGCCGAACTGCTGCGGCCAGCCTGGCGCGCCCCAGCCGCGCGCGAAGAGCTCGGCGTGCCAGCGCGCCATGTCGTCTTTGACGAGTTCGGCACCGGCCTGCATTTTGGCGCGCACGTCGGCGGGCAGCCGCGCCGCGACGAACTCCCGCACCTCCGCACGAAACGCGCGCTCTTCGGGGGTGAACGTCAAATCCACGGTGCACCTTCGTTCGAGCCGGACGGAAAGGAAAGCCGATGTTCGAGTTGACGGGGAAAGTCGCGCTGATCACGGGATCGACGCGCGGCATCGGTCTTGCCGTCGCGGAGCGCATGGCGGAGCGTGGTGCGAAGGTCGTGATTTCGAGCCGCAAGCCCGACGCGTGCGCAGCGGTTGCGGAACGCATCGCGGCCGCGGGCGGCACGGCGCTCGCGCAGGCCGCGAACATCGCGGATAAGTCCGCACTCCAGGCGCTGGTCGACCGCACGCTGGCCGAATGGGGACGCATCGACATCCTCGTGTGCAACGCGGCGGTGAACCCGTATTTCGGTCCGCTCGCCGGCATCAGCGACGAGCAGTTCGACAAGATCATGGCGAGCAACGTGCGCAGCAACTTGTGGCTCTGCAACATGGTGATTCCGCAGATGGCGGAACGCAACGACGGCGCCGTCATCATCGTCTCCAGCATCGCCGGCCTGAAAGGCAACAAAATGCTCGGGGCGTACGGTATCTCGAAGGCCGCCGACTTTCAACTCGCTCGCAATCTTGCGGTCGAATGGGGGCCGCGCAACGTCCGCGTCAACGCCCTCGCGCCGTCGATCATCCGCACCGATTTCGCGCGCCGCTTGTGGGAAGACCCGGAGATCCACGCCAAGGCCGTGGCGAGCTATCCGCTGCGGCGCATCGGCGAACCGGACGAAGTTGCCGGCGCGGCCATCTTTCTGGCCTCGCGCGCGGGCGCGTTCGTGACCGGCCACGTTTTGGTCGTCGACGGCGGCGTCACCGTCGGCGGCAACGAGTAAGGTCATGCCACCTCGAACAAGCCTGCCGCGCCTTGCCCGCCGCCGACGCACATCGTGACGACGACGCGTTTGGCGCCGCGCCGCTTGCCTTCGATGAGCGCGTGGCCCGCGAGGCGCGCGCCGCTCATGCCGTACGGATGCCCGATTGAAATGGCGCCGCCGTCGACGTTGAGGCGTTCGAGCGGAATGCCGAGACGTTCCCGGCAGTACAGCGCCTGCACTGCGAAGGCTTCGTTGAGTTCCCACAAGTCGATGTCGTCCACCGTCAAACCGTTGCGTTTCAGCAGCAGCGGCACCGCCGCGACCGGACCGATCCCCATTTCGTCGGGCTCGACGCCGACGACGACCATGCCGCGGTAGATGCCGAGCGGTGCGATGTTGCGGCGCTCCGCAAGCTTCGCGTCCATGACGACGCACGCCGACGCGCCGTCGGAGAGTTGGCTCGCGTTACCGGCCGTGATCGTACCGCCGTCCTTTACCGGCGCGAGCTTCGCAAGATCGGCGAGCGTCGTTTGCGGGCGGTTGCCTTCGTCGCGCTCCAACAGCACGTCCGCGTACGTGACGTTGCCGGTTTCCTTCTCCGCGATCGCTTTGCGCGCCGGCAGCGGCACGATTTCCGCGTCGAAACGCCCGCCGGCTTGCGCCGCCGCGGTGCGCTGCTGACTCATGAGCGCAAACTCGTCCTGACGTTCGCGGCTCACGCCGTAGCGGGCGGCGACGACCTCGGCGGTGTCGATCATGCCCCACCATAGCTCCGGTTTGCGTTCCATGAGCCATTCTTCGGTGAGCCGATGGCGATTGCGGCTGTTCGTGACGAGGCTGATCGATTCGACGCCGCCGGCCACAAGGGCCGGCACGCCGTCGACCATCACGCGCTGCGCCGCCATGCTGATCGTCTGCAGGCCCGAACTGCAGAAACGGTTGACCGTGGTGCCGGCCGTTTGCACGGGCAAGCCTGCACGCACCGCGGCAATGCGCGCGATGTTGTGACCGGTCGCGCCCTCCGGCACGCCGCAGCCGAGGATGACGTCTTCGATCTCACCGGGTTCCAGGCCGCTGCGCTCGACCGCGTGCGCGATCACGTGTCCCGCCATGGTCGCGCCGTGCGTATCGTTGAAAGCGCCGCGAAACGCCTTGCCGATCGGCGTGCGCGCGGTGGAAACGATTACCGCGTCGCCCACGCGCGCTCTTTCTGCCACGCACCGAACGTTCCGCCGCTCGCGGCTAACTCGCGGACGAGCGGCGCGGGCGTCCATCCGAACGTTTCCATGTCGCGCGCGACCGCCGCGAGACCGATGCAATCGGCATACCGCAACGGGCCGCCCCGAAACGCCGGAAAGCTGTAGCCGTACACCCACACCACGTCGACGTCGCCCGGACGCGCCGCGATGCCTTCTTCGAGAATCGCCGCCGCTTCGTTGACGAGCGCGTACACGCAACGCTTGAGGATTTCGTCGTCCGCGATTTCGCGGCGCGCGATGCCTGCCTCCCGCGCGACGTTCGCGATCAGCTCCTCAACGAGCGGATCTGGGCGCGCCGTGCGGTCGCCCTCGGCGTAGCGATAGTAACCGACGCCGGTTTTTTGCCCGAACCGGCCGAGTTCGCACAGACGGTCCGCGACTTTGGAGTAGCGGCCCACGGGTGGCCCTTCCGCGTTCCGCCGTTTGCGAATCCGCCAGCCGATGTCGAGGCCCGCGAGATCCGCCATTGCGAAAGGCCCCATCGCAAATCCGAAGTCACGGATGACGCGATCGATCTGCTGCGGCGAGGCGCCTTCTTCGAGCAAAAATTCGGCTTGGCGCCGATACGGATACAACATCCGGTTGCCGATGAAGCCGTCGCAGTTTCCCGCCACGACCGAGATTTTTTTGATTTGCTTGCCGAGCGCGAGCGCCTGCGCGATCGTCTGCGGCGACGTTTGCGCGCCGCGCACGATTTCGAGGAGCTTCATGACGTTGGCGGGACTGAAGAAGTGCAGCCCGACGACCTCCGCCGGCCGTTTCGTCGCAGCGGCGATCGCGTCGATGTCCAGCGTGGACGTGTTCGTCGCGAGCAGCGTTCCGGGCGACGCGATGCGGTCGAGTTGCGCGAACACGTCGCGCTTGACGTCCATGTCCTCGAACACCGCTTCGATGACGAGATCGACGCCGCCGGCCGCGTCCAGGCTGGTCCCGTACGCAATGCGTGCGAGGCGCTCGTCGTGCTCCGCCTGTGTCAGCCGGCCTTTGCGCAGCGTCGCACCGTAATTTCCGGCGATCGTCGCACGCGCGCGTTCCACCTGGCTCGCTTCGACGTCGACGAGCGTCACGCCGATGCCGGCGTTCGCTAGCGCCATCGCGATGCCGGTGCCCATCGTGCCGCCGCCGATGACTGTCGCGGTCGCCGCGCGCAACGCGGGCGCGCCGTTCGGCCCGGCCAACTTGGACGCCTCACGTTCGGCGAAGAAGAGGTGCACGCGTGCCCGCGACTGCTCCGATGCGCGCAATTCCACGAAGCGCTCGCGCTCGCGCCGCGAGCCTTCGGCGAACGGCAGCACGAGCGCATCGTCGATGCAGTCGAGTGCGGCGCGCGCGGCGAGTCCGCCGCGTTCGGCTGGGAGTGCGGCGGCGCGCGCGGCGTCGAGCGCGGCGCGGTCGCCCTTCACGCGCATCTCGCTGGTACGCCGCTTCGCGCCGCGGCCGAGCGTCCGGGCAAACGCGAGGGCGTCGGGCAGCGGATTCCCTGCGGTCACACGGTCGACCAAACCGAGCGC
>JBHEMQ010000062.1:0-9558 GCA_046262475.1 Candidatus Velthaea sp.
ATGCTGCACTGCTGCAGTCGCGCCCGCAGTATCCCGCGGAGGGCTGGGTCGAGGGTCGCGGATTGACCGCCGAGCGGAAAAACGAACAGTGGAACGCGTTGCGCGAACCTGGCTTCATCGAATGAGCGGGGACCACTCCCGACCGCCGATTAGGGCGCTTGGCCCTTCCGCGATTTTTCGTGTTTGCGCCACAATCGGGGTAGTGCAACTTACGCCAGCCAACGCTTCATCGGACGCCCCTTTTCGAGCTTGTCCGCAATGATCGGCGCAAAGACGTTTCGCATTGTGGTCATCGCCGCGCAGCTGTTGTATGCGAAGGCGTTGTGCCACGTTTTACTCCAGGACCCGGACTTCGAGAACGTGACGGATCTCGCGACGATCGACGTCGATGCGTTGCGCGCACTCGCGCCGGACTTGGTGCTGCTCGATTTCGACGATTCTCAGTCGGATTTCGCCGACGGCGTGGCGTTGATCAAGGCGGAGATGCCGGATGTGCGCGTGTGCGTCATCTCCGGCCGCCGCCAGCCCAAAATCATGCAGCGATGCCTCGACGACGGCGCCGACGGCTATGTCGTCAAAGACGTCGCACCTTCGGATTTAGCGGCCGCGCTGAAGATCGTGGCCGACGGAGCGCCGTACGTGGATGCGCGCGTGGCCGGCGGTCTGCTGCGCGGCCGCATCGCCGAAAGCGGCCGGCAGAAATTAGACGAACTGTCGCCGCGCGAAGCGGACATCGTCAAATTGATCGCGCAGGGTCTCGCGAACAAAGACATCAGCGTTCGGCTGAATCTTTCGGATAAGACCGTGAAGAACCACATCAGCCGCATCTTCGCGAAGCTGCACATCACCGCGCGCACGCAGGCCGCCGTCTACGCAATCCGCACCGGACTCGTCTAAGGAACGCGCTTAGGTCTTGCCGCCGACGTCGGGCGACAAAACGAGGTTCTTCATCGCCAAACGCTGATCGTCGGTCATGGGACCGATGAACGCGGCGCGCAGCCGCCCGGCGGCGTCGACGACGTACGTCGACGGGATCATGTGAACCCCCAGCACCGAACCGGTAACGTTCGTGTCGTCGATGACGGTGATGGGCGAGAGCGGATGCGTTTGCCTGAACGCGCCGACTTTTTCCGCCGACTCGGCTTGATCGATGTCCACAAAACGGACGCCGCGCTGGAGCAGCTCCGGGCGCGCAGCGGCGAATGCAGGCAGCTCCGCATTGCACTCGGAGCACCACGTAGCGAACACGTGCACGACGGTGGCGCCGCCGGTCGGCGTCAACTCGAACGGACGGCCGTCGAGCCCGGTGAATGCGAGCGGCGGCAGTGCGTCGCCCACGTGCAGGGTACGTGCCGGAAAGAGCGTCCAGCGCACGTGACTCGCGACGGCGTGCGTCCGCTCGCGCAGCGGGGCGACGGCGGCCTCCGCAGCAACCGTCCCGAGGAGGGCGACGGCGGCGAGCGCCCACAAGCGCCCGCGGATTGCCGATTGTTTTTTCATATCAGGTCCCCTATCTTCGCGCACCGGCCGGCTCGCGCCAACCACTTTTCCCATGGACGGCGACCGTTGCCGGGCCTGCCCCACCTGACGCACCGCGCGACCTTGTGAAAACGAGTCCTAGAAGAACGCGAGCGCCGGAGCGCGGGAATTCCCCAACTCTCAAAAACAAAACCCCGCCGAACCACGTGAATTCAATCCACACCATCCACAGTCCGGTGTGGATGCTAATATCTTCTTAAACGTGGCCCGAGCGCGGCGGCGTTCTCGCCGTACGCAATCGCACGCGCGATTACTGCACCCGGCGCATGACGCGCGGAATTTCAACGAGCAACTCGCGCGCGAGAAAACCCACGCCGAGGGAACGCGCGAGGCGTTCGCCGGCCCGGGCGTGGAGAAACACGCCCCAAACGGCGGCTTGGGGCGGAGAGGCACCCCGCGCCAGGAGCCCGCCGATGATGCCGGCGAGCGTATCGCCGGACCCGGACGTCGCCAAGCCGAGATGTCCCGCATCGTTGCGGTACATTTCGCCTTCAGGCGTCGCGATGTACGTCTCCGCGCCTTTTAGCGCAACGGTAGCGCCGAAACGGCGCGCCGCATCGCGCGCGTGACGCGCGGGGTCGCCCTCGACCTTCTCGCGGCTGACGGAAAGCATCCGCGCCATTTCACCCGCGTGCGGCGTTACGACGGCGCGCCCGTCGAGGCCGCGCAGGAGGTCGGCGCGCTCGCCGATGCATGCGAGCACGGTCGCATCCAGGAGCGCCGGCACATGCAGCCGGTCGACGAGCGCCGCGAAAAGTTCGCCGCATGCGGCTTCATCCACCATGCCGGGACCGAACACCAGGGCGTCGCAGCGGTTGGCGCGGTCGGAGAGCGCTTGCGCGCAGCTTGCGGAAATTGCGCCGGACGCTGTTTGAGGATAGCCGGCGACGAGCGCCTCCGGCATCGCAACGGCGACGTGCGGCGCGATGCTCGCGCACGTCGCGATCTGCAGTTTGCCCGCGCCGGCCCGCAGTGCTGCGGTCGCCGCCAGAATCGCCGCGCCCGGCATTTCCGGGGCGCCGCCGACGACCAGCACGCGCCCGCGGCCGTCCTTGTCCGCATGCGACGGGGCCGGCAACGGCCATGCACGCAAGAGCTTCCGCCGCACGCGCAGCATCCCACCGTTACTTGCGTGCAACGGGAACATCCGGACTCGTCGTTACGGCGGCGCCCGCCTCTTCCATTGGGGCGACGACGTTGAACCCGGCGAGACACAACTTGCCGCGCGTTCCGGCGGCGGGGTCGAACCGATATGTGGTCAGCGAGCAATTCGCGATCTCGTTCGCACGGTCGACCGCAAGAATTTCCGTTTCGTTCATGCGCTCGAGAAGATAACGGAAGCACAGTACGACGACTTGGTGCGACACGATGCACACGCGCTGCCGGCTGTATTCGCGGGTCAGCGTGTCGATGATGCTGCGCAGGCGCAAGAGGACGTCGGTCCAGCTTTCGCCGCCCGGCGGACGATAATAGAATTTGCCCAGCGAGTCGCGCATCGCGGCCTGCTCGGGATACTGCTGCTCGATGCCGGTGCGCGTCAGCCGGTCGAGAATGCCGAACTCCTTCTCGCGCAGCCGTTCATCGGCCACGGTCGGCACGTCGGTCCAGCCTGCGGCTTCGAGCGCGATCTGTGCCGTTTGGCGCGCGCGAAGATAGGGCGAGGCGAGCAGCACCTTCGGCCGCTCGTAATTGCGCGGCAGCCACAGGCCGAGCGCGCGCGCTTGGCGCTCGCCCAGCTCCGAAAGCGGAACGTCGCAATCACGGGCGTCGATATCGATGAGCGCGGCACGCTCGGCGAGCGCTCGATTGCGTGCGACGTTTCCGGCGCTCTCGCCGTGGCGCACGAGCACCAGTTCGCTCGGCCATTTTCCCGATTCGATCGATCCGTTCTCCGTCGGCGTGGTCGTCTAGTGGTGTACCCGCCTCGCGGCCCGCCACGAGAACGGGACCGGACGCGCAGCTCGCGCGAATGGCCGCACCATGAATGCAGAACACGCGCGTCCGCTCGAAGGCGTTACTGTCGTCAGCCTCGAGCAGGCCATCGCCGCGCCGTACGCTACGCGCCATCTCGCCGACCTCGGCGCGCGCATCATCAAGGTCGAGCGCCCGCACGGCGGCGACTTCGCACGTGCGTACGACGGCCGCGTGCGCGGGCTCTCATCGCATTTCGTGTGGGTGAACCGCTCGAAAGAAAGCCTCACGCTCGACCTCAAACACGAACTTGCACGCGGCGTGCTCGAGCGACTGCTTTCGAAAGCCGACGTGCTCGTGCAGAACCTTGCGCCCGGCGCGGCCGCGCGGCTCGGATTGTCGGCCGACGCGCTGCGCCCGAAGCATCCGCGCTTGATCCTGTGCGATATCTCGGGCTATGGCTACGACGGCCCGTACCGCGACCGCAAGGCGTACGATCTGCTCGTGCAATGCGAAGCGGGTTTTCTCTCGGTCACCGGCACGCCGGAAACGCAGGTGAAAGCCGGCATTTCGGTCGCCGATATTGCCGCCGGCATGTACGCATACAGCGGCATCTTGAGCGCGCTGATCGCACGCGGGCGAACCGGCGTCGGAAGCCGCGTCGAGGTGTCCATGCTCGAAGCCCTGGCCGAATGGATGGGCTTTCCGCTGTATTATGCCTTCGCGGGCGCCGACGCTCCGCCGCGAACCGGTGCGAGCCACGCGACCGTGTATCCGTACGGGCCGTTTCCGACCGGCGACGGCGCAACGATCATGGTGGGCTTGCAGAACGAACGCGAGTGGACGATCTTTTGCCGCGATGTTCTCGGCACCCCCGAACTCGAGCGCGACGAACGCTTCGACACGAACGCACGCCGGTCGGCCAACCGGGAGGCGCTGCATGCGATCATCATCGCCGAATTCGCGTCGCGCACCGCCGATGAGGTCGCGCAGCGGCTCGACGCGGCGGGGATCGCCAACGCGCGCATTCGCGACATGCACGGGCTCTGGGAGCACCCGCAGCTGCGCGCGCGGGACCGCTGGCGGCCGGTCGAAACGCCGGCCGGCGCCGTACCGCAGCTGTTGCCGCCGGCGAGCACGGACGCATACGAGGCGCGCATGGATCCCATTCCGGCGCTCGGCCAGCACACGGACGCCATTCTCGCCGAACTCGGCATGAATGACGCGGAAATCCGCGCGCTGCACGCGGCGCGCGCGGTTTGATCGAGGGGCTCAGCCGAGCTTGTTGGCGTACCGCTCGAGCGCCGCCCACGCTTTCGGGCCGAACTCCGCCTTCCAGCGTTCGTAGTACTTCGCCTCGCCAAGCTTTCTTCGAAAACTCGCAACATCCACATCGTTGATCTGCATGCCGCGGCGCTGCAGCTTGTCCGCGACCGAGCGCGTCAATTGAGCGGTGTCGCTCCGCGCTTTCAGCGTCGCCGCACCCATTTCGCGCGAGACGAGGCCCTGCAAATCGGGCGGCAGCCGCTTCCAGACATCCTCATTGATGAGTGTCCAATAGCCCGACCAGATGTGGTTCGACAACGATACGAATTTCTGCACCTCGTAGAACTTCTGCTGCTCGATCAGCAGCAGCGGGTTCTCTTCGGCGTCGACGACGTGCGTTTGCAGCGCGGTGTACAGTTCGTTGAGCGCAATCGGCGTCGGCGCGGCGCCGAGCGATTGAAACGTATCCAGCCGGATCTTGCCCGGCGACACGCGGATTTTCAAACCGGCCAGGTCGTTCACATTGTGCACCGGCTTCACGGAACTCGTGATCTCGCGAAAGCCGTTTTCCCAAATCTTGTCGAGGACGACGATGCCCTTGGAGCGGATCTCGTCGCGGATGACCTTTCCGAGTTCGCCGTCCATCGCCGCGAACACGGCGTCCCGGTTGGGAAATGCGTACGCCACGTTTTCGATCGACGCCAGCGGGACGACCGCATTGAGAAACGCACCGGGCAGGGCGAGCATTTCGGTCGCACCCGTGCGCAGCTGCGACAGCATCGCCGGATCGCCGCCCAATTGGCTCGTCGGAAATGACTTGATCTGCAAGCGCCCTTTGGACGCAGCCTTGATGCGCGCAAACGCCTCCACGGAGCGCACGTTGACGGGATGGTCCGCCGGCAAATCGTGGCCGAACTTGAGGTCGAATTCGGCGGATTTCGCCGGCGCAACAACGCCGATCGTCGCAAACGCTGAGGCGGCGCCCGCCGTAAAAACTCGCCGGGAAAGCGTCACTGGTCGTCTCCTTCGCAAACGCAACGCGCTTCGGTTTTCGTTGAAAAAGCCCCGGCGTACGGCCGGGGCTTTTTTGGACCTAGTTCTCGGGCGGGCTCAGCGCGCGGGGCAGGTATCCGGCGGAGTGATCGGTCCCGCGGGCGGCGCTCCGCCCGGCTGGCTGTTTCCGCCGCCGCCGCCGGTGAGCAGCCCGACGATCGGGATGAGCAAGCCGGCAAGTCCCAAATGCGGTCCGGCTGCCGCAGCTGCGACCGGGACCACCGGCGCAACGACGGCCGGCGAATCCAGGGGTGCAAAGGTCACCGGCGTCTCCGGCGTCGACGGCTGTGCGGCCGCGACGACGGGCGCGGCGGGCGGTGCGGGCGGACGTACGAAGGCGACGGCTGCGGTGCGCGTACGGGGCGCGGGCTTCGTCGCGATCGCGACGGGGCGAATCATTGAAAGATTGCCGCAGACCTTCGGAACGTAGACCTGTGTACCGTCCGACAACGAAACTTGCCAACCCATCACACCGGCCGGGATAACGACGTTGTTCAGCGCGTAAACCTTGCCGTTGCCGTGATGCACGCCGGCCATGGAATTGAGGCGTCGCGGGAGCTTCACGTACAGCGCCCGGCCGGAAGAAAGGTCTGCGCGAAACTCGCGATATTCGCTCGGCGTCAGACCGATGCGCTTCGCGGCCTCGCTGTACAACGCCGAGTGGTCGCTCGTTGCCGCATACACGTCGGCGGCGCGCGCCGGCGGCGTCATGCTGAGGCGGTCGACGTATAGATTAACCGGAATGGACATTTGTGCTAACTCCTTGACATCGTGAGCCAGCGGCGTCTACCGGTTGCCGACTCCCCGCAGGTACAGTCTTGCACGTAGCTGCGAGCCCTTCATCTGCTGAACGCACTGCATCGCTAGGGCTTCCGTCCCTAAATGCTTCGAATAGCTGCCAACCGACTAGCAACGCAAAATTTGCGCTCGCTTGACTGCCGGGGAATGACGACGCCGCCGTAACGCAAATCACCCGGACGGCTGCGGCGTCTAGGCCGCGGCGGATTGAGGAGATGACGGTGCCCGACCGGACGACCTTTCTTGCCGTTTGCTCGACGTTCGGACTCTCGGCGACGCTTCTGCCCGGCGTCCTGTACGCGATGGCGGAGGACAAGGGCAAAGTGACGCGCGCGATGATCGACGACGCCGCGGCCGTCGCCGACGTGCGCATCGCCGACGAACACAAGGACGCGATGCTGGATGCGCTCACCGGCTTCAAACAAGACTACGATGCGGTGTACGCGCTGCACGTCCCGAATTCGGTGGCGCCGGCGCTCGTCTTCGATCCGCTGCCCGCGGGAACGAAGCTGAACCGCACCCGGCGGCCCCTAAAGATGTCGGCGCCGCCGAACGTACGCGGCGGGCGTGCGCCGCGCAACATCGAGGATCTCGCCTTCGCAACGGTGCGCGAACTGGCGGACGCCGTCCGCGGGCGTGCCGTGTCGGCGACCGCGCTGACGGACATGTACATCGCGCGGCTCAAACGCCTCGATCCGACGCTGAAATTCGCCATCACGCTCACCGAAGAGCGCGCGCGCGTCCAAGCCCGCGAAGCCGACCGCGACATCGCCGTCGGCCGCTACCGCGGGCCGCTGCACGGCATCCCATGGGGCGCGAAAGATTTGCTTGCGGTGAAGGGTTACCGCACCACGTGGGGCGCGGGCGGATTCGAACGGCAAACCATCGACGAAGATGCGACCGTCGTCAAACGGCTCGACGCGGCGGGCGCCATCCTCATCGCCAAATTGACGTTGGGCGCCCTCGCGCAGGGCGACAAGTGGTTCGGCGGACAGACACGCAACCCGTGGAATCCACAGCAAGGTTCGAGCGGTTCGTCGGCCGGACCGGCGAGCGCGACCGCCGCCGGTTGCGTCGGCTTCGCGATCGGATCCGAAACCCTGGGCTCGATTTCATCGCCGTCGACCCGCTGCGGAACGACCGGCTTGCGCCCCACGTTCGGGCTCGTGCCGCGCACCGGCGCGATGGCGCTCTCGTGGAGCATGGATAAGATCGGACCGCTGTGCCGCGCCGTCGAAGACTGCGCGCTCGTTCTGCACGCGATCTACGGACCGGACGGACACGATCGAACGGTGCGCGATGCGGCGTTCAACTGGGATGCAACGCTGGACTGGCGTACGTTGCGGGTCGGATATCTGCAAGCGGATTTCACGCTCGCGGCGCCGCCGCCCGAACTGCCGAAGGACGAAAAGCCGCTCACGCCCGACGAGCAAAAAGCGCGCGAAACGGCCGCTGTGAATGCGGCGCTCGGGCGCGCGCGCCGCGAGTACGATCACCGCTACGATGTAGCGGCGCTGGAGCGGTTGCGCCGGATGGGCGTCAACTTGATTGCGGTGGACTTGCCGAAATATCCGTACGGCGCGATGCTGCCGATCCTGCTCGCGGAAGGCGCGGCGGCGTTCGACGAGTTGACGCGCAGCGGCCGCGACGCACTGCTGACGGAGCAGTCGCGCACCGATTGGCCCAACACGTTCCGCACGGCGCGATTCATCCCGGCGGTCGAATACATACAGGCCAATCGCGCGCGGATGCTCGCCATCGACGCCTTCGCGAAGGTGTTCCAACGCGTCGACGTCATCGTCGCGCCGACGGGCAGCGCGCAATTGACCGCGACGAACCTGACGGGTCATCCCGCGCTGATCGTGCCGAACGGTTTGCGCGGCGGCGATGCGCCCAGACCGCGGACGCTGCCGAGCGGCGACCTCGAACCGGGCGGACCCGGGACGCCTGTCAGTCTCACGTTCATCGGCCAACTGTACGGCGAGGGGAAGTTGCTCGCGTTCGGCAAGGCATACCAAGACGCGACCGGATTCCATCGTACGCATCCCGCGCTCGCGCGTTGAATATCGCCTCCGTCCGCAACAACGCAAACTCGCCGCTCAGCCGGCGCGAACTCGCCGCGAAAGGGTAGTTACGTCATGCCGGTACACGCACAAGCCCTCGTCATAACGCCCGACCCCTCCGCGCACGCCGCGCGGCTCGCGCGGCGGCTCGGGCACGAATTCGAAACGGAATGGTCGGCGGAGTCGGGCTTCGTGCGGCTTCCGGAAGGGTCGTGCGACTTGCACGCCTGGCCGGAAGGACTACGTCTCGATGCGTTCGCCGACTCCGGCGAGGGGCTGGCACGCGTCGAACAGTTTATCAAAGCGCAAATCGAGCGGGAAGCGCAGCCCCCGGTTCAGGTCGACTGGCGCCGCAGGCGCGCAGACACTTAGTTCTTTAAGAGGACGGCCTGCGAGTTCCTAAGAAATGCGGAGCATGGGCTCCGTGCGCGCCTTGACGATTTTCACCGCAATCCTCGCGGCAGTGGCCGCGACCAGCGCCGAACGCGCGGCCGCGCAAACCATTCCCGCCCTCACCGTGCCGAGCGTGCAGACGCCGTTGCCGCTGGATCCGCATGCGGATCCGGCGGCGTGGAGCGACGCCGCGGTGGCGCAACTGCCGTGGGACGTGCAACACAATCGAGGCTCCTCCGAACCGGCAACAGCGCGCATTGCGACCGACGGCAAGAACCTGTACGTACGGTTTGACGTGCAGCAACGTGAGACGCTGCTCGCGCAGCAGCATGCGAACGACGTCGGCGACGGAACGGACGACGAAGTGTGGATCGACCTTTGGCCCAGCGGCGCGAACGGCTTTTACTATCAGTTCGCGGCGACGTCCAACGGCACGCACTACCAGTACTCGTCCGAAAACACGGCATACGCGCCGACGTGGGAATCCCACGGCACGGCGGTCGCCGGCGGCATGATCGCGTCGACGTTTCTGAAT
>JBHEMQ010000062.1:9568-19417 GCA_046262475.1 Candidatus Velthaea sp.
CACGATGCGCATTCCGATCGCCGTGATGCGCGGTTCCGGCAGCGGCGGCGGCTGGAAGATGCAACTCGTGCGCATCGTGCGCTCGACCGGCGAACGGCAAATCTGGAGCTACGGAAGCCCGCAGACAAACGGCGACGACGTCACGTACGCCGGTGCGATGAACGGTTTACCACCGGCGGTTGCGGGGCGCCCGCGCCCGCGCCTGGCGTTGTACGGGCTCGGCGCGGCCGGCTCGATCGCATCGGGTCTGACGACGTCGCGCGTCGGCGCGGACGTGTCGATACCGGTTACCGCCACTTCCTCGCTGTTCGCGACGCTCCACCCCGATTTTTCGAACGTCGAAATCGACCAGCAGACGATCGCGCCTACCGCCTTCGCGCGTTCCTTCACCGAAGTTCGGCCGTTCTTCACGCAGGCCGCAAATTTCTTGAATCCGTTCAGTTGCGTAGTTTGCCCGGGGATCCGCGAGCTCTACACGCCCGCGATCCCAACGCCGCGCGACGGGTACGCCGTCGAAGGGAAGCAAGGACCGCTTTCCTTCGCGGCGTTCGACGCGCTCGGCGTGGGCCGCACCGACGCCGCCGCTTCCGTGCTGCTCCGCACGAACGACAATCACTGGCGCTTCGGCGAACAGACCGTGGGCGTGAACCTGCCGGGGTTTTCAGATCGTGTGACGACGACGGGCGTCGCGTGGAACGACAACAAACACATCAGTTCGTACTTCAACTACGGCAACGATGCGGGCACGAACGTCCTCGCGGGAAACCGCGCGCAGCGCTACGACGGCGGCATCTATTACTACACGAGCACCCTCGGCGTTGCCGCCGCGATGCGCAAGATCGGCGAATTCTACAGCCCGGCCGACGGCTTCATTCAGCACTCGGATATCGCCGGCTACGCGGCGTACGAGAACAAGCTGTTTCTCTTCGACAAGCGTTCGCCGTTGAACAGCATCCAGGTGGGTACGTTCATCGATCGCTATCACGCCGCGAGTGGAGCTTTGAACCAGAGTGATACCGCAGCGTGGATCGACGTGCTCACACGCAATCGCATCGACGTTCAGTTCAACGTCGGCTCCAGCTATCTGCTGCTGAACAGCGGCGTGTTCACGCCCGTTTCGCAGAACGGCGTTACGTTGACGTGGCACAGCGGTTCGTTCAACGATCCGGGCAGCAACGAGTTTCACGGATCCTCGGCGACGCCGACGACGATCACGTACAACGCCGGGCGCTTCGGGCCGGGCCGCGTGGAGACGTGGTTCCGCAGTTCGACGATGCGCGCCGGGATGCGCGGCACGCTCTCGCTTGAAGCCGATGACACCCGCGATTACCTCGACGCCGGGGGCGTGCAGGTGCAGTGGCTCGAGCGCGCCGGCTATACTTTCGTCGCGGGACCGAGCACGTCGCTCGCCTTTGGGGTACGCCGCATCGTCGGCACAGGCCCGGTCGTGGACGCAACGGCGCCGCCGCCGTTCACGCGCGCCTGGAATCTCTCGTTCGCGCTGCACCGCCGCCTCCCACACGACGAATTGTATTTTGCGTACGGCGACGCCAGCCGGCTATCGACGGTGCCGCAATTCATCGTGAAGCTGATCCACTATTTCGGCGCCGAGAAAGGGACTTAAGACCCAGCCTCGACTCCTATTCTAGGCAGTGTTGGGCCGTCTGTACGCTTCTGGACTGCTCGGCAGAACCAGGCGGGGTACGCTTTTCTTGTCACGGTGAGGGCATCCGTGGGAAGGGGGCTTCGTGGATTCGATGATTTCGTGCGGGTGCGGCCACGCGATCGGCATGCATTCCGCCGATGGTTGCGCCCTAAGAAACTGCATGTGCGAGATTGCCGATCGCGACGTGCTGCAGGGGGCGATCGAAGAGGTGCGCACGCCGTACATTACGGGCGAGCAGCGCTGGACCGCGCAGACGAACGTCTAAGCGATCAGCGTTCGTCGTCTTGGCGCAGGAACGATCGTTCGATCGCGGCGACGCTTAGGGGATAGCACTCGCACGAGGCTTCGGCAAGCCGGTCGACGTCCACGATCCGCACCGCGCCGCGGCTGTAATCGATCGCGCCGGCGTTCCGCAGCGTCGCGGCAATCGTGCTGACGCCGGCACGGCGCACGGCTAGCGTTTCCGCGAGCGCCTCGTGCGTGAACGCGAACGCATCTTTGTTCGTTCTAAACCGCAGCGTCAAGAGCCAGCGCGCCAGCCGCTCGATGATGGTATGGTTGGCATTGCACGACGCGATCTGCTCGGTGACGAACGCGCGTGCGCGGACGGAGCGCCGCACCAGCCGCGCGAATTCTCGATTCGTTTCGAGATACGTGCGGAACGCCTCGAGCGGAACGCGCACGGCGCTGCCGGCGACTTGGCAGATGGACGTACGCTCCGCGAACCTCGATTCGAGTGCCGCGTCGACCTCGACGAACGCTTCGCGGCCGACGGCCCCGACTTCGGACGTGTCGCCGTTCGGATCGGTCGCGATGATGGAAAGCACGGCATCGATAGGAAAATCGACGTGGCCGAGCAGGTGACGGCTTTCGTGCGTGATGTCTCCAGCTTCGATGCGCTGGGGCGACGACGCGGCAGCGAAGGTCTCACGAAAGGCGGGCGAGAGCGCATCGAGCAGCCGGTTCCCAAACGTGTGTCCGGACGTCATGACGGTTCTAGTACGCGAACGCCTGATAGACTTCCGTCGCGGACTCCGCCGCATCATCGGGCACCACCGGCTCGAAGCGCAACAACCGGCGCTGCGCCGCATCGAGCACGGACCACGTCGACTCGGGTACCCGGATGGACACTTCCGGACGGCGCAGCCAGCGCCGTGAGAAGCCGATAACGATCATCGGCCGCGGAACGTCGGTGGTATTCGGTGTGCCGCGATGCAAGTGCCGCACGTCCCGCACGACAACGTCGCCGGCGGAGAGATACAACGGTTCCAGCGGGATTTCACCCGCGGCAATGCGCGCGAGGCCTTCGTCCTTCGCAAGCACATGCGTTCCCGCTGCGATTTCGGTTGGACCGTTCTCGGCGGTTACGTCGACGAGCGGAATGTTGACCGCCAACTGAAACGGCGGCGTTTCGCGGCCCCATTCCGCAAACAGCGGCGGCGCATCGCGGTGCACCTCCTGCATGTCGGAACCGCGCAGCGGCGTATCGCTCGCGAGCTGGCACATGACCATGTCGGGGCCGACGAGCCGCTCGCACAGCGCCAGGACGTCGGGATCGAACGCGATGCGCGGATCCGCGAAGACGCCTCGAAACGGCAGCGTGACGTAGTAGCGTTCCGCGCCGCGATTTTCGCGCCCGCGATTGGCGCGCACGTTCGCCTCCAGCAGCGGTACGAACGCTTCGGACCACGCCGCCAGAAGCGCGCGGTCCACATGATTGCGCAGCACGCAATAACTGCTGCGGCGCACCTCGTCGGCACGCGCTTCGATCGTCGTCTCGTCGAGGCGCCCGCTGATCATGCCGCTCTTCTACCCACAGCGCACGCTTAGACGCTTTTTCGACGCGCTCCCGGTACCGTCGCTGCATTGGTTCCTCTAACGCTCGACGACCCCGGCTTCGGTGACTCGCCCCCGGCGCGCCTGGACTCGCTGCAGGAGTTGAGCGCCGCGATATATCCGGCGCACTGGGCGCGCTGCCGGCCAAACCGCCGCCACCTCATCGGCTTTTCGATGCGATTTTAGATCGCGCCCGACGTCGTGCCGGCGGAACTCGCGTCGTACAGCTTCAGCGTCGCGACGTTTGAGGCGCAGCCCGAGTGCGCCACACGGTTCGCGCAGAGCTGCGTACGGGATCTGCGGTCATGCCGCGCTCAAGAACCAGCCCGGCTACTCCGTGCGGTACCGCACCGGAGTGAGGCTGGCCGACATCGCTTGCCCGACAGTCGCGATTCGGCGAACACGATGCGTGTTATGCGGCCGAGGTCGTGCGTGTAATGTGCGCGGCCATTCCGCGGGCCGGGTACGTCGAGATTCCCGACGCGGGCCACGCGTGCTTGAGCGAACAGCCCGCCGAGCTGATCGCGCTGATGCGCGAGCACGTGGACGGTGCGCACGGCGACGGCTGGGCCGAAGACGCACAGTTCGCGGAGGCCGTCCGCTAGCGCGTGCGCGAACACGAGGCGCGAAGGGAAAGCCGCCTCGTGAGCCTCGTCCCCCGGCAGACAGACGCGGAAATCATCATCGTGGGTGCCGGGTTCGCCGGCCTCGGCATGGCCATACGCTTGAAGCGCGCGGGCCTACATTCGTTCCTCGTGCTCGAGCGCGCCGCCGACGTGGGCGGAACGTGGCGCGACAACGTCTATCCCGGGTGCGCCTGCGACATTCCGACGGCCCTCTACTCGTTTTCGTTCGAGCGCAACGCCGCTTGGACGCGCGTGTTTCCGCGCCAAGGGGAACTCCTCGAATACCTTCGGCGCTGCGCGGCGAGGTACGGAATTCTGGCGCACATCCGCTTCCGAACGCAACTCGCCGGGGCCCGGTTCGATGCACAACGCGGAATCTGGACTGTACGGAGCAGCGACGGACGCGCGTTCGAAAGCCGCATCCTGATCGCGGCGATGGGACCGCTGAGCAAGCCGAATGTTCCCTACATCGGCGGCGCCGAACGCTTCGCGGGCGCGGCCTTTCACTCGGCGCAATGGGACCGGTCGGTAAACCTGCGCGGCAAACGTGTCGCCGTGATCGGAACCGGCGCCAGCGCCGTGCAAATCGTGCCGGAAATCGCACCGCTCGCCGAGCGGCTCACCGTGTATCAACGCACGCCGCCCTGGATCATTCCGCGCGGCGACCGCGCCGTGACGCCCGCGCAGCGCCTACGCCTGCGCCTGTTTCCGGGCTACGCGTGGCTGCGCCGCAAGCTGCTGTACTGGATGCTCGAGTTTCGCGCGCTTGGCTTCACGGTGATGCCGAGCTTGCTGAAGACGCAGGAACGCGCGGCGCTGCGCTTTCTCGAGAAAGAGATTGCCGAACCGCAGCTGCGGGCGATGCTCGTGCCCGGGTACCGTATGGGCTGCAAGCGCGTCCTGCTTTCGGACGATTATTACGCGACGTTGCGCCGTGCGAACGTCGAAGTCGTGACGGAGCCGATCGCCGCCATCGAAGAAGCCGCGATCCGCACTGCCGACGGTGCCGAACGCGCCGCCGACGTCATCGTGTACGCCACCGGTTTTCGTGCAACGGAGGGTGTCGCGCCCGTCCGCATCGAGGGCGCCGCCGGCCGCGAGCTCGGTGAGGAATGGCGCGACGGCATGCAGGCGTATCTCGGCACCAGCGTGGCGGGCTTTCCGAACTTGTTCTTGCTCGTCGGTCCCAACACCGGGCTCGGGCATAACTCAATGGTGCTGATGATGGAAGCGCAGTACCGCTACGTGCTCGACGCCCTCCGTTTCATGCGCCGCGGCAAGGTGCGCGCGCTCGACGTGCGGCGCTCGGAACAGGCTGCGTTCAACGCGCGTCTGCAGGCCCGAATGCGCCGCACCGTGTGGTCGTCGGGGTGTTCCAGCTGGTACATCGATGCCGGCGGGAAGAATACGACGCTCTGGCCGGGCTTCACGTTCTCCTATCGTTGGCTGACGCGGCGCTTCGTACCCGCGCGCTATGCGCTTACGCCGGAGTAGCGCCGTTCTCCATCGTCAACACCATGCGGAAGCGCGCAGCACCGCTCATCATACGCGCGAAGGCCTGCGGCGCCTCCGCAAGCGGCATCGTCTCGATCATCGCGTGAACGCCGGTCAACACGCTAAAATTCATCGCGTCCTCAGAATCGACGCACGTGCCCGAGGGCCAGCTCTTGACCGATTGCCGCTTGCCGATCATCGCGGCGGTGTTGAGCGCGAGCGGTTCGTCTGCCGTTCCGACGACGAGCAGTTGTGCATCGAAGCCGAGTCCGGCGATGACCGGCTCGATCGCCTTTCCGGACGTGATGGTGGAAAGAATGACTTTTGCGCCGCCGAGCCTTTCCAGTTCTGCGCCCGGATTGACGGCGGCGCTGTCGACGTAGTGCGCCGCGCCCAGCCGGCGCGCGAGTTCCTCTTTGTCCTTGCCGCGCGCGACGGCAACGGTGCGGAAACCCATCTTGGCCGCGAACTGCACGCCCAAATGTCCGAGACCGCCGATCCCGAGCACGGCGACGAGGTCGCCCGGGCCGGCGACGCTGTGACGCAGCGCGTTGAAGGTGGTAACGCCGGCGCACATTAGCGGTGCGGCTTCGGCGAACGGAAGCTCTGCGGGTATGCGCGCGAGGGCGACGGCCGGTACGATCGCGTACTCGGCGTATCCGCCGTCGTACGCGATGCCGGGAACCCGCATATTCTCGCACGTGAGAAAATCACCGCGGCGGCAACGCTCGCAGGTTCCGTCATGACCGCCGTGCCAGCCGACGCCGACGCGGTCGCCTTCCCGCCAGCCGGTTACACCGGCGCCGAGCGCGTCGATCGTTCCGGCGATCTCGTGCCCGGGGACGCGCGGAAACGAAATGCCGGGCCACGCATTGCGAACGGTGAGCACGTCGCTGTGACAGATCCCGCACGCCGCAATGCGCAGGCGGACGGTGCCGGTAGAAGGTTCGGGGCGCTCGCGTTCCACGTACTCGAGGCGGGCATCGTGCGCAGACGGAACCGCGACGGCGTGCATGTTCATCTCACCGACAAACCGCTTAGCGTCCGCCGAGATGCGGCCGGCTAGACGTGCGCGATCTGCAGGCGCGCCGGTGAGCGGCACCGTGCGCTTCTGCAACGGCGTCGTCGCCTTTGAAGGCGTTGCCGATCGCCGCGCTCGCGACCACTGCCCTCGAAGATATTGCTGAATTCGTTCTTGCCGGCGCTTCGCATTCACGACGGCGTACACGGAAAGGCCGATCGCGACAATGCCCGCGCTGGCCGTCGGCACGATG
This sequence comes from Candidatus Velthaea sp., assembly GCA_046262475.1. Classification (GTDB taxonomy): domain Bacteria; phylum Vulcanimicrobiota; class Vulcanimicrobiia; order Vulcanimicrobiales; family Vulcanimicrobiaceae; genus JBHEMQ01. Next base: position 16,465 of record JBHEMQ010000062.1, read on the forward strand.
TACTGCCCGAAAAGTTGACAGCACCAGGGAACTTCCGGCGCAACTGCCGCGAAATAAAAAACGGCCCCGGACGCTGGTCCGGGGCCGCCTCGTTTCTTCGCTCGCGGGCGAAGCTTACATCATGTCGTAGCCGCCGCCGCCCATGCCGCCGCCCGGCATGCCTGCGGATTCCTTCTTCGGCTCCGGCTTGTCGGCGATCAGCGTTTCGGTCGTCAGGACCAGCGCGCCGATCGAGGCCGCGTTTTGCAGCGCGGAGCGCGTCACTTTGAACGGCTCCACGATGCCGGCGCCGATCATGTCGACGAGGTCGCCGCTCATCGCGTCGAAGCCTTGGCCGGGCTGCGCGAGCTTCACGCGGTTGACTTCGACCGAACCCTCGAACCCAGCGTTTTCGGCGATCTGACGCAGCGGCTCTTCGAGCGCGCGGCGGATGATGTCGACGCCGATCTTTTCATCGGGATTGGACACGTCGATGCTCGAGAGGCCCTTGAGCGCATGCACCAGCGAGCTGCCGCCGCCGGGGATCATGCCCTCTTGCACGGCCGCGCGGGTCGCCGAGAGCGCATCTTCGATACGATGCTTCTTCTCTTTGAGCTCCGTTTCGGTCGCCGCGCCGACTTGGATGACCGCGACGCCGCCGGAGAGCTTCGCAAGGCGTTCTTGCAGCTTCTCGCGGTCGAAGTCCGAGTCGGTCTCTTCGATCTGACGCTTGATCATCTCGATGCGGCCCTTGATCGCGTCCGGCTTGCCGCGGCCGTCGACGATGGTCGTCTCTTCCTTGGTCACCTTGACGGTCTTGGCCTGACCGAGCAGGTCCGGCGTGACTTTGTCGAGCTTGAGCCCGAGCTCTTCGCTGATGACGGTCGCGCCGGTGAGGGTCGCGATGTCTTTCAGCATCTCTTTGCGGCGGTCGCCGAAGCCGGGCGCCTTGACGGCGACCGTCGTAAACGTGCCCCGCAGCTTATTGACGACGAGCGTCGCCAGCGCTTCGCCTTCGACGTCTTCCGCGATGAGGAGCAGCGGCTTCTGAACCTGCACGATCTTCTCGAGCAGCGGCAGAATGTCGGCAATCGCCGAAATCTTGCGTTCCGTCACGAGAATGTAGGGATCGTTGAGTTCGGCCTGCATCCGCTCGCTGTCGGTGACCATGTACGGCGAGATGTAGCCCTTGTCGAAGAGCATGCCGTCTTTGGTTTCGACGTCGGTCTTCATTGACTTCGACTCTTCGACCGTGATGACGCCGTCTTTGCCGACCGCGTTCATCGCCTGCGAGATCAGGTTGCCGATCTCTTTGTCGTTCGCCGAGATCGACGCGACTTGTGCGATCTTCTCCGCGGTGTCGACGGTCTGCACCATCTTTTGCATCTCGGCGACGGCTGTTTCGACCGCTTTCTCGATGCCGCGCTTGATCTGCAGCGGATTCGAACCCGCCGTCACGTTACGAAGGCCTTCGCGGATGATCGCTTGCGCGAGCACCGTGGCGGTCGTCGTGCCGTCGCCGGCAATGTCGTTCGTTTTCGAGGCGACTTCCTTCACGAGCTGCGCGCCCATGTTCTCGAACGTGTCGGGGAGCTCGATTTCTTTAGCGATGGTGACGCCGTCGTTGGTGATCGTCGGCGACCCGAATTTCTTGTCGAGGACGACGTTGCGTCCTTTGGGCCCGAGCGTGACGCGCACGGCGTCGGCCAGAATGTTTGCGCCGCGCTCGAGCGCGCGACGTGCGTTCTCGTCAAATACGAGTTGCTTCGCTGCCATTATTGTTTATTTCACTCCAGCCGGAACGCGCTCGTCGGCAAACACGCCGAGAACGTCTTTTTCCGAAATGACGAGATATTCTTTACCTTCGCGCTTGACTTCGGATCCCGAATACTTGCTGTACAGGACCATGTCGCCGACCTTGACAGTCATCGGGATCGTTGACCCGGTGTCGGTCACGCGGCCCGGTCCCACGGCGATCACTTTGCCTTCAACCGGCTTTTCTTTGGCCGTGTCGGGGAGAAAAACGCCGCCGGCGCTCTTCTCAGCCTGTTCCACGTGCTCGACGACCACGCGATCGCCAAGTGGCTTGAGATTCACGAAAAAAGCTCCTCCAAAATAGATTTGGCACTTCCGGCACACGAGTGCCAGCGCAGGATAGATTAGCAGACCGACAGCGAGAGTGCAAGAGGTACGGCGTGCAACGTCGCCACCCCACCGAATCGCGCCGGCACCAAGCCGACTGGCGCCCGACCGGTTTGCGAGGACCGGAACGGGGGCCGGACCGCCGAACGTCGGCGCATGCCTTCCGTTCTGCCGCAGCCGCGCTCGCTTGCCGCCGGTTTCCTCGCCGGTCTTGTCGGCGGCATTCTCATCGCCGTCGCTCTGCTCGTGATGTCGAGGCTACTGCTGCACGCCGACGTGACGCTCGCGGGTTTCTTTCAATCCGACGCCGCGCTCGTCGTCGGGAAAACCGCGTACGGAAGCCCAGCGTACGCCGCACTCGGCGCGGCTTTCCACGTGCTCGTCTCGATCGGCTGGGCCGTCGGTTACGCATATATGGCGGAGCGCGAATCGCAGCTCGTCACGCGACCGCTGACGTCGGGCGCGGGATTCGGGGTCGTCGTCTATTTCGTGATGCAGCTCGTGCTCGTCGCGGGCAACGCCTATCACATCCCGGCGCCCGCCGAGCTCGGCGTCGCGCTGACCGCGCACATCGTCTTCTTCGGAATACCCGTCGCCTCAATCGTGGCCCGCGCGCTGCGCGCGCGCTGATGCTCGCCGCAATCACCGTCGACCTCGCTGCCATCCGCGCGAACGTCGCAGCGCTGCGCGCGCTGGTCGCGCCGGCCCGTGTTGCCGCCGTCGTCAAAGCGAATGCGTACGGCCACGGGCTCATCGAGGTTGCGCGCGCGGTCGCGCCGAGCGTCGACCGGCTGTGCGTGTACGAACTCGATGAAGCGGTGCGCGTGCGCGA
>JBHEMQ010000063.1:0-6672 GCA_046262475.1 Candidatus Velthaea sp.
GTGCACGGTACTCGGCCCGTTCGCGTGACGTACGAACTCACCGAGTCCGGACGGAGTCTCAATTCCGTGATCCGCACGCTGTCAGACTGGTCCGAACGTTGGGTCGACATCGGCGTAGCGCCGGGCGCTACGGGCGGCCCGGGCGCGAGCTAGGCGTAGATCCCGCGCATCTTCATCGATGCGACGACGCGCTCGATCGCAATCATGTAGGCCGCGGTACGCAGCGGGACGTTACGTGCTTGCGCGAGTTTTCGAACGACGTGGAAGTTGGTGAGGAGCTGGTCCTCTAGGCGCTCGTTGACTTCCGCTTCTTTCCAGAAGTAACCCATGCGATCCTGAACCCACTCAAAGTACGACACCGTGACGCCTCCGGCGTTCGCGATGATGTCGGGAATAACGACAACGCCGCGCTCTTTGAACAGATGGTCCGCATCCGGCGTCGTGGGACCGTTCGCGCCTTCGACGATGAGCCGCGCCTTGATTCGCGGCGCGTTGTCGACCGTGAGCACTTTTTCGAGCGCCGCCGGAACGAGCACGTCGCAATCTTGCTCGAGCAGGGCGCTGTTCGACATTTTGTCGCCGCCGCGGTAACCGTCGAGCGAATGATGTTCTTGGGCGTAGGCCGTCGCACCGGCGACGTCGATGCCGCCGACGTTGTAATACGCGCCGGTAACGTCGGAAATACCGACCACCTTACATCCCGCATCGGCGAACATTCGCGACGCGACCGAGCCCACATTGCCGAACCCCTGGACGATCACGCGGGCCCCGGCCGCCTTCAGCTTCATGCGCTCCATCTCGTCCAGCGCCACCAGCGACACGCCGCGCCCGGTGGCTTCGACGCGCCCGCGCGAACCACCGATTTCCAACGGCTTGCCGGTGACGACGCCCGGCGTGTTCGAACGCACGTGCATCGAGTACGTATCCATGAACCACGCCATGATTTGCGGCGTCGTCCCGACGTCCGGCGCCGGCACGTCCTTGTCGGGACCGACCACTTCCACCAGCTCGGCCGCGTAGCGGCGCGTTACGCGTTCGAGTTCGCTGAGCGAAAGGGACGTCGGATCGCACGTGACGCCGCCTTTTCCGCCGCCGAACGGCAAGTCGACGGCGGCGCACTTCCACGTCATCCAAAAGGCGAGCGCGGTCACCTCGTCGAGCGTGACACCCGGGTGAAAGCGGATTCCGCCCTTCGCCGGGCCGCGCGCGAAATTGTACTGCACTCGATAGCCCGTGTAGACTTCGAGCTCGCCCGAATCGCGCTGGAACGGAATGGAAAAGATGATCTGCCGGGACGGGTGCGTGAGGATCGCTCGAACGCCCGGCTCGAGGTTCAAAAGCGCCGCCGCTTCGTTGAAATATGCGATGGCGTCGCCGAAGACGGAGACTTCGCGCACGGCAGTGGTCATGGATGGCCTCCTACATGCCGTACGGCCACTTTAGGACAAATCGCGAAAAACCCTATCGTTTAATGCGTAATGCGCGATGTGGCGAAGCCGGCGCTAAACGTTGAACCGGAACTCGACGATATCGCCCTCTTGCATCACGTACTCCTTACCCTCCGAACGCAGCAGGCCGGCGCCGCGGAGGGCCTCGCGCGATCCGTACGTGACAAAATCCGGGTACGTGCAAACTTCGGCCCGGATGAAGCCGCGCTCGATGTCGGAATGGATCTTGCCGGCGGCCTGCGGCGCCTTCGTTCCCTTGGCGATCGTCCACGCCCGCGTTTCTTTCTCGCCGGTCGTGAGAAACGTCATGAGGCCGAGCAGATCGTACGCGTTGACGATGAGTTGATCGAGGCCGCCCGTGCGGATGCCGTAATCGTCGCGAAACGCCTGAGCATCCTCGTCGCTCAGGCCGGCAAACTCCGATTCGATCTTGCCGGAAAACGCGATGGCGCGGCTATTTTCGGCGCGCGCATGCGCGAAGACGGCCTGCGCCATCGCACCCGGCTCCGTGATCTGCGCTTCATCGACGTTCGCGACGTACAGCATCGGCTTGGCGGTAAGAAGAAACGCATCGCGTGCGATGTCCGCTTCGAGCGAACCGGCGGCGAACGCGCGCGCCGGCGTGCCGTTTTCCAGCGCGCTCACCAGGCGCTTCAGCGCGTCGAGTAGCGGAGCCGACTTCGGATTTGCGCGCACTTCGCGCGCTAATTTGTCGCTCCGGCGCTGCAGCGTCGCGAGGTCTGCAAGCGACATTTCGATGTTGATGATTTCGATGTCGCGCAACGGGTCGGGACCGCCTTCGACGTGGGTCACGTTGTCGTCGTGAAAGCACCGCACGACCATGGCGACGGCGTCGGTTTCGCGGATATGCGAGAGAAACGCATTGCCGAGTCCCTGGCCGGCCGACGCGCCGCGAACCAAGCCGGCTATGTCCACAAAGCGCATCGTGGCATACACCGACTTGTCGGAGGTGCTGATGCCGGCGAGCACGCCGATGCGGTGATCGGGGACCGGTACCTCCCCGATGTTCGGCTCGATCGTTGCGAACGGATAATTCGCTGCCAGGGCCTGCGCGGAGCGCGTGAGCGCGTTGAAAATCGTCGACTTCCCGACGTTGGGCAAACCGACGATGCCGCAAGATAAAGCCACGGATTCGCCTTCGCCGAATCCACGCCGTTCCGCCTTCGCCCGCGGCCCGGTCGACGACCAGGATTCGCCCTGGGACCGTAGGATTATCGAATTATGCGGCAGATGAAGGTCGACAAACTGGGGATCGATTTACTGACGCACGACCCGGTCGTCATCCTCAAGGATCTCGAGGGCAAGCGCTACCTGCCGATCCTCATCGGGCCGTTCGAGGCCACCGCGATCGCCCTAGCCCTCGAGGGAACCGCCGTGCCGCGGCCGCTCTCGCACGACCTCATGCGCACGATGCTCGAGTCGCTGTCGGCGAAGCTCGAGCAGATCATCATACACGACATCAAAGATTCGACGTTCTTCGCGAAGCTGATCGTGCGTCAAAACGGCGACACCACTGAGATCGATGCGCGTCCTTCGGACGGTATCGCGCTGGCGTTGCGCATGCAAGCGCCGATCTTCGTGACCGACAAGATCGCACTTGAAGAAACCGTGCCCGACAAAAAAGCCGAGGTCGAAGACACGCAGCGCTTCAAAAAGTTTATCGAAGAACTGAAGCCGAGCGACTTTTCTGAGTAGGTAATCGCAGGCAGTTTGAAAGGCGCTCCGCTCTCGCTGCGCGGGGCCGCAGCGCCTTTGAAATTAGCGTGGCAGCGCGTTTAAACAGGAGACGATTTGTCCAACACTACGCATTCGGCCGACATCGGCGTCTTTGGCGGTTCCGGCTTTTACAGTCTCATCGAAAATCCGCGCGAGGTCTGGATCGAGACGCCGTACGGACTGCCGTCGGACAAGGTCGCGCTCGGCGAAATCGCCGGCAAGCGCGTCGCGTTTTTGCCGCGTCACGGCAAGGATCACCGGTATCCGCCGCAATCCATCAATTATCGCGCGAATGCGTGGGCGATGAAGGAACTCGGCGTCACACGCATCGTCGGTCCGACCGCCTGCGGTTCGCTGAAAGCGGAAGTGAAGCCCGGTGAGATGGTGGTTGCGGACCAAATCGTAGACCGCACGACCGGCCGCAAAGATACGTTCTACGACGGGCCGGTGACCACGCACGTCAGCTTCGCCGATCCCTACTGCTCGCAGCTCCGCCCCATCGCCGTCGAGCAGCTGCGCGCGCTCGGGATCGGGACGCACGACAAAGGAACGATCGTCGTCATTGCGGGACCGCGTTTTTCCACGCGCGCCGAATCCAAGTGGTTCTCCTCGCTCGGCTGGGAAGTCATCAACATGACCAACTATCCCGAGTCGTATTTGGCGCGCGAACTGGAGATGTGCTACGTCAACATCTCGCTGATCACCGACTACGACGTGGGCCTCGAAGGGCTGCACGGCGTCGAGCCGGTCTCGCATGCGGAAGTCATGCGGATCTTCGCGAGCAACAACGAGCGCGTGAAAAACGCGATCTTCAAGATCATCGAGAACATTCCGGCGGAGCGAACGTGCGCGTGCGGCAGCGCTCTGTCGGGCGCGCGCGGCTGACGATGTCGCGACGGCTCGGCGGGATCGACCCGATGATGTTCGTGCGAGCGGTGGGCCTGCTCGCGCGCAATCCGTCGATCGCCGTCGTGCCGCTGCTGGTGAACGTTCTCGCGGTCTTCGTGTCACAGCTCGGCGGCGCGGCGATGGGCGGCGGCGGCATCGCATCGCTGACCGGCGGCATCATCTCCTTCATGGTGCTCATCTTGCAGCTGTACGCGTTCGGCGCTGCGGTGATCATCGGCGACGGCGCCTGGCGGCGCGGACGCGCGTCGTTCGACGACGGCTGGAACGAGGCGCGCAGGCGCGGCGGCGACATTTTCGTGGCAGCGCTCGGATTCACGTTCGTCCTCTACATCGCGCAGTACGCGGGCCAGCTCTTCGGTCCGCTCGCACTGGTGCTGCTGGCCGTCGCCGTGTTCTTTCTGATTTATACGATCCCAGCCGCCGCCATCGGCGGGGTGCCCGGCGGCGCCGCCATTCAAATCTCGATCGAACGGGCGCGGTATCATCCGGTCCCGACGATTGTCGTCGCGGTCGTGTCCGTCGCCGCGACATTCGCCGCATTCATGCTGCTTCTGCCCGCGCTCGGCGCGCTGGCCGGGCCCATTTCGTTTGCGTCGGCGACGCTCGTTCTCGCGCTCTTCGCCGCGGTGGTGCAATCGATCGTTACGGCGTACGTCGCGCTCATCGTCGGAAAAACGTACAGCGACATAAGTTACGGACGCCGCTTCTAGGAAAGCCCTAGCGAGCCGGGGCGAGGGCCATGCGTACCAGATCGGCGACGAGTGCGGGCGTGACGTTCGTGCGCGCGATGCGTTCGGCATCGCCGATGGAGGCCAGCGATTTCGCCAGCGCCGAGTGGTCGCGCGGTGGCAAACCGCGGAGCTCGGCGGTTTGATCCCGCGCGAGCATCGGCGCCGCGGGACCGCACGCCAGGAGCACGAGCCAATCACGGGCGAGCGTCTTGATCGTCTCCAGACCCTCTTCGAGCGTGGCACGCGTCGCCCACACGCTAGCGTCGGCGGCGGTTCCCGTCGCCGCGGCGAAAAACCACGCAGACGCGGCGTCACGCACGGCGCCGGCGCCCTCCTCGAGAACGGCCTTCGCCCGTGTGAGACTGCCGCCGGAGATGTCGGCGGCCCGGCGCGCATCCGCGCCTTCGACGCCGTCGGCGGTGAGGATGGCGGCGATGTCGGTGCCGGACAATCGTGGAAACACCACTTCCACGAGGCGGGAGCGGATGGTGGGAATGAGCCGGCCCGGTGCCGCCGTCGTGACCACGAGCAGTACGTCGTCGGGCGGTTCCTCGAAGAACTTGAGCAGCGCATTGGCCGCCTCGCGCGTGAAGTCCGCATCGCCCAAAATGAAGACGCGTTTTCCGCCGGCGTACGAATGCAGCGACAGCTGCCGCACGAGATCGCGCGCGGTCGCCTCCTCGTGCTCGTGGAAACCGCCGCCGTCTCGCTCGCCGATTTTCAATTGTCCGTGGGCGACGTATAAGTCGGGATGCGCGCCGGCGGCAACGCGCGTGCAGCCGCTGCACCGGCCGCAATAGCCGAGCAGCGTGGTTTTCGGCGTGACGCAGAGCAACGACTGCGCGAGGCGCAAGGCGAACGTCTTCTTGCCGACGCCGGCGGGCCCGGTGAACGCGTAACCGTGCGACAGCGTCGCCTCGGTCAAGTTGGCGAAAAACGCAGTTGGACCGGCGGCGCCGGCCACCGCGAAGGTTCCGTCGATCACAGCGCGGCGCTGTGACGGCGGCGTGCGACGACTTCAGCTGCCTGCGCAAGCAGCAACTCGGCGGACAGCGAACCGTCCAGCACGGCGAAGCGCGGAAAACGCTCCGCCAGTTCGAGATATCCGGCGCGCACGCGCGCGTGGAACGCGAGGTCTTCCCGCTCGAGGCGATCGCGGCCGCCGCGCGCACGGATCCGTTCCCGCGAGACGTCGGGCGAGATGTCGATCAGCAGCGTCAGGTCGGGCGCGATCGCACTGGTGGCGGCGAGCGAAAGGCGGAGCAGCATGTCGATGTCTAGACCGCGCCCGTAGCCCTGATAGGCGACGGTCGAGTCGAAGAAGCGGTCGCAAAGAACGAGGTGGCCCGCCTTCAATGCGGGTGCGATGACTTCGGCGACGTGCTGCGCGCGCGCGGCGTTGATCAAAAAAGCTTCCGCCACCGGCTCGATGCGGGTGACCGGATCCAAGAAAATTCCGCGCAGCGTGTCGCCGAGCGCGGTGCCGCCCGGTTCGCGGGTAACCAGGACGTCCACCCCGGCAGACCGTAGGTCTTGAGCCAATGCCGACATCAGCGTCGACTTGCCGGAGCCTTCAATGCCCTCGAAGGTAATGAACACCGTCGCATGTTCTGCGCTCGCGCCTCGCCTGGCCTTCGGAGTCCTCGATGCTGAATGAAATCGTGCGCTGGATGTCCGAACGCAAAACTGACCGCCGGACGGCCGACCGGAAAAAAGCGCAGTTTCCCATCGCGTGGCTGCGCGGCGACGAACACGTCGCCGGCGTCGGAACCGAGATCTCGATCAACGGCCTGATGTTCGCGACGAAAACGCCGCCGCCGGCGGGCTCCTTCAACGTGCTGCTCGAC
>JBHEMQ010000063.1:6682-14750 GCA_046262475.1 Candidatus Velthaea sp.
ACGGCACGCACGGAAACGGCCGCACGCGAGGGCGTGACGTGGACGCTGCTCGCATGCACGTTCGAGGGCATCGCAGCCGACGACTACGACGCGATCGTACGCTTCATCCGCGACATGCCGGAGCCGGAGAACAAAGCGCAGTCTGAAATGGCCGCAGCCGCGATGTCCGGCGACGACGCGTACCGGCTCCTGCCGATGAGCGTGCAAAAGCACGTCGTGGAAACGCTCGTGAAGCACGGCCGGCTTGCCGCCGGTGCCGACGCGCGCAATCCGCTCTTGCGCATGAAATATCTCGGCTCAAAAAACGGTCGCCATCGCTTCGCCGTGCACAGCCGCGTGACGTCGGGCGATGAGATCCATCAGTTCGACTCGGCGTTCACGGTCGACGACGCCGGCATCGTCACCTTAGACAAGTAACGCAAGCTCAAATCCAGTTTCGCGAGAACGTGCGCAAGCTCGCATTAGCCGATTTCGAGGAGCCAAAGGCCGACCTTTACCTTGGTGGGTCTTCCGAGGAGGAATCTTCACGAGCCCGAGAGGTGTGCGCGCCGATTCAGGCATCCGAAGTGAGTTGTTAGTTCCTTAAGGAGTACCGCCTCGAATGCGGTAGCGCAAGTGGATTACTCCTGTGCCGAAACGGCGCGTCTCAAGGAGTTCGAGATTCCGTCGTAAGGCGGCTCGGAATGCCGGCTTTCCGGCGCCGACGACCACCGGGTTGACAAAGAGGTGACATTCGTCGACGAGATCTGCTTCGAGCGCAAGCCCCGCAAGCTCGGCGCCGCCAATGCTCATGTCGTGCTCCGATTCCCGCGTGAGCTTCCGAATAGCCTCAAGGTCGAAGTCCCGCTCGACACACGTGTTGCGTGTCGTAACGCCTGTCAGCGTTCGTGAAAAGACGATCTTCTCGCGCTCCTGCCAGATCCGTGCGAAGTCGCGGTGTTCGGGTGGATAGCCCTCCACCGGCGCATCCCAGCAGGTCATCGTCTCATAGAGTCGCCGCCCACAGAGAAGGGTTCCAATCGGCCGCAACAAGTCAGTGATGAACGCGTGTACTTGATCGGGAATGACCCAATCGAAGGCACCGGTTTCGTCCTCCACGTAACCGTCGAGCGACGTGTTGGTGATGTAGATCAACTTCGATATGCGAGACGTTTCCTGCGGGGTACGCATGATGACCTCTCCGCGTCGTCGGTTAGAAGATAGCCAAGCGCGCGCACTTGCCGGTACATGCCAGTTCGTTGTGCGAGGCGCGGCCAACGCACTCCCTATCGAGGACCCAACGACCGATGTTTACTATGGTTAACGAGGTCGTTGGCGACGAAAAAGATCGGCTAAAACACAGCCTCCCTAGGAAAGTTCTGATTTAGCCGCTATCGAGGAGCCGGAGGGCGAAGTTTACTTTGGTAAATGAGGCCTCCGGCGACGAAGAGAGCGGCTAAATCAGAGCTTCCCTAGATATCGGAGCCGCGGTAGATGCGCACCCGGCGGTTCGGTTCGAGGCCCGTGCTGCGCGATTGCAAGCGGTATTTCTCGGCAACCTGATGCTGCATGCGGCGCAGATACGAGGACTGCGGCGACAGCTCGATCGCGCGGCTGTCGAGCAGCACCTGATACACGGCCTCCTCGGCTTCGCGCAGCGCGATTTCTTCGCTGTCGAGCGTCGGCAGATTGAAGACGTCTTTGATCGCGTTCTGAATTTGGGTCGTCGTGTTGGTCTTGATGGAATAAATCGGGACGTTCTCGACGGCGATCTGTTTGAGCCGCTCGGATTCCTTGCGCTCGAGCGTCTTTAGCGTGAGCACGATGTCGGCCTCATCCCACTTGCGCGCGATGGAAGCATTCACGCGCAGGTTGTGGATCGCTCGCTCGATCTTGTTGCGGGAGACGCCGTATGGGAAGATCAGCATCGGCGCGTCTTGCTCTTCCACCACGCCGCCGCCCGGACCGAACAGCAGCTCGTCTTCGCGCGCTTGCTGCGGTCGCACGTCGCGCGACTTCGGCGCGATCACCGCTTCGGGATTGGCTTCCTGCACGACCGAAACGGCGCCGCCCGGCATGCGCTGCCGCAGCTCCGGCTGCGGCGAATAGCCGCGCAGCAATGCATCGACGACGTCGGCGACGTTCGTGTGAATCGCCAAGCGGTCGCGGTCCTGAATCTCGATCAGCACGTCGAACGTCGGCGGCGCTTTGCGTTCCAGCACCGTTTTGCGGGTGCCGCGCCGGCGCGCTTCTTCATCCGACAGCGTCACGGCGCTGATTCCGCCCATGAGATCGGACAGCGTCGGATTCATCAAGAGATTTTCGAGCGTCTGGCCATGCGCCGTGCCGATCAGCTGTACCCCGCGCTCGGCGATCGTCCGCGCGGCGAGCGACTCGGCCTCCGTTCCGATTTCATCGACGACGATCACCTGCGGCATGTGGTTTTCCACCGCTTCGATCATCACGTTATGCTGCAGCGCGGGATCAGCAACCGGCATGCGTCGCGCGTGCCCGATGCCGGGATGCGGAACGTCGCCGTCGCCGGCGATTTCGTTCGAGGTATCGACGATGACGACACGGCGACGATCTTCGCTCAGGATGCGGGCGCATTCGCGCAGCATCGTCGTCTTGCCGACGCCCGGCCGCCCGAGCAAACAAATCGATTTGCCGGTCCGGATCACGTCGAGGATGATGTCGACGGTACCGTAGACCGCGCGCCCGACACGGCAAGTAAGACCGACGATCTTGCCCGTGCGGTTCTTGATCGCGCTGATGCGATGCAGCGTCTTCTCGATGCCCGCGCGATTGTCGGCGCCGAACGGCGACAGGCGCGAAACGACGTGCGCGAGATCTTCGTGCGTGATCGCATGGTCGCTAAGCAGCACGAAATCATCTTCGAACCGCGCCTCGGGTGAACGTCCGAGGTCTAGCACGACCTCGATCACGTCTGCGACGTTCGGCAGGCGTACGAGCGCCTGACGTATCGGGAGGGGGAAGATGTCGAGGAGCTGTGTGAGCTCCCAGTTCGGTGCGAAGGACTCGGCGTTAACGGCCAACTGCGATCCTCACGGGAGCAGGCTTCCGTAGCCTCCGCTTGCTCCCCTTTTGCGCGCTCATATCGACTGTGTACCCGCCGCAGCGCGTTCAGGTTACGACGCGAATGCTCCTCAAATCGCTATCGAACGGCCCTTGCATGCGCACCCCGGCCTTCTTCTCCAAATCGAGGTAGTCGATGATCTCCGGCGTGATCTCTTCGCCGGGTGAAATCACCGGAATGCCGGGCGGATACGGCGTGATCACTTCGGCGCAGATGCGGCCCGCGCTCTTCTTGAACGGAATGATTTCCGTGTTCGCGAGAAACGCTTCGCGCGGCAACAGCCGAATCGGCGGGATCTTCGGCAGCCGGTACGTGCCTTTTTTCACGCGGCGCTGCAGCACGCCGCTCGGCGAAAAGATGTCGACGGGGCGGTCTTCGCGCGCGAGTTCCTTGACGCCGTAGACGAGTTCGTCCGCGGCCTCGGCGGTCGTGCCGATCGTAAAGAGCGCCAGCGTGTTGAACAAGTCGGCCAGCTCCACTTGCACGTTGTAGCGGCGCCGGAGAATCTCTTCCGCTTCGTACCCCGTGTAGCCGAGCTTCTTGACCGTGATCGTGATTTTCGTCGGATCGAGATCGAAGACGCCGGGCCGCCCTTCCAGTTCTTCGCCGAAGCAGTACACGTTCGGAATTTCGTTGAGACGGCGCCGCGCGTCGTTCGCTATTTCGATGGTGCGCGAGAGCAGCGCCGGACCCTCGAGCGCCATCTGCCGGCGCGCAACATCCAGCGACGCGACGAGCACGAGATTAGGCGACGTCGACAGAAAGAGTTTGTAGACGGCTTTCAAACGGTCGAGCCTGATACGATCGCCCTGCACGTGAATCATCGCGGTTTGCGACAGCGAACCAAGCATCTTGTGCGTCGAGTTGATGCACATGTCGGCGCCCGCTTCCATCGCCGATTTCGGAAGGGCCGGATGAAAATGGAAATGCGGCCCCCACGCCTCATCGACGAGCAGCGGAATGCCATGCTCGTGCGCCGCGGCCGCGATACCCTCGAGGTCCGCGGCCACCCCGTAGTACGTGGGCGAGACGACGTACACGGCCTTGACGTCCGGATTTTCCCCCAGCGCCGCACGCACGGCCTCCGGCGTGACGGTGTGATCCATGTGCAGCGCTTCGTCGACTTCGGGCTGCATCCAAATCGGATACCCACCCGACATGATGAGGCCGCCCATCGCCGATTTGTGCGCGTTGCGCGGCACGAGCATTTTGTCGCCCGGATTCAACGCGGCCATCATCATGCACTGATTGCCGCTGGTCGAACCGTTGATCAAAAAGTACGTGTGTTCCGCGCCGAAACATTCAGCCGCCAGCTCTTGGGCTTCGACGAGGGGGCCTTCGGGCTGCAAGAGATCATCGAGCCCGCGAATCTGCGTCAGGTCGATCGCGAGGACGTTGTCGCCGACGAAGTCGCGGAACGCCCGGTCCATGCCCAAACCTTGCTTGTGACCCGGCGTGTGGAACGGGATGACGCCCGCGTCAACGTAATCGAGCAGCACCTGGAAGTACGGCGTGCGGGTCTGATCGAGCCTGTAGCCCGGGACCGCGACCGGTTCGCGGACGATCACAACGGGCGCGATTATAACACGCAAACCGGTCGCGCGAACGCTTTTGAGCGCTGCTTCCGAGGGGGAAGCGGCGGCAAGCCGGAAGGCGACGGCGATGATTTCCGCACGTTCGCTTCCTTCGAACCGCTCGATTGCGTTGCGCGCGGCGGCCGTCGTATTGGGCTCGATCGTCATGGCGCTCTCGGCCAAAATCGCGGTGCCCATCGGACCGGTGCCGATTACCGGTCAAACGCTCGCCATTCCCGTGCTCGTCGCGCTGCTCGGCCGCAATCAAGCGGTGTACGCGATTCTCGCCTACCTCGCTGAAGGACTCGCAGGGCTGCCCGTGTTCGCGGCGGGGGCGCTGTTCGGACCAACCGCCGGATATCTGCTCGCCTTTCCGGTCGCGGCATTCATCATCGGCAGCCTGTACGAACGCGGCTTCGGCCGCACGTACGGCCTGCGGTTCTTCGCCGTCTTTCTCGGCACGAGCATCGTATTCGTCGGTGGCGCCGCGTGGCTGATGGTGTTTCTCAAAATCAGCGTCGCGAAGGCGTTTGCCGCCGGCGTTCTGCCGTTCCTAATCGGCGATGTCGCGAAGTGCCTCATCGCCGCCGGCGTTCCGCCGTCATGGCCGCGGTTCGCGCAGACGCTCGGAATTCGCGACGCGGTCAGCCGCGCGCCGGAAAATTGATCCGGACGTAGAGCCCTTCGCGGCCGGCGGTCTGCAGTTCGCGGAGACGTCCGGCAGCGTCATACACCGCGTGCAGACCGCGCGCGGCGTCAAACGCGTGGCGGTCGCCGGCGGCCGCATCGCGCGAGCGGGACGCCAGGTACGCGGCGTAGCCTGCGCGTGAAATCTCGGCCGTGACCGCGCCATCGGCCGACGACAGCTCCCACGGCGGCGTCAAACCGGGCGGTGCGGCGGGTGCAGCCGGCCCGCGCGCCGCCGCCGCGGCCGCTTCAGCCGGCGTCGCGAGGCGCCGCAGCAGAACGCGGCCTGCGGCGTCGGTCACGGTGAGGTAGGGCGTCACCGTCCTAGTATCCGGCAACGGCCGGCGTGCGTCGTGGTGCGGGCGTCACGTCACGGCGGACCATCGGGGGAAAGGCCTCAGACCTCGAGCCTGTCCTCGATGCTGACGTTGTACAAGAACAAGAATTTATGCCACTCGCCCGGCAGGGTATTGCGCTTGACGCGAATCCACGGGATATACTTGGGCGTCTTCGGCCGGCGTTTCAACGCCATATTGGCATGTTCGGGAGTGCGGTTGTTCTTGCGGTTGTTGCACCGCATGCAGGCGCACACCAGATTTTCCCAGGTCGACGGACCGCCTTTGCTGCGCGGAACGACGTGGTCGACGGTCATCATGCGCTCGCCTTTGAGACCGCAGTACTGGCACGTGTAGTCGTCGCGCAAGAGAATGTTCTTCTTCGTCAGCGCGACCTTCTGCATGGGGCGGCGGATGTAGTACAGCATGCGGATGATCGAGGGCATGCGCATCTCGAAGGTGGGCGATGCAACGACCGTTTCGCGGCCGTGCACCACCTCCGCCTTGCCCGAAAAAATCAGCTTCACCGCACGCTGAAAGCTGGTGATGTTGAGCGCTTCGTACGTGAAGTTCAGCACCAAGACGTCAGACACGATGTCTCCGTACGCGGTCACAAGCGCGAAAGCGAGGCATGGTCAGCCTCGCTTTCTCACAACGGTCATTCGCACGTCGGTCAACATTGCCGTGAGTGCGCTTCGCTCCTCCGGCCTCAAGCGCGGCGCTATTCGCTCGAAGGCGGCCGCGGCGACGTCGACGGCGAGTTCCGCCGCCGGGAGGTCGGGCGCCGTGCCGGTCCCGGCCGGCTCCAGGTAGGCCGTTGCCGCGTACACGAGCGTGACAACCGTCTCCGTCAACAGAGCGTCAATCGCAGGAACGGCGAGTTGTTGCGGACTCGTCGACATAGTGCGACCTTTCTCGCCTCGCGGCCCCTTCACCCACTGCGCCGCGGCGCTTGGACGGAGCCGCCGCCGGCGCTCGTCGAGTCGTGCTGGAAGCGGCGTCGCAGGCGCCGTTGCATGTCTTACTAAGGCGAGCCGAGCTCGCGTGCATAGCGGACGGCGTGGCCGACGACGTCGCGCAGCAAGGCGTCATCGTACGGCCTTGCGAGGGCTGATCCATTCGCGCAGCGGCGTCTTACGGCTGAAAGTACTGCACGACGCCCCGTCCCCGAAGCGCCGTGGCAACGGACTCCCGAACTTTGGCGCCGACCGAGCCACGATACACGCAGAAGGCCATCTTGCGCCCGACGAATGCCGCGGGGCAGCCGAACATCGCGCCGCGGCGAACCGCCGGTTCGAGCCGTTCCGCGACGACCATGAGCTCCTAAAAAACAACGCCGTCGTGCGGACGCCTCTCAGTCGCGGTTGGTACCTTCGCGTCCTTCGCTAACGGTTGCAAGGTGCGCGATTTCGCTCGCACGTTCGGCGGGGCGCTCCGCGGGCAAGAAGTGACCGACGCCGGCAAAGGTCACGACGCGGCTACCGTGAGGCTCCGCGCGTTGGCAAAAAACACATGTTCGTGAAACCCGCGGTTCTTCACGAACGCCGGTCCGCCCGATGCGGCGCGGCGATCGATCTCAACCAGTCCGGCTGCGAGCCGCTGCGGATGAGGTGCGGATACCGCGGGCCGCCGTGGTAGTCGACGGCGCGAATCGCATAGACACCCTGGTCGTCGGTGATGACCTGCATCGGGGTCCGCTCGTGCATCGCCGCCCGCAACGCCGCGTCCGCGCTGTCGCGATTGAACATCCGGCCGCCCATCGCGACGATCTTCATCCCGTAGCCGATGCCCGCACGCGCGGCCGGAGAGCCGTCTGCAACGTCGGTCACCTGACCGTCGTCGAGGACCGTCATGCCGAGCGAATAGATGAGATTGACGTTCTTGCCCCGCGCTTCACCGTATTTAATCCACTTCGACGGCCGGTCGTCGTAAGCGAGCCGATAGCCCGAACGCGTGAAGCCGCCGTTCGGTGATTGCGCAGTGGCGACGTCGAGCCGGTCGTGCAAGAAGCCGGCCCAGTCGTATGGCGCGACGCGCCGCAGCGCCGCGACGACGTCGGCCCGCGTGTAGGGCACGACCGTGGGTGCGGTCGTGCGCACGCCGACGAACGCCCTGCAGAAGTCGTCGAGCGACTTTCTGCCGCCCGTCACGTCGCGCACGATCGTGTCTGCTTCGAGCCACAGCAGCGTACCTTCCCGATAAAAGTCGACGCCGCGGCGCGCCGATTCGCCGAAGTCTTGCGCGTTATACAAGTACGGTGCGAAGACGGCGGTATCGCTCAGCGAGCGCGAACGGCGGCCGCTTTCGGCATCGAGCTGCGCCGCGGTGGCCGCGAGAAAGTCCGGAAAATCTTTGCGGTCGCGCATGCCCATACGGAACGAGAGCACCTCGCCGAG
>JBHEMQ010000063.1:14760-17960 GCA_046262475.1 Candidatus Velthaea sp.
CGTAGACCCACAGCAAATCGTCGCGCATGGGCGTTTGAAAGTCGGGCGTGGCCAGCCCCGCGGGCCGCCGGAATTTGCCGTTCCAGGAATGCGTGAACTCGTGCGGGAGCAGCGATGCACGCGCCTCGCGCAGCTGCGGGTCTACGATCGTGCGTTCTCCCACGCGGTCGTCGCTCGATTCGTGATGTTCCAGACCGAACGACGTAACGTTGTCGCTCAGCGTGAACAGGAAATGGTAGTGCTGCCAATGGCGAGCGCCGTATAGCGCGAGCGCCTCGGTCACGAGATTCCGATACTGCGCGACCGCTTGCACCGGCCACGCGAGCGCGGCCTCGGAGTCGGCGACGGCGTCGATCTCGGCTGTGGCACCGCCGGCCGCGTACAGCGGAATGCGCCGGAAGTGCGCGCCTGCGGCGACGGGCGAATCGACGAGCGTCTCGACGGACACGGTTGCGAAGCGAATCGTGTCACCGGCGCGCTGCGGCGCCGGCAGCGCGGTTCCATATTGCCACCCGGCGGGGAGCTTGATTTCCGGGTCTACCTGTAAGTCGTGCGAACGATAGCCTTGCGGTAAGAGCACGAGCTGGTTCCAGTTGACGACGGCGAGCTGCGAATCGCTTGAAGCGCCGGCGCTGAAATTTCCGCCGCGCCCGAGCAAGAAATCGAACGTGACGTCGAGCCGGCCGGCGCCCGGCGGAACGGTGACGTGAAAGGCGTAGCCGTCGACGTCGTCGCGACGCCACGGCAGGACGGCGCCGTTCGCCCGCACGACGAGCGATGCGACGTTCGCGATGGGGCCCGACGGCATGTGTTCGCCCGGAATCCATTTCGGATAGTACAGCGTGAACGCGCCGGCGCGCGCGGGGATCCCGACGCGCGTATGCAGGATCGAGCGCGCCGCGTCGCGAGCGTCGACGCTGACCGTAAGCGGCGGGCCTTGCGCCGCCGCCGCACGCGGCATGGGGGCCGCAAGCGCGATTGCGGTCATCGCGGCAACCGTCGAAAGCGCGCGCATGTCAGCGCACCGCCGGTTTCGGCTGAACGCTCGCGGCTAGCATATCGGCGCGGTCCCCGATGCGCTCCAGGTGTGGATAGCGCTCGCCGCCATGGTAATCGATCGCCGTTACCGTCACGAAGCCGGCGTTCTCGGCGATCAGCGCGATGGCGGCGTTCGTTCCCTTTGCCGCTTTGACGGCGTCGTGCAAACGCGCGCCGGTGTACGCGAGGCCGTTGACGGCGAGCACGCGCATTCCGGGCGCAAGCCCGGCGCGCGCCGCCGGTGTTGCCGGATAGACGTCGATGATGCGGCCGTTGGCCGTGAACTGCGCGCCCAGGGCGTACCGCTCGTCGACGCCGGCAAACCGGCCGCTCGACTCACGCAGCCGGATGTACTTGTTCGGCGTATCGTTGAAAACGAGGCGCCATCCGCCTTTCTCAATGCCGTCGCTTGCGAGACGCGGCTGCACCGCGTCGACGCGCGTATCGAAGAACGCCTTCCAGTCGTAGGCCTGCACCGCGTTCAGCGCGCTGACGACGTCGGCACGGGTGTAGGACACGACGGCCGGTCCCGTGTCCGCGGCTCCGCCGTAAAAGGCGCGTGCGAAATCGTCGAGGCTCTTGCTGCCGCCGCTTTGCGAGCGGATGATCTGGTCCGCTTCGAGCCAGACCATCGCGCCCTCAGGATAGTAATCGCCGCCGCGCCGCAATCCGTTGTACGTGCCGCTGCTACGCCGTGCGAACGGGATGGCGATGGCCGTATCGACGAGCGGTCGCGTCGCGCGCCCGGGTATCGCGTCGAGCGACGCAGCGAGCTGCGCGATGAATTCCGGATAATCTTCGCTCTTGCGAAAGCCGCTGCGGAAGGCGAGAATCTGCCCGTAATATTGGGTCAAGCCTTCGTACACCCACAGCAGCTCGTCGCGCATCGGCGTCTGGTAATCGGGCATGGCAAGACCGGCCGGCCGGCGGTACTTCCCGTTCCATGAGTGCACGTACTCGTGCGGCAGAAGATCGCTTTGCACCGCATTCTCGTCGGTCAGCGAGTTGGCGTTGATGCGGTCGTCGCTCGACTCGTGATGTTCGAGCCCGAAGTGCGCGATCGTATCGCTCAGGGTGATGAGAAAATGGTAGTTGCGCCAGTGACGTGCACCGAAGAGCGCATCGGCCTGCGTCACGAGATTCTTCATGTCCGCGACCGTCGTCTCTTTGAGTTCGTATGAGGCCGGCGAGTCCGCGACGATCACCGCTTCGTTAAGCGTTCCGCCCTTGTCGTAAAGAGGAATGTTGCGCACGTACCGGCCGGCGTCGACCGGCGAATCAACGAGCGTTTCCAGCGAGACCGGTGCGAATGCCGTCGTGGCGCCGGCGGTCGAAACCGGCGCCAGCGCGGTGCCGAATTGCCAACCCTCCGGCAGCGTGATGCTCGGCGAAACGCGCACGTCGGCGGCGCGCGCACCTTGCGGATACAAAACGCCGTCGACCCAATTGACGATCGCAAGATTGGGGGTCGTCGAATCGCCTTGCGGTGCGTAGAGATGATCGAACGTGACCTCGAGCTGGGACGCTCCCGACGGCACGTTGACGTGGAAAGCGAACATGTCGATGTCGTCGCGCCGGTACGCGACGGGACGGCCGCCGGCGCGCATGCGGAGATTCACGAGCTCGGCAATCGACCCGTTCGGACCGTGTTCGCCGGGAATCCACTTCGGCAGCACCAGCGTCAGGGAGCCGCGTACGGGAACGGTTTCTCGCACGTGCAGCACGTTGCGCCCGATATCGCGGCAATCGAATGCAAGCGTTATCGACGGCACGGATTGCGCTGCCGCCGCCGCCGTAAACGCGAGGATGACGGCAGCCAAGCGTGCCGCGCGAACAACGAATCGACGCATCCGTACTCCGTGGAGACGAGGGGGACCCGCGCGCTTTCGCACAAGCTTGGCCGAACGCCTACGCCGCCGATGGAGCCGCCGATGTTCGTTCGATTCGCCACCTGCTGCGTCACCGATCAGGAACTCGCGCTGACGTTCTACGAAAAACTCGGATTTGAAAAGACGATGGACGAGCGCATGGGCGATGGCTACCGCTGGCTCACCGTGACGCCGCCGGGCGGCCAGACGGGCCTCACGCTGCACGTGGACGAACGGCGCGCCGGCAGCGGAACGTTCGTGATCGAGGTCGAGGACATCAACGCGACGCATGCG
>JBHEMQ010000064.1:0-17406 GCA_046262475.1 Candidatus Velthaea sp.
CGACTTCTTCTTCCACGCCGCGGCGCGTGAAGTGCACGACTTTGAGGCCATCGGGACGCACGCTGACGCGGTGGGCCTGCGCCTCCGTCTCGATCGCCAAGCCTTCGGCGCGCAGATATTCGGTCAGCGCCTCGGCGACGTCGGTATCCTCGCCCGAGAGAACGTGCCGCCCGCGAATCACGACCGTCACCTTCGTGCCGATGCGGGAATAGAACTGACCGAGCTCGGTCGAGACGTAGCCGCCGCCCAGCACGATCATCGACTTCGGCGGTTCTTGCAGCTCGAGCGCGCCGTCGCTATCGATGAAACCGGCGTCAGCCAGCCCGCGAATCGCGGGCGGCGCGACGACGGAACCCGTCGCGACGACGAATTTCGACGCGTGCAGCGTCGTACCGCCGACGCGAAGCCCCGTCGGCGATTCGAAGTGCGCGTCGCCCGTAAACACGGGAAACGTGTCGATGCCGGCGACGCGGTAGTCGGTGAATCCCTGAATGATCTCTTTTTTCCGCGCCATCACGGCCGCGAAGTCGACGGCGGCGGGCCCGACTTTGAGCCCGAGCTCCCCGGCGTTCGCGATCTCGTGCGCCGTGTCGCCGGTCGCGATAAGCGTCTTTGAGGGCATGCAGCCGCGCAGGATGCAGAGGCCGCCGAGCGGCCCGCGGTCGACGAGGGCTACGGAGGCCCCAAGCTCGCGCCCGGTGCGAGCGGCGGCGTATCCGCCCGACCCCGCACCGACGACGATGAGATCGAACGATCTAGCACTTGTTTGCCCTGTCCCCGGCATGGTTTCCCTTCAGGAACGCAAGCGGAACGGCTTGGCCCCCAAACGGTGAACACTCTCGATGAACCGGACGGTTCCGGTCGCGCTGTGGATCAGGATCGAATGCGTGCGCGCCTGATTGCCCATGAGGCGCACGCCCCGCACGAGGTCGCCGTCGGTGATGCCGTTGGCGACGAAGACGATGTTTTCGCCGCTGGCAAGATCGTCCAACGAAAGCACGCGATCGATGTCGCCGAAGCCCATGCCTTGCGCGCGCTTCGCCTCATCCGCGTTGCGCGGTTTGAGCCGGCCCATGAAGCCGCCGCCGAGACACTTGAGGGCGGCGGCGGCGAGCACGCCTTCCGGCGCGCCGCCGATGCCCATCGCGACGTGAATGCCGGTGCCGTCGATCGCTGTTGCAATCGCCGCGTCGACGTCGCCGTCGGAGATCAGCTTGATGCGCGCGCCCGTCGCGGCATTCGGCGATGAGATCTTTGTGACGGTCGCGTTCCAGAATGACGACCGTGACGTCGTTGATGGGACGCTCGAGCGCGTTTGCCACCGCTTCGAGATTATCGCGGACGGACGCGTCGATGTGCACGTACGGCGCAGCCTTGGGCCCGACCGCCAGCTTCTGCATGTACGAGTCCGGCGCATGCAGCAACCCGCCGCGCTCCGCTATCGCCATGACGGCGATCGAGTTCGGCAAGCCGTTCGCGACGAGATTCGTTCCTTCGACCGGATCGACTGCGATGTCGACCTCGTAACCGCCTCGCCCGAGCTCCTCGCCGATGAACAGCATCGGCGCTTCGTCGCGTTCGCCCTCACCGATCACGATGCGCCCGGCGATATCCATGTCGTTCAGCGCCTCGCGCATCTTCTCGACGGCAGCACCGTCGGCGATGTTGCGTTCGCCGCGGCCCATCCAGCGCGACGCCGCGAGCGCGGCCGCTTCGGTGACTTTGACGAAATCCAGGGAATCGACCGGCGTCCGGCTGGTGGTCATTTGCGGGATCATGGTCGCCACGAATACGCCTCTCCTTCGCGCGCGCAAAGAACGCACCCGGCGTTCCAAAACGTGCTTCCTTTCCCCACGGCGTACCCGTCTCATGCAGGCGATAAGCACGGACGAAACCGAAACGGCGGGGGGGAATCTTGCGACCGTCGGCGGCGCATCGCGCTTTGCCCCGGCGGGCCTCGCTGCCGCGGCCGGCTGGCCTGCCGTCGGCGCGGTCGCCGGCGGCGGTTTGACGGCCGGCTTTTTCGGCTGGTACGCCCTCATCTCGCGCGCGCCGCACGGCCCGCTCTTTCTCGAAGGAACCTTTCTCGCCGCACTTGCGCTCGGAGTGGCGGGGGCGTTCGTGGCGTGGTCGGCGTACGCGCGCTACTTCGCGCGCCGCACCGACATGCCGCTCGGAACGGCGCTGCGGTATGATGCCGCGACGTGGCCGGCGCTCGTGCTGATGTGGGCGGCCCTGCTCTCACCCGTAGGCGCAAGCGCCACCGGGCGCGCGGTGGCGCTCTCCATCGGCCTCTTCGCGCTCGCGAAGGTAACCGTCGCAGCGTACTTCAACCGTACGGTGCGCGACGTCGCGGTGACGTTTCTCGTCACGCGCATTTCCATCTTGGTCATCGCCGAACTCGCGGCGACCGTCATCGGCCAGCGTCCGGGCCAGCATTTCGCCGCGTCAGCGAACCCGCTGCTCGCCGTTTGGGGCCGCTGGGACGCCGAACATTACCTCGGCATCGCGACGCAAGGCTATCACGGTACGGAGATGGCGTTTTTTCCGCTGTATCCGCTTCTCATCAAGCTGGTCGGCGCGCTCACCGGCAATCATCTCGTGGCCGGCTTGATCGTCTCCAATGTAGCGAGCTTCTTCGGTCTGCTTTTCTTTTACAAGCTCGTCGAGCATCAGTACAACCGGCAGGTGGCGCACCGCGCGACCTTCTACGTCTCCATTTTCCCGACGGCGATTTTCTTCTCGGCCGTCTACACGGAATCGCTCTTCTTCGCGTTGACCGTCGCGTCGTTTTATTTCATCCGCGAGCGCAAGTGGGTAACCGCCGGCATCGTCGGGTATTTTGCGTCGCTGACCCGCGTCGAAGGCGTGCTGCTCGCGGTGCCGTTCTTCATCGAGTGGCTCGCGGTGCTCGGCGGCAGCCGCGCATCGGTCGTAGAGTCGCTGAAAGCCGCCGTGAAGTGGCCGGCCGACAACATCCTGCGGCCGATCGCCGGCCTCGCGCTGGTGCCCGCCGGGCTCGCGACGTACATGGCGTACCTGTGGGTATTACGCGGCGACCCGCTCTACTTCTCGCACGTGCAGGCGCACTGGGGCCGACAACTCGCACCGCCCTGGACGAGCTTCTCGCACACGTTCATGGTGCTGACGCACGCTCACGCACCGCAAACCATCGCGAACGAAGTGCAAGAAATCGCGTTCACGGTGCTCATGCTGTTCGTCCTGATCGCCGGTTGGAAGCGGCTGCGCTTTTCCTATTGGGCATACATGGCGCTGTCCATTCTGATACCGATGTCGACCTCGAGCCTGATGAGCATGCCGCGCTTTGCGCTCGTGCTGTTTCCGATGTTCGTCATGTTCGGCTTGTGGGGTGAGCGCCCTAGCGTGAACAACGCCATCGTAGCGTTCTCGATGCCGCTGCTCGGACTGTTCACCGTGTTCTTCGCGGACTGGTACTGGGTGGCGTGAGCGAAGCGGCGCCTTCCTTCGTCACGCGGCTCACGCAGCGCCGCGGTCTGCGGCAGTTCGTCAAGTTTGGAATCGTCGGCGCCTCGGGCTTCGTCGTGAACTTCGTGATCTTCACGGCGCTGCAGCGCGTCGACGCGCAGCACGCGCTCGGGGCGCATTATTACGTGATCTACTCCGTCGCGTTCTTGAGCGGCGGCGTGTCGAACTACTTTCTCAACCGCATGTGGACGTTCCGGTCGAGCGGTCATGCCGGCCGTGAAGGCGCGCAGTTTTTGACCGTTTCGGTTATGGCGCTCGCCGTGGGGCTGTTCGTTTCGTGGATCGTCCAGCCGTATTTCGGCCACGGCCACAAGACGTGGTTCATCTCGACCCTCGCCGGCATCTTCATTAATTTCTTCGTCAACAAATATTGGACGTTTCGCGCCGTCGACTAGGCGACGTTTCCGAACGCACGCTGTGGTTGCTCACGCTTTCGGCAGTCGTCCTGCTCGGACTCGCGCTGCGCTTGCACGGCTTGCATTCGCCGCTGCTCGATCATCCGGGCTGGCGCCAAGGTGACACGGCGGCCATCGCGCGGAACTTCGCGACGCTGCAGTACAACATTTTGTATCCGCAGACCGATTACAACGGCCCGCCGCCGAATTACGTGGAGCTCGAACTCCAGATCGTGCCCTTTCTGGCCGCGACCTTGTACAAAATCTTCGGCATTCACGAGGTGTTCGGACGCCTGATTTCGCTGGCGTTCGGGCTCGCCACGATCGCGGTAACCGGTTTGTTCGCGCGCCGGTTGTTTCGCTCGGACGTCGCCGGAATCGCGGCCGCCGCGCTGTACGCGGTACTACCCGGCAGCATCTACTATTCGCGCACGTTCATGCCGGACACGGCGATGGTTTTTTTTCTCACCGCCGCGGTGTACGCGTGCGTGCGCTGGTTCTACGACGAAACGCCCGGATCGTGGCGCGGCTTTCCGGCCGCCGCGCTACTGATGATGGCCGCTTTTTTGGCAAAGCCGGTCGCCGTCGCCGGCATCATCCCGGTTGCCGCCGCGTCGTTCGGACGCTTCGGCTTTCGCGGAACACTGACTCGGCCGCACACGTATGCGCTGCTCGCCGTGGCGTTCATTCCGCTCGCGGCGTACGGCAAGGCCGTCAACGCGCACGCGGAATGGCACTGGGCCAGCGGCATCATGCAGCAGCACGTCGTGCCGCAATTCCTCGCCGCGCTGACCAGTGCCGCCGCCTTCGCGCAGAAACTCGTATATTTCCGGCTGGCGCTCGGAATGCTCTGGCATACGATGCTCGGTCCGTTCGGAACGCTGCTGCTCGCCGGCGGTTTGCTCGTACCGCTGCGGCGGCGCGAAGGCGCGGTGTTATACGGCTGGCTCGCCGGCGCGCTCGCGTACATCTACGTCGTCGTCACCGTGGAGCGGGTCGACTATTATTTGTATCTCGTGCTGCCGCTCGCGGCGCTCGCGGGCGGCAACCTGCTCGCGCGTGCGTGGCTGTTCGTGCGGCCGCAACCATGGCGGAACGCTGCGGTGTTTGCCGCTGCTGTTCTGTTCCCGGTCATGACGTTCGCGGACCGGCGGCTCGTGGCGCCGTATTACGCATACAGCAAAGCAAATTACGTCGCCGCGAAAGCCCTTGACGCGACGCTGCCCGCCGGTGCGCTCATCGTGATGGGCCACTACGACCCATCGATCCTCTACTACATCAACCGCAAGGGCTGGGAAGAAGATCCGTACCTTTGGACGCCGTTCGACGAGCAGAGCGCGATCCGCAAAGGCGCGCGCGCGTTCGTTTCGGTCGAGCACAACCGCCTGCGCCGCAACGTCGAACTGTACGCATGGCTGGCACGCTTTCCGGTCGACGAGTGCAAGCGCTGGCCGGTGTACGAAACCGACTACGCGAAGGTGCTGCCCGGCGCCGAAGAGCGCTGGAGAGCCTTTCGCCGCGCCGAGAAAGCGGGGCAGCTGCCATTCCCAACAACATCACGCACTTCGCCATCGGCGCCGACGACGTCGAACGTGCCCGCCGCTTCTACGAATCCGTGTTCGGCTGGAAGTTCGAGGCCTGGGGCCCGCCGCACTTCTATATGATTCAGACGGGCGATGATGCCGACCGCGGCATCCACGGCTCGTTGCAGAAGCGGCACGAGCCGATGGCCGCCGGCGGCATGAACCGCTATGAATGCACCGTGGAAGTCCTTGATCTCAGTGCCATTCGCGCAGCGATCGTCGCGAGCGGCGGTACGATCACGCTCGAACCATTCGAGATTCCCGGCGTCGGAACGCTGATCGCGTTCACCGATACCGAGGGGAACACCGCGAACGCGATGCGGTACGCCAAGACCTCATCGCAGCAGCGTGCCCCTTCCGGCTAGGCCGCGAGCGCGGGTTCTCGCGCTTGCGATCTCGCTTCAGCAAGTCGACGAGCGCACTTACGAGAACACGCGACCTATCTGCAGGCATCGTGTCGCGACTCCGCCCCGGTCTTCGGCGTGGGTCGGCTAGCCGCGCGGCGGCGGCGGGCGCAACCCGCGGCAGATTGCGGCGACCAACACATCGCGATTGGCGCCGCCTGGAATCCAAATTAGCAGCAGCGCCATGATTCCGTAAATCGGCAAGTGCCCGACGACTTCGACAGCGTTGAAGTACGTCAGCGTCAGGTTGATGGGCAGCCACGCGACGATGATCATCTCGCGCGCGAAGACGCCGAACAGCAAACATAGCCCCAGGAGCAGCTCGACGGAACCGCCGACGAGGACGAAGGTGCGGTCCGACAACGGAAGCCCGAAGAACGGCGTGAAGTTCACCGGATAGCGGTGCAGGAACGCGAGCGCGAGCGGCAGGTTCGCGAACTTTTCCGTGAACGCAACGACGACGAAGCTCGCACCGAGCCCCATGCGCAGCGCGTCCACGGCATATCGCGCGAATCTCGCCGGCGGTTCGAGGGCGGGAAACATCAATCTGTCGACCGCGAGCGGACCGCGGCCGGCCAGGAAGAAAAAGGCGGCGATGCCGAGATACAGCGCGTTATCGAGGATCACCTCGAAGCCCGCGAGCGGAATGCCGATGCACCACAACGCCGCGAGGGCGAGGGCCGCGATACGCGTAAGACCGCCGTACAGCAAGGCCAGTCCGATCCAGATCTCCGCGATGCCGCAGAGGTACGCGGCAGCGCCATGGAGCTGAACGTTCGGCGAGAACAGCAAGCCGTGCGTTCCGTCGTAGAAAAGCGGAACGGCGACATGCACCCCGACGATTGCGGGCAGCAGCGCATACATGGTGCGGCGCGCATGCGGCTCGGCACCGAATCGCTCCGGAGCGGGAATGAAATCGCGGCCCCCGCGGATGCGCCACACCACCGCAAGGGCCGCCATCACCGCCACCGTCGCACCGCACCACGCGGGCGCGCCGCCGGACAAAAACGCCTCCCACCCCAGCGGGTAGGACCGCGCATCGAAAAACCACTTCTCGTGCGCATTCGCCGCGCTCGGAAGCAGCGCGAGTACCGCGCCGAGCGCGGCGCTCGGCGGTGGTCTCACTGCACCGCCAGCGCTTCCGTGAGCGCGTGCTCGAGCGAGAACGCAGCACCCTCGTCGAGCAGGCGCGCGAGCGCGCCCGCGCCGAGCTTGCGCTCGAGCTCGACGATGGTAGCGTCGTACAGCGTCTGTTCGGTGAATTGACGCGGCATCGCCGCGGCCGCGTAAAAATGATTGGCGGCGCCGAGCAGACGTGCGCCGCGCGCTGCGTCGCCGTTGCGTGCGGCGACGCCCGCCAGATGTTCCACGGCATACTTGACGGTAGCGCGATTGTCGGTATAGCGCAAAATTTCGATCGCTTCGCGCGCCGCAAGCCGTGCCTCCGCGACGCGCCCGCAGGCAAGTGAGTACGCCGCGACGTTGATCAAATGGCTAGCCGTCACCATGCGGTTGCCGAGCTGACGGGCGATCGTAAGCGCCTCGTCAATCGACGCGAGCGCTGCGGCGTAATCGCCGAGCGCGTAATAGGCGTCGCCGAGCCGCGCCAGTGAGATCGCGACGAGCCCGCGGGTGTCCGGCCCCAGCGTACGAACGCATGCCACGGCCTCGCGCAGCGGCGCTAAACGCGCGGCGGCGTTCTCCGGCGGAATGGAAATCGCGAGATTCGACAACGCCGTCGCCAAGCGCCCCGGATCCTCGTGCCGCCGCGCGATCCCGACGGCACGCCGGGCGACGTCGTGCGCCGCGTCGAGCCGGCCGACGCTCACAAGACACCACGCGCGCTGCGTGAGCGACCACGCGAGTTCACGTTCGTCGCCCGCTTCCTCGTATGCAGCGACGGCGTGTTCCGCTTCGGCGAGCGCTTCGGCGGTATTACCCACGTAATGCAGCAGGAAGCTGAGCGCCGCGTGGATGCGACCGGCGACCGCGGGCGGTAGCGCCGCGTTGCGCGCCAAGGCATCGCGGCACCAGCCCGCACCCTCCGCAGCGAGGTTCATGCCGGCGTACGCCCAGCCGAGCGCGCCGGCGAGTTGCGCGCCGAGCAGCGGATCTTCGCGCCGTCCGAGCGACCACGTGAGCGCTTCGCGAACGTTGTCGAGATCCGGCGCGACGGCGGCCACGATTTTTTGGATGCCGACGCGCCCGCGCCGCGCGTCGGCGGCCGTCGCGACTTCAAGAAAATACCGCGCGTGACGGAGGGCGCCGTCGCGGCGGTCGTCCTCGTCGAGAGCTTCGAGCGCGTACGCGCGCATGGTTTCCAACAACCGGTACCGCAGCCGTCCACCCGGATCTTCAACGACGGTCACGAGTGATTTTGCGATTAAACTGTTCAGCGCGTCCCGAACGTCACCGGATGCATCGCCGCATACGGCGTCCACCGCCTCCGGCGTGAAGCTGCCGGCAAAGATGCCGACTCGCGCGAGCACGCGCCGCTCGAACGGATCGAGCAGCGCGTAGCTCCAATCGATTGCTCCGCGCAGCGTTTGCTGGCGCGGCGAGGCGGTGCGGCGCCCCCGGCTAAGCAGCGCGAACCGGTCGTCGAGGCCGCGCAGCATCGCATCGAGGCTGAATTCCCGCGCGCGGGCGGCCGCGAGTTCGAGAGCGAGCGGAATACCGTCCAGGCGCCGGCAAATGCCGGCCGCGGTCGCGCGTTCGTCCGCGGAAAGTACCGCGTAACGCTCGAAATCCGCATCGCCGAGGCGGTCCACGAAGAGGGCCAGCGCCGGGCTGTCGAGGCGAACGTCCTCAACCTCCATCGGCTCGAGGCGAACGGCGCACTCGCCGTCCGCGCGGAGCGCTTCGCGCGTCGTCGTCAGTATCGCCAACTGCCCGCACGCGTGGATCAAGTGTTCGGCCACGCGCGCGCATTCGTCGAGCAGATGCTCGCAGTTATCGAGGATGACCAGCATCCGCTTCTCGCCGATCGTGCTTGCCAGCGTCTCGGTCAGCGAACCGCCGCGCTGGCGGCGACTGCTGAGCCGCTGGTCGCGGCGACGAGCGCCGGATCGGTCAACGGCGCAAGATCGACGAACCACACGCCATCGGAAGAAACGGCGGCATCGCGCTGGACGCGCGCAATCTCCAGGGCGAGCCGCGTCTTGCCGACGCCGCCGGGACCGAAGATCGTGACCAGGCGCCGGGAACGCAGCAGTTCCGAGGTGGAGCGCACTTCGCGGTTGCGGCCGTGAAACGAGGTCACCGCGTTGGGCAGATTGTTCGGCACGGCGAATGCCGCGCTTGTCCTTCCGCGCGGCGCGCGCCGCCGCGCGTGCGCCGCCGCAATCTCGAGGCGTTCGCGGTCCGGCGCGCCGAGATGCAGGGCCTCCCCGATGAGCGCCAGCGTTTGCCGATGCGGCGCGCGGCGCGCGCTGCGTTCGAGGGTGCTGATAGCGCCGGGACTGACCCGCGCGCGTTCCGCCAGCGCCTCCTGTGAAAGGCCCGCGGCGACGCGCAGTTCGCGCAGGATGTCTCCGAAGGTCCGCATGCCGGCCACGTCGTGAAATCGCGCTAGGGCAACGGCAAAAGCGAGGCCGGCGGCGCGAGATTTTCGTTCCCTTTGGCCGTCTCCGGAACACCCGATTCGACGAGCTGGCGGAACTGCACGAGACGGCTGGTATAGCGCGTGATTTCCGCATTGAGCTCGTAACTGCCGCGAATGGCCGCCGTAAGCTGGTTCGTGTCGTATGTGTAGTTGAACCGGCGCAGCGCAAGTTCGATGTGATCGGTGTCCGTCTTCACGCGGTTGTACGCGCGCAGAATGGAAAATCCGGTTTCGCCGTATGCCGGGTAGTTCGATACCACGATGTCGCGCTTGATTTGCGCCTGCTCGATGTCCGAGCGCACCGCCGTGATGCGCTCGTCGTTCGGCGAATACTTGGTCGCAATCGCGAGTGAGGCCAATGCGTCCTCGAAGCGCGACAGCGTGAATTGCGACTGCGCGAGCTGCAGCTGCACGCCGACGAGCCCCGCCCGCGCGTGCTCGTTGGCGGCATCCAGTTTCAATGCGAGCTGGTAAGCGAGCGACGCGTCCGCTAGGTTGCCGTGACGCAGCGCCACGTCGCCCTGGTGATTGCGCGTCTGCACGATCCAGCCGGCGACGCTCGAAGCGCAGCCGCTCGTGCCGGCGGCGAGCGCAGATACGACCAGCAGTACGCGCAGCATCCTCACGCGATTCTCCTCAATGCCTGACGAAGAAGTGGGCGGCGAAGGCGATGTACTGCGCCGCCGGATACAAGATGAGCTGCGCCAGCACTGTCCCCACGAGCGCGGTGACGATCAGCCAAAAAATCATCGCGCGGACGTCGCCCACGTCGCGTTCGCCGCGGGCGGTCTGATCGACGATGTATGCACTGGTCGGATCGACGAACAAGGAAAACGCCACCGTGCCGATGCCGTTCACGAGGCCGGACAGGCCAGTCGCGGTCGTGCGCGCGTCGAGGTTGACGATGCTGGCATAATACGCCGCCACCACGCCCACGGCGTACACGGCCCACAGGACCATGTTCGCGATCAGCAGTTTGCGCGGCACAGCGCTCAGCGGAAAGCGCCGGATCATCGCGGGCGACGGCACGCGCAGCGACCGGAAAAGATCCGCTTGAACGCGCACGTCCAGCAAGCGCAGCAGCGCGAGCGGTATGGAGCCGCGCCGCTCGAAGGCTTTGATGCCGCGCACGAACAGCACGATGAACGTCGGCAGAAGCACGGCGCCGGCCGCGACGCCGAGCGTTCCGCTCGCGACGATCAGCCGCATCTGCGTGTCGTACACGTGCAGCAGTGCGTCGGGCACCGTCGCGAGGTGGCGCCGCGCCGTTTCCGCTGCGACGGTATCGGAGAGCCCGCCGAGCGCGGGCACCAGAAACAGCGCCGCTAAGCGGCTCGCCGTCACGAACAAGCTGAACAGCGAGATTGCCGTCGCGATGCGCCCCGTCGTCACGCCCGCGTAGCGTGCCGCGTACGCGCCGATCTGAATTGCCTGCGTCGCCGCATTCAGCACGACCGCAAGAATCAAATTCGGCACGAAGACATCCGACACTAAGCGGCGCGCGTTTCCGTGAAGCGGATCGAGCCCGGTTCGAGCGGGCCCAGCACGCACAAGCCGCGTCCGTCCGGCGCGAGCACGGTCTGCGCAACGCGCTCGACGGCGGCGCGGTCCACCGCGTCGATGCGCGCTTCGAGTTCGTCGGTCGAAATTTGGCGGCCGTAGACGAGCTCGTTGCGGCCGAGGCGCATCATGCGGCTCGAGGTGCTCTCGAGCGCGAGCGTCAAATTGCCCTTCAGATGCTCCCGCGCGAGCGCCACTTCGTCGTCCTCGACCCCAGCCAGCGCGCCGTCGAGCTCGTCCACGATCACGTCGACGCACTCCTGCACGCGGTCGGGCGAGGTGCCGGCGTAGACGCCGAACAAGCCGGCGTCGCGATAGCCTTGCTGGAACGAATACACGTTGTATGCAAGCCCGCGCTTCTCGCGCACTTCTTGAAACAGCCGGCTCGACATGCCGCCGCCGATGATCGTGTCGAGTACGGAGAGCGCGTAACGGTCGTCGTCGCGCAGCGGTAGGCCGCGCATGCCGAGCATCACGTACGCCTGCTCCGTATCCTTGGTGGTAATCGAGACGGCCGGCGTCAGGCGCGGGCGCTCGGCCGCGGGACTTTCCGCCCGGCCCGTGAAGCCGGCGAACCCGGCCGCTGTCAGCGCAACGATCTCGTCGTGTTCGAGGTTACCGGCTGCCGTGACGAGGACCGTCTGCGGCGCGTAGCGTGCCGCCATCCAGCCGCGCAGCACGTTGCGGTCGATCGCGGAAACGGTCCGCGCGTAGCCGATCGTCGGTTCGCCGAGATTCGAATCGCGCCACATCGTGCGCGTAAACAGATCGTGAATCATCTCGTCGGGCGAATCGTCGTACATCTTGATCTCTTCGAGCACGACCTGCTGCTCTTTGCGCAGCTCCTCGGCGTCGAAAAGCGAATGCAGGAACATGTCGCTGAGAACGTCGACGGCGTTCGGCGCGTGGCGATCCATCACGTGCGCGTAGTAGCACGTCGACTCTTTGTCCGTGAATGCGTTGAGATTGCCGCCGAGTCCATCCATTTCTTCGGCGATCCGGCGCGCACTGCGGCGGGTCGTCCCCTTGAAGAGCATATGTTCCACCAAATGTGAAACACCGCGCCGCTCCGGCGGCTCCGCCGACGAACCCACGTCCGCCCAAATCCCGATAGTCGCGGACCGCACGTGCGGCATTGCTTCGGTCAGAACGCGCACGCCGTTCGGCAGCCTCGAAAAACGCACCATTACCGGCGTCCCTTCGCGAGGGACGCCGCAAATTCCGAGTCCCAAAAAACGTCGCGCCCGGACGCGAGTTGAGCGTCGAGGCGGCCGAGCGCCGGGCGGGGGACGGTAACGGCGAAAACCGTGGCGGATGTCGGTTTTGCGAGGTCCCCGCTCACGACGGCGCCGTGACCGGCGTCGAGCGGGACCGTCGCCCATACGTCGACTTCTTCGATGGGCGCCGCGGCGAAGGCACGGCGGACGAGCAGCCGCACCTCATCGACAAAGCCGCGGCGATCGAGGGCGTGATGAAACTTGGTGCCTGCCAGTACGAGCCCGCAGATGCGATGCGCCTGCAGCCGCTCGCAGCGAACCCGCGTCAGCTGCGCGTCGAGCGGGCGCGCGAGCAGCGCGCGTGCGACGGCCAGCGCCGCCGGTACATCGCTGCCGTACGCGCGTCCGCGCGCGCGCGCGTCTAGATCGCCGCCGGCCGCAGGCGCCGCAAGCGACGCCGCCAGCAGCGCGGCCGCGACGCTAATAGCTCTGTGCGAAATAGGCCTGCACTGTTGCGCGCTCGCCGCAAGCGAGGCACACCTCCCCCCGCGCGGGCGCGCGCAGGTTGCGCGAGGTTGCACTCGTGCGTTCCTTCACCGCCGCCTCGCACTCGGG
Organism: Candidatus Velthaea sp.; assembly: GCA_046262475.1. Lineage (GTDB taxonomy): Bacteria > Vulcanimicrobiota > Vulcanimicrobiia > Vulcanimicrobiales > Vulcanimicrobiaceae > JBHEMQ01. Next base: position 12,886 of record JBHEMQ010000064.1, read on the forward strand.
ACGATTGCACCAGGGGATGTCCAGCATGCCGAGACGGTCTCGTGCAGCGGACATGAACTCGTCATGCGACTGCGGCGCGAGCGTGTGTGACTCTAAGAACGCGCGGGCTTCGCTATACAAGTTGGCTTGAATCTCGCCCAGCAGCCGCCGCGCTTCCGCCGCGACGGCCCCGAGCGGCACTTTGCTCTCGCGCGCGGCGCGGTTCGCCAACGGGACGTCGCGGCGTACCAGCGTCACCGCGCCGTCTGCCAAATCGCGGTCGCCGACCACGATGCGCAGCGGCACCCCGCGCACGTCCCAGTGCGCGAAGCGGTTCCCCGGCCGCAAGTCGCGGTCGTCCAATTTGACACGGAACTCCGCGCGCAACTCAGCCGCGAGCCGCGCCGCGGCATCGGCCGCCGACGTCGATCCTCTGGCGGCGAGCGGAACGATCACGACCTCAATCGGGGCCATCATCGGCGGAACGCGCAATCCCGTATCGTCCCCGTGCACCATGATCATCGCGCCGAGCATGCGCCACGACATGCCCCACGATGTGGTCCACGCATGCCGTTCGGTTTGGTCGCGGCCGGCGAACGTGATGCCGTATGCGCGCGCAAAGTTCTGCCCGAGTTCGTGCGACGTGGCCGCCTGGAGCGCGCGCCCGTCGGGCATGAGCGCTTCGATTGAATACGTATGCGTGGCGCCCGCGAAGCGTTCGCTCGCGCTTTTCTCGCCCGTATACACGGGCACCGCGACGACGTCCTCGGCGACTTCGCGGTACACCTCGAGCATCTGCGCGACTTCCGCGGCGGCCTCCGCCTCCGTCTCGTGCGCGGTGTGGCCTTCTTGCCACAAGAATTCGAGCGTTCGCAGAAACGGCCGCGTGCGCTTTTCCCACCGCAGCACGTTCGCCCACTGATTGATCAAGATCGGCAGATCGCGATACGAATGCACCCACTCGGCGTACATCGTGCCGATGACGACCTCTGACGTCGGCCTGATGGCGAGCCGCTCGGTGAGAACTTCGCCGCCGCCCTGCGTGACCCACGCGACTTCCGGCGCGAAGCCTTCAACGTGCTCGGCTTCGCGCGTCAATAACGATTCCGGTATCAGCAGCGGGAAGTACGCATTTTCGTGCCCCGTCGCTTTGAAGCGGCGGTCGAGTTCGCTCTGCAAACGCTCCCACAAGCCGAACCCATATGGCCGCAATACGACGCAGCCGCGTACGGGCGCGAGCGAAACCAGCTCCGCTTTGTAGCAGACGTCTTGATACCAATTGCTCAAGTCGGCGGACTTCGGCCGGATATCTTTGACGAACGGGGTCTTGAGCGGTTCTCGGTCGGCCTGCGTCATGTACGTGGGCGAGGTTCGCAGAGGTCGGCAAGCGTCCTGTTTCGGGCGGCGAATGCTTCCCGCACCATGCCAAAGCTCACACGCATCTACACACGCACCGGCGACGACGGCAGCACTGGGCTCGTCGGCGGACAGCGCGTGATGAAAAATGCGTTGCGCATCGAGGCGTACGGCACGGTGGACGAGCTCTCGAGCGCCATCGGCCTCGCGCGTACGGCGCTCGCGGAAGTGCAGCGCACGCGACCGGTGCAAGACGCGGCCCACGCAAATGCGGTCGCCGCGCGGCTCGACGCCTGGCTTGCGTGGACCCAGGACTCCCTTTTCAATCTCGGCAGCGATCTCGCGACGCTGCCCGGGGACCGCTGGGAAGGCATGCCGTTGATCGCATCGAGCGATGCGCAAGCGTTGGAGCGCGCGATCGATGAAGCGCAAGCGGATCTCGAACCGCTCGATAATTTTATTCATTCTGGCGGCTCGTTCGCGGGCGGTTTCCTGCATCTCGCGCGTACCGTTTGCCGCCGGGCCGAACGTTTGCTGATCGGTTTGAAAGAAAGCGAACCGATAGCGCCCGATGTCATCCGCTACATCAATCGGCTTTCGGACGCGTTGTTCGTGTGGTCTCGCTGGATCAATCACGCGCTCGATCAGCCCGAATATTTATGGAACGCGCGAACCGTTCCGCCGCAGCCGCGTTGATCAGGCGAGGAGCCGCGCCGCGCGCAAAAGCGCGATCGCAGTAACCGCGTCGTCGATCTCGCCGCTCGCCACCGCGTCGAGCGCGACGAGAAACGGTAGACGCATGGTATCGATGGATTCGATCGCTTCGAGCTCGTTCGGCACGTGCCGGAGGTCGCGCGCCAAAAAAAGAGCGACCGGCTCCTGCACGAGCGACGGCAACTCGTACGTCATGCCGAGATCGTCCCACCGCTCGGCCGTGACGCCGATTTCCTCACGCGTTTCACGCTGCGCGCATTGGCGCGGCGTCTCGCCCGTATGTGCGCCGCCTTTCACGATCTCGAGAACCGTTCGATCGATTGCGAAGCGCGCTTGACGCGTCAGCCACACGTCGCCGTCTTCGATGGCGACCACTGCGCTCGCTTGCGGCGTCACCACGACACCGTGTTCACCCGGAGCGCCGCTGGGGTGCACGATATCGTGCGCCTCGAAACGGAGCCATGGGTTTTCGTATACGATGCGCTTCGCGCGACGAATGAATCCGCCCATCGGACGTCGCACCCTTGCCGCCTATGACGAGCGGAATCCTCGCCAAGCTCTTACGGCGTCGTCCGGTCGGCGCAGTTCATGCGGAAGGCTCGGGCGGCCTGAAGAAAGCCCTGAGCGGTCTGGATCTCATCGCCATCGGCCTCGGTACGATGATCGGCGGCGGTATCTTCACGACCATCGGTCCCGGCGTGCAGAAGGCGGGTCCCGCGGTCGTCATTGCTTTCGTACTCGCCGGACTCGCATCGCTGTTCGCTGCGCTCTGCTACGCGGAGCTCGGCGCGATCATCCCCAACGCGGGGAGCGCGTATACGTTCACGTACACGTCCGTCGGCCAGCTGTTCGGCTGGATCATCGGATGGAACCTCATTCTCGAGTACGCGATCTCGGCCGCGCCGGTCGCGCAGCAATTTTCGCAATCGTTCCAGGAAGCGCTGCACGCATTGACCGGACTCGCGCTGCCGAGCGGCGTCGCCAAAGCCGCGCTCGCGCACGGGACGAATTGGTGGCGACTCGATCTCGCGCATTCCTCGTTCGATCTCATCGGCGCCGGATTCGTGCTCGTGTTGACGGTTCTGATCATCATCGGCATACGCGAAACGGCGTCGGCGAACAACGCGCTCGTCGTCGTGAAGATTCTCGCGCTCTTGGCGTTCGTGTTTGCCGGCGTCTCGCTCTTTCATCCGCAGAACCTGCAGCCGTTCAGCCCCGTCGGTCTTTTGGGCCCGCTCGACAAAGATGGAATCCCGACCGGAATCATCGGCGCGGCGGCGCTGGTCTTTTTCGTTTACATCGGCTTCGACACCGCAACGACGACCAGCGAAGAGTGCCGCAATCCCGCCCGCGACATCCCGGTCGGCGTCATCGGGTCCCTGCTGATCGGAACGGCGCTGTACTGCGCCGTCGCGATCGTGCTCGTCGGCGCGGTGCCGTGGCATTCGGTCAATATTGACACGCCGCTGCAGTCGGCGCTGGCGCCGCTGCACAACCCGCTGGTGGAATGGATCATTCGCATCGGGGTCCTCGCGGGAACCTCGAGCGTCGCGCTGGTCAGCCTGCTCGGACAGTCGCGCGTCTTTTTCGCGATGGCGCGCGACCGCATGCTCCCGCCCGTCGTCGCCGAGATCCATCCGCGTTTCCACACGCCGGCGAAAATGTCGTTGATCACGGGCGTCGTCGTCGCCGTCATGACGCTCGTCGTGCCGCTGGATTTGCTGCTGGCGCTGGTCAATATCGGCACGATGAGCGCGTTCGTCTTCGTCTGCATCGGCGTGCTGGTGATGCGGCACCGCTACCCGGACATTCCGCGCCCGTTCCGAACCCCGGCGGTGTGGCTGACCGCAGGTCTCGGCATCCTCCTCTCGTCGGTGCTGGGCCTATTCGGGCTCGGACGGATCACGCTCTTGTCGTTCTCGACATGGCTTCTCATCGGGCTCGTCGTGTACTTCAGTTACGGCTACCGGCACGCGCGCCCCGACGAACCGGCGCCGGAAATGGTTTCGTGACGTGATCGAGCGCATCGACGTTGCGGTGACGCCGGCGACGGCACCCATCGGTCTGCGCGGTACGATTGTCGTCGTCATCGACGTGCTGCGCGCGACGACGACCATCATCCGCGCCTTGGAAGCCGGCGCGGCGAGCGTCGTGCCGTGCCTGGAACCCGAGGACGCCGTGGGTCTGCGCAACCGCGTCGGCCGAGAACGCGTGCTGCTCGGCGGCGAACGCGATTCGCGCAAGATCATCGGTTTCGACCTCGACAACTCGCCGGCGTCCTACACACCGGACGTCGTCGGCGGAAAAACGATCGCATTCACAACAACCAACGGAACGCGCGCGCTGCAGCGGGTGGGTCACGCCGGCGCAGCGGGCGTGTTCTGCGGCGCCTTCGTCAACCGACGTGCCGCCGTTGCAGCGCTCGCGGCGGCGGACGCGCACGAGGCGTTACTGGTGTGCGCTGCCGACGAC
>JBHEMQ010000064.1:17521-17763 GCA_046262475.1 Candidatus Velthaea sp.
GGCGCTGACCTATCGCACGAGCGCCGCGCGCCTCGCTGATGCAGTCGCAAGCGGCGAGCACGCGATGGACCTCGCCGCAAAAGGGTTTCGCAACGACATTCTTGCCGCCGCGCGGCTCGATGTCAGCGACGTCGTCCCGGTCTATCGCAACGGGGAACTCGTGCGCGCCTGAGTTCAACCGCTGCAAATTTCGTCGCCTCAATAACGTCGTGCCCGCCTCGAGCGGCCAATCGTCCGAACGC
>JBHEMQ010000065.1:0-17738 GCA_046262475.1 Candidatus Velthaea sp.
GCGCTTGCGTGCGTGAAGTCTTTCCCGCCGATCGAGGCGTATCGGATTGATGGAACATGCGAGGCGGGGGCGTAGACAACGAGCCCGTTATGACCGAGGTCTCCGATGACGGATGCTTGCGGGAGAGCGCGCCGGAGGGCGAGACCGGCGTGATCGACCGCGATCGGGCACAGCTTGGCTTGGCGTGCGGCGGACGTGAGATCGTGCAGCACCGGTCGCGGCACCGTTCCGACGACGCTTATGCCGTCAGCATCCGTCGGTGCGACGCGAACGATCGCCTCAGCGGCAGAATCACCGAGATAACGGCACGCTTCAAAGCGCGCGGCCTTGTCTTGTTCGTGACGGTTCATCCGCGGAAAGATCATAGCGCGCAAGTCGGCGTGGGGTGCGGCCACCGCCAGTACGCATCGTCGCTCGGACGTCGCTAATTCTCCGACGGCGGCTGCAACGTCCGCATGCAGCTCGCCGGTGCGCTCGCGCGTCGCGACTGCTACGAGCGACGGTCGACCCGAGGAATCCGTCTCGACCAGCGCAGCCCGCACGCGCGTCGCGCCCGCGTCGATCCCTAGCGGCAACGTGCGGCAGCGTCTCATAGAATCGCCATCCGCGTGCCGGCAACAACGGCGACCGCGCACCCAGCGGCCAGGAACGGCGCGAAGGGAACCGAGCGGTCAGGGCTGATGCCTTCGCGCAGCACGATCACGATGCCGTAGGAGGCGCCGATCACGAAAGCTGCTCCCACGACGACTGCTCCGTTCGCAACGCCGAAACACATTCCGAGCGCCGCGGCGAGCTTCACGTCGCCCAGGCCGATGCCGCGGCGCCGCGTTACGACGTAGAGAAGGATGAATGCGGTGCCGGTTGCGGCGGCGCCGGACAGGGCGGGGAGGACGGTACCGTCGCCGCACGCAAGCACTACGCCCGCGACGGCGATGGCCGCCGTCAGTTCGTTGAAGATGTATCCGGTACGGGCGTCAACGTACGCGCAAACGATCGCGCCGCAGACACCGGTGATCGCTGGCGCGATGTCGCGTGACGCGAACACAGCTGCTGCCGCGGACGCGCAGCCGCAGAGCACGATCGGACATCCCGACAACCCGCCGAGCCGCAACCCCCGCCGCTGCGCCCCCGCACGCGCCAGCACGACGAGTACGCCTGCGTATATCATGCCCGCAACGGTCCAAGCCACGATCACGGCACACCGAGCTTTCGCAAAGCACTTCGCGCGGGGCGGAAGGCGGCGTCCGCTTTCAACGCCGTGCGAAAGTGTGCGATCGCGGAGCGTCGGTGACCGCGCGCGAGCGCGACGGTGCCCGCGAAGTGCGCGTATCGTGCGTCCCGCGCGGCGTCGGCCGCACGCGAGAAGTCGCTTTCTGCGGCGCTCAGGCGCGCAAGGCGACGTTCGCCCAGCGCGCGATCAACGAGCAACGCCGGATCGTTGGGAGTCCGTCGCAGGGCAGCCGTCGCGATGTCGACGGCGGCACGGGCGTCCCCGGCACCGCGGCGCGCGAGCAGTGCAAAAGCAAGCCGGTCTGCCGCGATGCCGTCGCTCGCGTTGAAGACGAGCGCGCGCCGGTACAAAGCAATCGCGCGTCCCGTATTACCCGCCTGCGCCGCCTCATCGCCGCGCAGCACGAGCGCGCTGCCGATCTGGCAACGGAAAAGCACCGCCGCGATGGACAATGCGATGATGCAAATCGCGACCCGGCGCGACAACGGCAGCCTCACGCGAGCACCGCGTTATACGCGCCGAGCGCAAGCATGAGCGTGCCACCGACCATCGCAGGTGCTTGTGGACCGCAGAAGGATGCAATGCGGCGCGCAAACACCGAAGTGAAGCCGCCGCAGCAAACGAGTATCAGCGCATGACCGGCGGCGAACCATCCCAGAAGCCAGGCAGCATGCAACGCACGGCCGGCGCTCGCAGCGACGGCAATCACCGCCGCGATCACCGGGGCACAGCACGGTGATATCGTGATCGAACTCGCCGCTCCAAGCACGAACGCGGCCCCGACGGAATCACATGCACGTCCGTATGACTTGCGCCGGCAGCGGTCTTCGACGTGCGCGGAATGCGCCGCGCCCGCGACGATGGCGTACACGCCGGCGCAACTCAGCAGTAGTGCAAGTGCGAGGTTGAGCGCACCGGTGCCGGCGCTGAAGCGGGTTAGCGCGCCGGCGCCTGAGGCGAGCGCGACATATGCGGCTACGAGACCGCCGATGAACGCACCCGTCGTACGTTCGCGTCGCGCGGACGCGTTGGTGAGTGCGGAAAGCAAGACGTAGCGCGCGGCGACGCACGGCCCGGCACTCGTCGCGGCGCCGGCACCAAACATCAGCAGCGCGGTCTGCGGCCCGTCCGAGTCGATCGCCGCATTTACCAGATTCAGCGGATCGATCATTTGACGGTGAGGCCGATGCCCGACGTGTAGAGCAGCTGCTTGGCCGTACAGTTCGCGCCGCACTGCGTAGCGGCGCCGTCGCTGGTGAGCTTCGCCAGCGTGGAGCCCGCATGCGTCCCGGGGCAGCTCACGGTGTACCCTTGTCCGCCGCCCGTGATGGTGACCTGATATGCGCCGGCGCCGGTCGGGTCCGCGGGGTCGCGCGGGCTATTGTTGAGGTAGTCGACGTTGTTGATCTGCGTCGCAGCGGGCACCGCGCCACCCGGGCCGTAGTTTTGATTGTCTGCGTACAGGAGTTCCATCGCGGTGGCGATGGCGCGCAGGTTCGATTCGCACGCCGACGTCTGCGCTTGCGCGCGGGCGTTGACGAAGTTCGGGATAAGTATGCCGGCCAAGATCGCGATGATCGCAACGACGATCATCAACTCGATGAGGGTAAAGCCTCGTTCGTTCTCGCGTAGCGCGGTTGGGTACACAATACGATCCTTCTTCATTGGTGCGTCGCAACAGCGAGTGCCCAAGACGCAGGAGACTATGCCACCGCTTGCTGGATCTTGACGAGCGCTTTCTTCATCAGCTTCGAGATCTGGCTTTGTGACAAACCGAGGCGTCGGCCAAGTTCCGCTTGAGAAAGCCCGGATGCGAACGTCCCGAGAACGATCGCGCGCTCGCGTTCGGCAAGCTCGCCGATCGCGATCATGATGCCGACGCGGTCCTCTTGAGAGGGACCCATCGCAACGACATGCGTCTGCGGCATCGTTCCGCCGGGTTTCGCATCGATTGAAACCATTTGCGCGCGCTTGCGAAAGGACCGGATGTCCTCGACGACGGGCACGTCGACAGACATTTCCGCTGCGATTTCACGCATCGTCGGACGACGCGCGAGCCGCATAGAAAGCGCATCTGTAGCGGCGATGTACCGTTTCTCCAAGGACTGCATCGACCGAGGCGCACGAATGATGCGCTCGTGATCGCGGACATAGTGCATCAGTTCGCCGACGATCAATAGCCAGGCGTAGGCCTCGAACGGCGTCGTGAATCGCGCGTCGTACCGATCCGTTGCCTTGAGCAATCCGATCGCTGCAACTTGCAGCAAGTCGGCGCGGTCCGTTCTAGGCCGCACGAACTTGCGGGCTCCCCGCTGGCAAAGATACTGGTGCCGTACGACGACAACGTCGCGATTCGCACGCGAACGATCGCGCAAATATCGTGCGACGGCTTTTTCCGGACTCACTTCGCAACACTCCCGATAAGCGAATACAAGGGAAGAAAAATAGAGAAGACGATCAGCCCGACAATGGTTCCGAGGAAGACGATCAGGGCCGGCTCGATGACGGCTCCGAGCGTCGCGATCGACGCTTCGACGTCGAGCTCGAAGTAATGCGCGACTTTATGAAGCATATCGTCAAGCATGCCGCTCTCCTCGCCGACGCGAACTAAGGCGAGAAACATCGGGTCGAAGACGTTCGCCGCGTTCAACGGAACGCTGAGCGCCTCGCCGGCGCGCAATCCGACGTTCACACGGTGCAGCGATTGCGCAAAGACGGCGCTCCCGGCGACCGGCAAGACGACGTCGATGGCCGTCACGAGTTCGACGCCGGCGCGCAAGAGCGTCGCCAACATGCGCGCAATGCGTGCCGTTATCGACTTCCTGACGAGCGCACCGAGTACCGGAACACGTAAGCGAAGATGATCGAGTGCGAGGGCACCGCCCCGCGTTGCTGCCGCTCGCCGGTATCCGAAACACGCCGCTCCCACGCCGACGACGGCGGAGAGCCAGGGTGCCGGTTGCTGCAACACGTCGGCGCACTGTAAGAGCACGGCGGTGGTCCATGGTAGCTCGGCGTGAAAGCTATCGAACATCGATGAGAACATCGGGACGATGCGTGCGACGATGAAGACCACAAGCCCGAGGGCGGCCGTGAGCACCACGGCGGGGTATGCGAGGGCGGCTTGCAGCTTCTTTCGCAGGTCGGCGTCGCGCTCGAGCAACACGGCGAGCCGCTCCAGGACGTCGTCGAGCATGCCGCCGGTTTCCCCCGCACGTATCATTGCGACATACAAGGGAGGAAACGTCACCGGATGCCTTGCCATCGCCTCGCTCAGCGAAAGCCCGTGTTCGACGGACGCCGCGATGGATTTCAACGCTTCGCGAAACGCGGAGTTGGCACAGCGTTCAATGGTGACGTCGAGCGCCCGGCGCAGCGCGACGCCGGAGGCGATGAGAGTCGCAAACGAACGGAAAAATGCAAGCCGAGCGCTCCGTGAAGGCCGCTGCATGCCGAGACCGCGTATCACGAGATGTACGAGCGATCCGTCGGGCACGATGGCGGTGACGAAAAGCGCGCGACTCTGCAGCGTCTTGCGGACGACATCGGCGTCCGGTGCTTTCATCGAACCGCGAACCGGATCTCCGCCGGCCGTGCGTGCGGTATAGCGATACAGCGAGGCGTCGCTCATACAGCGGCTCGCTGCTCGAAGGCTTGCACTTCCGCCGGACGGCTCGTCATTGCGCGGGCGGTTTCGAGGCCGATCTCAGCTCGCACGACAAGTTCCGAAAGGTGCGTTTCCAGCGTTTGCATACCCGCACCGCGTCCCGTGACGATGGCATTCCGCAACTGGTGCGTTTTCCCGTCGCGAATCATGTTGCGAACCGCATCCGTACCGACGAGAATTTCCGCCACCGCTCGACGCCCGGTGCCGGAGCGTCGCCGAACGAGTCGCAGCGAGACAACGGCGACGAGCACATTGGACAGCTGCGACCGCATTTGCGCTTGTGTTTCGCTCGGAAACGCGTCCACGATGCGGTCGACGGTTTGCGGGGCGTCGTTCGTATGCAGGGTTGCGAACACGAGGTGTCCGGTTTCCGCGGCGGTCATCGCCGCGCCGATCGTCTCGCGATCGCGCATTTCGCCGACCAAAATCACATCGGGGTCCGACCGCACGGCGGCTCGCAGTGCTTCCGCATAATCGCTAACATCGCGACCCACTTCGCAATGGGTGATCAGCGAGCGTATCGGTGTGTGGAGGTACTCGACCGGATCCTCGATCGTGAGAATGTGCGACTCGCTCGTCCGATTGATACGATCGATCAGCGCGGCGAGGGCGGTTGTTTTCCCGCTGCCGGTCGGCCCCGTGAACAGGACCAGTCCGTTCCGCTGGTTCGCCAGGGTTGCGACGAACGGGGGAAGGCCGAGATTTTCTAAATCGGGGAGGGCGTTTGCGAGGAGGCGAACCACGACCCGCAATCCGGCGACATGACGATAGACGTGGATGCGGCAAGCGCCGCTCGCGACATCGTGATAGGCTGCATCGGCCGTTCCGCGTTCGGACAAGCGCGCAAGCGCAGCCGGCGTGAGCTTCGATTCGACGAACCGTGCGACGGCCGCGGCCGGCGGAGGGGTGTCGGGCAACAACAGCAGCCTCCCGTCGACGCGCATCGCCGAACGATCGCCGCCGCCGAAATGAACGTCCGATGCGGACCGCTCGCGAGCGTTCCGCACCAACTCCTCCAGCGCGACCGCACCGATGTCGCTCATGCGAGCGCTGCGCCGGCCACGACGCGCGTCAATTCAGCGAAGGACGTTTCTCCGGCGAGAACTTTCTCCAGGCCGTCGGCCAGCATCGGCCGGTAGCCGGAGGCTTTACCGAGTTGCGCGATTTGGACGCTCGATGCGCCGCCTGCAATGGCATCGCGCAGCGGGTCGTCCACGACGAGCAGCTCGTAGAGACCGGTGCGACCGATATATCCCGTTCCGTCGCACGAACGGCAGCCGGCGGCGGCGTACCATCGATCGTGCGGAAACGCGTGACGCGCCCGGACGTTCGCGGGAATGGCTTCCTGGTTGCGACAGATCTCACATAAACGGCGAACGAGGCGCTGTGCGATAACGGCCGTGATGCCGGCCGCCAACGAGTGCCGCGCAACGCCGAGTTCCACGAGGCGCTCGACGCTTCGCGGAGCGTCATTCGCGTGTAGCGTCGTAAACACAAGCTGGCCTGCGAGCGACGCGGAAACGGCAACCGCCGCTGTTTCGGCGTCGCGCATTTCGCCGACCATGATCACGTTCGGATCTTGACGCATGAAGCACCGCAGAACGGTCGCGAACGTGACCCCGGCGCGCGGGTTGATCTGCACCTGCGACACTCCGGATACGCGCATTTCAACGGGGTCCTCGACGGAACACACGTGCCGTGACGTCGCATCGAGCGCCGCAAGGGAACCGTACAAGGTCGTCGTCTTTCCGCTGCCGGTCGGGCCGGCGACTACGATGAAACCCCAGGGCGAACCAAGCATCGCCCGGTACGCCGCAAGGAGACCGGTCGGCATGCCGAGCCGCGCCAGGTCGGGCGATTGGGCGTGCTGGTCCAGGAGCCGGATGACCAGCTTTTCGCCGTCGATTGTCGGAACGGACGACACCCGCGCGTCGATATCGCGCTGCTCGTAGCCGATCGTGGAGCGGCCGTCCTGCGGCTGGCGTTTGTCGGCGATATCCATACCCGCAATGAGTTTGATCCGAGATACAAGGGCCGGGTACAACGCGGAATCGATCGTCCGCAATTCGCGAAGGATGCCGTCGATGCGGACGCGGACAAGCCCGCCGTCCGCGGTGGGCTCGACGTGCACGTCGCTCGCATGCGCACGGATGGCACGCTCGAAGATGTCGTCAACGGCGCGCACGGCCGGCGCGTCGACGACATGTCCTTGGAGTGCTCCGGACGCGGCCGAATCGCCGTACGAGGCACGAACGCGCTCGCGAATGCGCTCGCGGTGTACACGCAACGGTGCAATCTTGAGGCGGGTCGTGCCGCGGAGATAGTCGAGCAGTTCGGCGCCGGCGTCCTCCGGTACGGCGATTGTCAGCGTGCCGTCGCGGATCGTCAACGGGAGCACATCGTACTTGTATGCCGTCGCTCGAGCGACGCGCGCCAGCGCTTCCGGATTTGCCGTCGGCAACGCGCGTGTTTCGGCTTGCGACGCCGGCCGCATGATCGCCATTCCTCTTGTCACCCGTCCTGTGGATAAGCGATAGTTTTTTCACTTGACGAAAAGCGTGCAACCACGCCTCCGCGAAGAGATACGTCGGACACAACGCGGCAAAAAATGAGCGACGGACGGATGAATCAACGCAAATCGTGCCGATGTTGCCAAAATAATTCGTTTTGGCAGACGCAGCATGCAGTCGTGGGAGAAATTTTGTTGAACGGTGCAAACGCAATCGTCTATACGGACTACCTCACCGTTACGACGGAACGCCGATATGAAATTCGCGACATCACGGAGCAGGTGGAGCGCGTGCGCAACGCGGCCGGCTTGCACGACGGCTATGTGCTGGTGTCGACCATGCACATCACGTCGAGCATCTTCGTGAACGACCACGAGTCCGGACTTTGGTCGGACATTATGGCATGGCTGGACAGCCTCGCGCCGTCAGGCCGAGACTACCGGCATCACTTGACGGGCGAGGATAATGCCGACGCCCATCTCAAACGCATGCTGCTCGGGCATCAAGTGCTCGTGCCGGTGACGAACGGGACGCTCGACCTCGGCCCGTGGGAGCGCGTGCACTACGGCGAGTTCGACGGTCAACGCCCGAAACGCATCCTCTTCAAGGCAATGGGCGTGCGCAGCGGCTGACGCTGCAGCCGAAGGAAAATTCCTTCAGCCGCGGCGGGAATACGTCGCGTCATGCCGTCACCGGCGCTTGTTCGGCGACGTCCCATCGCCACGGGCTCGCTTCGCCCGTCAGATGCACGCCGCCGATCCAACGCTCGATGCCGTTCAAGGCGATCCAGTCGTGCGTTCCGGCCAACAGCCCGCGCCCCGTATCCGTTAGATCAAACGAATCACCGTTCCGGCGCTGCAGCGCCCGTTCGCGCGCATCGGCGAGCTCGTCGATGCGCAGATACACGGATGCATCACCCCATGGGCACGCTTCGGATTCGCGCGCCGCTTCATACATGTCGCGTTTGCTCGTGTGACCGCTCGCAGCTGCGATAAGGATTTGGCGCTGATTCCGCCCGAGACCATCCGTCGTCCACGGATACTCCTCGAGCAGCCGCCGAAGCGCCGCGCGCAAGAAGGGAAGGCCAGCAGAATCGCGCCGCGTCCACTCGATGAGTCCCGTCGGATCGGCTGCGCGAAACGCGCGCCATGCAGCGCTACCGGAGGTGAGCTGCTCGGCGGTAACCTCGCGCCGGCGCGGGAGCAGCGCGGCCAGTTGCTCCCCGTCGAGCTGCCCGAGGCCGTAGAACGGTTCGACGCCCGGAAACGCGTCGATTTGGACGACGGAAAGGTGTACGGAGCCGCGCCCGCGTCCGGCGAACCAGTCGAGCAGCTGCAGCAACTGCAACTGGTCGAACAGGTCGTGCTCGAACCACAGCACGACTTCGTCATCCGGCTCGCAGGCGGCGAGCACCGCATCGCGTTCGGCAAATCGCCGGCGTATAGCATCGTAGGTGTCCCACCCGAACCCGCTGAGCGCATGGGCGCGGACGTCGGACAATTCTTCCAGCGTGCGAGTTTCGGGAACCGGACCGTCGTGCAGCGCATCCAGCCACGAGAGATAACGGCCGGGCATACCGGCATCACGGAAGGCGTCGATGACGGAATCGCCGTTCGTGATATGCAGCATGCGCAGGGGCGCTAGGCGCGTTCCTCGACGGCAGCGGGCGCCCCGACGCGGCGCAACGCAACACGGAGACGTGCCGCTAGCTGCAGGAAATCGGCGTCGAGTAGCGGGCGTTCGAGAAAATAGGTGATGGCCGTCGCGATGGCGACCGCCGTCGCGATTGCCGCCGCGAAGGTGACCGGCGCCGGCCAACCCGCGGCACGATACCACACGACGATTTCGAGATTCCACAGATACAAGTTGTACGAGATCACGGAAAAGAACACGAGGACGCGCGACGCGATGATGCAGCGCCACCCCGTCGTCGCGACGGCGGTAGACAAGCCGGCGACGAGGCACAGCGGTCCGGCTAGCAGCCGATGCGCATTCACCCACGCGTATACCGCGTTGACATCCGCCCCGCGCCCGAGCGAGCTGATCGCGAATAGTCCACCGAGCGCGGCGGCGAACGCGGCGATGGAAATTCCGGTGACGAGCGGCGCGTGCACCGCGGCCGGCCGCAGGCGCAAGCCCACCAAGACGTGCGCGCCGAGCATGCCGGCCGCGAATACGTCCAAATAGGCGGGCAGCTGATTGATCCACCAGAACGTTGTGCTGAGTCCCGCCGCATCGACGCCCATGCGATACGCCTGCGCGCCCACGACGAGCGCGGCGTACGTCGCGAGCGGCGCGCGCTGAAAGAACCTGACAATGAACGGAAAGAGCAAATAGAACTGCACTTCGACCGCGATCGTCCAGAAGGGTCCGCTGATTCCGCCGAAGGTCGCCGGATTCAACGTGTGCAGGAACGTCAGGTGGCTCGCAAGCTGCACGAACGCGTCGCCGGCCGATGCGAACTGCGCGCGATACACGAAGGCGAAAATGATGAGCGCGAGCAGGTACGACGGCACGATTTTCGCGGCACGCCGGTAAAAGAAGCGCCCGGTCGTGGGCGGCGGTTTGCGTGCGAGCAGTGCGCGCGCAAACGGATAGAACAGGCAGAAGCCGCTGAGGAAGAAGAACAGGTCGACGCCCAAAAACCCGGCTTCCGCGATGAAATTGACGCCCGGAATCGTCTGCCCGGTGACCAGCCAGGCGTGGTACCACACCACCAACAGAATCGCGAGCCCGCGTAACCCGTCTAGAACATCGAGACGCTCTGCCGCTGAGGTCGACACGCAGGTTGGTTTCCCCATCCGCGGCAGGCCTATCGCGTGTTAGTGGTTGGTCGACGGCATCTCGGGCGAGGCTTCGGTTACCGCTTCGATTGCGTCGAGCCAAATCTTGGCAACTAGGCCGTATCCGTCGGCGCCTGCCGGATGGATGCCGTCCGGGAAGTGCGAGGCGTCGGCAGGTACGGCGGATTCCATCGCGCTCGCGAGCGAGATGCGGAAGCCGCGCTTGGCATAGGCCGCAACCAGCGTTTTCAGCGTTTCCGCGCCGGGCTGCCCGCATGCGCCTTCGCCGGCGAATCGCGCAATCGTGCAGCGGTCGATGCGCGTGCTCGCGACGACGGGGGCGACGATGACCCGCACGTCCGGCTTTTGCGTGAAGATTTGGTCGACCAGCAAGTCCATCGAGTGCACGATCGCGGGCAGCGTGTATCCGTCAGCGTGTTTCTGCAAGCGCAGCAGATCGTTGGTGCCGGCCATCAGCAGGATGATGTCGGGATCGGCGTCGCGGATCGCGCTGCGCGTCAGAGCACCGAGCAATTCCCCAGGACCTGGATCCGACGGAAACGAGCGGACGACGTAGCCCGGCCAGCCCTCGTGCGCGCGTTCGGGGATCGCGCTTGAGAAATCGCTGCGCGACCCGACGAACTTCACGTGATAGCCGCTATCTTGCAGCAGCTTGGCCAGCGTGCCGCGATAGCCGCCGTCCGCGAGTTTGATGCCGGCCGCGCCGACGCCGGCGGTGATGGAATCGCCGAGCGCCATGACGCGGAGCGGCGCCGCCTTCGAGATGAGTGCCGGGGAACCCGCAGCGGAGACCCATGCCGAAGGCGCGAGCGTTATACAGACGGCCGCAAAAAAAATTCCGGCGAAGCGTAAGGCGCGCCGCGGGGATGGTGATGGTCTCACGTTTGCGACGCGCTTCGCGCGCGCGGGCGGGTTTCCTCGCACCCATCATGCTTCGACCGGAGAGCGGAGGAACTTCAGCGGCGCGGCTCTCGCCTTGCGTGCTCGGCAAGCCGAATCGGGGCTTCCGCGTGCGGCGCGATGCTGCTGTGACGGTAGGGGAAGCGGTTCGCCGGGTCGGACTTCGGAGTGCTATTTGGCGGCGACGGTCGCGTCGCGCAACAGCTTGTGCTTTTCCACCTTGCCTAGAGCGTTGCGCGGCAGCGAATCGATCACGGTCACGCGCTTGGGCACTTTGAAACTCGCGAGCTGCTCGCGCAGCGAATTCAACAGCGCGTCGGCGTCGAAGCCGTCCGATGCTTCGATGAAGGCGACTGGGATCTCACCGCGCGCCGGATCGGGCATGCCGACGACGGCGCTCGCGCGCACGCACGGAAAGCGGTCGATCTCGCATTCGACTTCGAGCGGGTACACGTTGAACCCGCCGGAGATGATGAGCTCCTTCAGGCGTCCGACGATACGGTACACCTCGTTCTGGCGGTCGAAGATCGAAAGATCGCCGGTGCGGTACCAGCGCGCACCCTCCGCGTCGATGACGAACGCCGCCGCCGTCGCTTCCGGATTGCGCCAATAGCCGGGCGTCACGTTGGGACCGCTGACAAGCAGCTCGCCGATTTCGCCTGCGGGCAGCGCATCGCTGGAACCGGGCTGAGCGATGCGCACGCGCACGCCGGGAAACGGCACACCGACGCTGCCGGGCACGCGCGGTCCGCCGTAACGGTTGCCGAGAGCGAATCCGAACTCGGTGGCGCCGTAGCGTTCCAAGATCGTCATGCCGAACAGCTGCTCGAAGCGTTCGTGGACGTCGGGCGCGAGTGCCGCGGAACCGGAAACGCACAACCGCAAGCGCGGCGGCTGTCCGTCGCCCAGCGCTTCCAACAAGCGCACGTACATCGTCGGCACGCCGAAGAACATCGTGACGTCCGGCCGGCGCAGCGCCTCGAGTATGGTTGCCGCGTCGAAGCGTTTGTGCAGGACGAGATGGCCGCCGGCCGCGAGCGTCCCGTTCAATCCCGCGCAGAGTCCGTGCACGTGAAACAGCGGCAGCGCCATGGCCAAGGTATCGCGCGCGGTCCAGCGCCAAGCGGTAACGAGTTGCGCGGCGATTGTCGCGAGATTGGCATGCGTGAGAATCGCACCTTTGCTGCGGCCGGTCGTTCCGCTCGTATACACCAGCAGTGCCGGATCGTCGTCAGCGGGGTGCTGGGCGGGCGTCACGCCATCGACCGTCTCGTCGGCTGCCCACCGCTCGATGTCGCTCGCGTCGACCATGCCGGGCGGATGCGAAAGCGCGCGCAGGTGGGGCGCCGTTTCCTCGCTTGCGACCGCGAGGCGGACACCGGCGTCCTCGAGCACGTGTGAGAGGTCCGCGCGCCGGTACAGTACGTTGGCAGGAACGGCGATCGCCCCGAGCCGGAGTAGTGCGAGATAGGCATAGACGAAGGCGAGCCGGTTCTCGCAATAGATTGCGACGCGGTCGCCGGGCGAAACGCCGCGGTCGTGCAGGCCGGCGCATACGCGCAAGACGCCGGTCGCTAAACCGGCGTACGAGACGCCGTTGAGGCCCGGCGCGCGCGCATCGTCCGCGCACGCCGCGTCAAAGAGGTCCAGGATCGTCAAGCGCTACGGCTTGATCGCGACTGCGAGAACATCGGCGGAAGCCTGGTTCTCGAAGCGCTCGAAATTCTCCGCGAAAAGACCGGCGAGTTTTTTGGCTTGGGCGTCGTAGGCCGCTTTGTGCGGCCACGCTGCGCGCGGATCGAGTACCTCGTTCGGCACGTCGGGAACTTGCTCCGGAATTTGCAAGCCGAAGAATGGTTCGCGCCGCACCCGAACGTCGCGCAAGCGGCCTTCGATTGCGGCGTTCACCATCGCCCGCGTGTACGCGATCTTCATGCGCCGCCCGGCTCCGTCGGCCGGACCGCCCGTCCAGCCGGTGTTTACGAGCCAGCACGTGACATCGTGCGCGGCGATGCGCTCGCCGAGAAGTTTCGCGTACACGGTCGGATGGTGCACCATGAACGGCGCGCCGAAGCACGTCGAGAACGTGGCGACCGTACCTGCAACGCCCTTTTCGGTTCCGGCGACTTTCGCCGTGTAACCGGAGAGGAAGTGATACATCGCTTGCGCGTTCGACAACCGCGAGATGGGCGGCAGGACGCCGAACGCGTCGGCCGTCAGCATCACGATCGTGTGCGGATGTCCGCCCTGCGAACCGGGCACCACGTTAGGAATGAAGCTGATCGGATACGCCGACCGCGTGTTTTCGGTAAGCGTTTGCGAGTCGAGGTCGAGCGTGCGCGTCGCCGGATCGATGACGACGTTTTCGATGACGGTGCCAAAACGGTGCGACGCGTCCCAGATCTCGGGCTCAGCTTCGCGCGAAAGTTTGATGACCTTCGCGTAGCAGCCGCCCTCGAAATTGAAAATTCCGTCGGCGGACCATCCATGTTCGTCGTCGCCGATCAGCGGCCGGTGCGGATCGGCCGACAGCGTCGTCTTCCCGGTTCCCGAAAGACCGAAAAAGATGGCGGTATCGCCTCCCGCACCGACGTTCGCCGAGCAGTGCATCGAAAGCACGTCGCGCAAGGGCATCAAGTAGTTCATCAGCGTGAAGACGGACTTCTTGATTTCGCCGGCGTATCGCGTGCCGCCGATCAGCACGAGCTTGCGCGCGAAATTGACGAAGATGAACGTGCCGGAGTTCGTTCCGTCGCGCGCCGGATCGGCCTCGAACATGGCGGCGTCGAGCACGGTGAATTGCGGTGAGAAGTCAGGCACGTCGTCGGCCGTGTCGATGAACATGTGCCGCGTGAAGAGGTTGTGCCATGCGTACTCGGTGAGAATGCGAACGGGGAGGCGGTACCGCGGGTCGGCGCCGATGTAGCAGTCGAGCGAGAAGAGGTCTTTGCCTTCGAGATAGTCGCCGACGCGCTCGAGCAGCGCGTCGAATCGCGCCGCATCGGTCGCGCGATTGGTCTCGCCCCAATCGATGAATTGTTCGCTGCCCGGCTCACGCACGAAGAACTTGTCTTTGGGCGACCGGCCGGTATGCTTTCCGGTCTCGACGACCAGCTGGCCGTGCGCGCCGAGGAGGCCTTCGCCGTTGCGCAGGGCATGCTCGTACAACTCGGCCACGCTCAGGTTCCGATGAACGTGCGCAACGCCCCCAAGGCCCAGGGCGGTCAACTCGTCCTCGAACCGCTGTGAGGGATTTGGCAGTGTAAGAATAGCGTGGTTCCTCCGAGAGTCTGCCCGACCGAGAGTCTGCCCGACCGCCGAAAAGGTGTTCGACTTCGCCTCATCCGCGAGCCGCGCCTACGAAGGCGGTAGAACCACTTTTCCGTCCGGCGGGTCATACGAGAAGAAGCGTGCCAGAACTATTTACCGTCGTGCCGCCCAGCGAGGCGTTCGCCGCCCTTCTGCGTCGTTGTTCCCCGGTGCAGCGCGTGGAAACCGTTCCGCTACAGGCTGCTCTCGGCCGCGTGTGTGCTGACGCAATCGTCGCGGACGAGACGTTGCCGGCGTTCCCGCGCGCGACGATGGACGGCTATGCCGTGCGCGCGGCCGACACGTTCGGGGCCTCGGACGCGGCGCCGGCGTACCTGCGGCTCGCCGGCGAAGCCCTGATGGGCACGGTGCCGGGGGCGCTGGAAGGCGCGCAGTCGGCGATGCGCATTCACACCGGTGCAATGCTGCCGCGAGGTGCCGATGCGGTGCTCATGGTGGAAGAAACAAACCTGCACGGCATGGAGGTTGAAGTTCTGCGCGGCGCGGCCGTCGGCGAGAACGTCCTCGTAATCGGTGAAGACGTGCTCGCGGGCGCTCCCGCCGTGGCGGCCGGAGTTCGCTTGCGCGCGGCGGATCTCGGCGGTCTCGCCGCGATCGGCTGCACCGACGTACATGTCGTCGCGCGTCCGTGCGTCGCCGTGCTTTCGACCGGCGACGAAGTGGTGCCGGTGCAGGCACGTCCGCGGCTCGCGCAAGTGCGCGACGTGAACGCCACGACGATCGGTGCGACGATCGAGCGCGCCGGCGGCAGCGCGCATCACGCCGGCATCGTTCCGGACGATGAGGAACTGCTGTTCGCTGCGGCGCGCGCTGCGCTCGCGGCGGCCGACGCCCTCGTGTTGTCGGCGGGATCGTCGGTATCTATGCGCGACCTCACCGCTCGCGTCGTCGATCGGCTGGGTCCGCCGGGCGTATTCGTTCACGGGATCGCGATCAAACCGGGCAAGCCGACCGTTCTGGCCGTGTGCGACGGTAAGCCGGTCATCGGGTTGCCCGGCAACCCCGCGAGCGCGCTCGTGCTGGCGTGGCGCATCGTGCGTCCGCTCGTGCGGTATCTCGGCGGCGAACAGGTCGACGACGACGGCGGTGACGACGCGTGCGGCTGCGACGCCGAACTCACCGCGAACGTGCCGTCGCGCCCGGGGCGTGAAGACTACATTCCCGCGACGCTCGAGCGCGGCCCGGACAAAGTGTTGCGCGCGACGCCGCTCTTCGGCTCGTCAAACCTGATCTTTACACTCGTCCGGGCCGGCGGCGCGATCGTGGTGCCGGCGGACCGCAGCGGCCTCGCGGCCGGCGAACGCGCGCGGATCGTGCAATTTTAATGGACGGTACGCTGGACCGCGCGATGTTTCTGCACGATATTCCACTCGACGACGCGCGCGCGCGCTTCACACGCGCGCTCGAAGCGGCGGGCGTCCGCAACGATGCGACCGAAATCGTCGACTTGGCCGCGGCACTGGATCGCGTGACCGCCGCGCCCGTGTTCGCGCGGCTGTCGTCGCCGCACTATCACGCCTGTGCGATGGACGGCATCGCCGTCAGCGCCGCGCGTACGGCGCCGGCGCGTGAGACCGCGCCGCTGGAACTTGTCATCGGGACGGACGCGTTTCTCGTCGATACGGGCGATCCGCTCCCGCCCGGGACCGACGCAGTCATCATGGTCGAACACGTCGAGATGCGCCCGAACCGGCGCGTCGCAATCCGCTCGGCCGCCTCGCCGTTCGAGCACGTGCGTGCCATCGGTGAAGACGTGGTCGCCACGGAGGCGGTCGCCGCGCGGAGGCGGCGCTTGGAACCGGCCGATCTGGCCGCGATCGCGAGTGCGGGCGTAACACACGTTACGGTCGTGCGCGAACCGCGCGTCGCCGTGATCACGACGGGCGATGAGCTCGTCGACCCCGCGACGGAACGGCCACCGCGCGGCGCCATCGTCGATTCGAACGGCATTTTGTTAGCCGCGAGCGTGCGGCGATACGGCGGTGTTCCCGTCCCGTATCCGCGCGTCCGCGACGACCGGGACGAGTTGCGCGCGGCCGTCGAAAGAGCGCTCCGCACCTGCGACGTCGTCGTGGTCAATGCCGGCAGTTCCGCCGGAAGCGAAGACTACACCGCCAGCGTGTTCGCGGCGCTCGGCGAGGTCCACGTGCACGGCGTCGCGATCCGGCCCGGACATCCCGTCGTGCTCGCGACCGCGCACGACGGGACGCCGCTGCTCGGCATTCCGGGCTATCCCGTCAGCGCGGCCATCTGCGCGGATTTGTTCCTACGGCCGCTCGTGCATCGCTTGGCACACCTTGATGCGCCGGAAGAGCGCACGATCCAAGTCGAACTGACGCGCAAGCTGTTCTCGCCGCTCGGTGAAGACGAGTTCGTACGTGCCGTCGCGGCCCGTGTCGACGGCCGGCTCGTGGCGACGCCGCTGCGCCGCGGCGCAGGCGTCATTACCTCGCTGTCGCGCGCGAATTGTTTGCTGACCGTCTCCCGCTTTTCCGAAGGCGCGCCCGCGGGCACGCGGCTTGCGGCGCGCGCGCTGCGCTCGGCCGCCGCTATCGAGAGTACCGTCCTTGCCGTCGGCAGTCACGACGTCGGTCTTGATTTGCTCGCCGGTGCGGTCGCCGGCGGCGGCATATCGCTCGTGTCGGCCAACGTCGGAAGCATTGCCGGACTCGTCGCGCTTCGCGAACGCGCCGCGCACCTGGCCGGGACGCACGTGCTCGACGCGGCGACCGGCACGTACAACGACGCCGCGCTGCGGCGGTACGGCCCGGGCGAGCGCGTCGCACTCGTGCATTTCGCGCAGCGCGAGCAAGGCTTGATCGTGGCGCGCGGTAACCCGTTACGGCTGCGGTCGCTCGCCGATGTCGCCGCCCGCGGAGCGCGGTTCGTGAATCGGCAGCGCGACGCCGGCACGCGCATGCTGCTCGACGCGCTGCTCGCGCGAGGGGGCATGACGGCGGGCGCGATCACCGGATACGACCGTATTGAATTCACGCATTTGGCGGTCGCGGCGCTGATCGCGGACGGGTCAGCGGACTGCGGTCTCGGAATTCGCGCGGCGGCAAACGCCCTGGATTGCGACTTCATTTCGCTGGCCTTCGAGCCGTACGAACTTGCGCTGCCCGCGCGAACGCTCGGCGATGGGCGCATCGCGCCGTTGGTGCAGGCGCTGCGCGGCCCCACGCTGCGTGCGGAAATCGAGGCACTCGGCGGTTACGACGCCGCGCGCGCCGGGGAGGACCTGGCGGAGCTGTGCGCGTCGCTCGCGGACTGGCCGGGCCGGCGCAACGTCGTGC
>JBHEMQ010000066.1:0-373 GCA_046262475.1 Candidatus Velthaea sp.
CCAGTGGGGCGAGCCGCGGGGGCGGCGGAAGGCGTCATGCTCGGCATGGGGCTTTGCGAATTATTCATCTGACCGCCATGCGAACCACCCATCATACTGCCTTGCGAGCCGTCCATCATGCCGCCGTGCGTGCCGCTCATGCCGGACCCGTTCATCATCCCATTTTGCATCATTCTCGACATGTGCTTGCGCATTAAATCGTTCATGCGCTTGCGCAGCACGGGATCGGCCATCATGTCACGCATCATCCCGTCGCACATGCCGACCATGTCGTTCGACGTTGCGGCCGCATTCGCGGGATGATGCGGGGCGGGTGATGGCTTCGCAAACGCGGCCGACGTGCCAAACGTGATCGCAGCTGCCGCAGCGAGCA
>JBHEMQ010000066.1:593-11057 GCA_046262475.1 Candidatus Velthaea sp.
TTGCAGATGCGGCGATCGAAATGCACAAGCCGTAGCACGAATCGCGGCCGACTGCCGCTTATCGGGGAGCAACGCCCGCACCGCTGCGGTCATGGCGCATCATGAACATCATGCCGATCATGGAGATCGGACACACGATGAAGATAAGCCAGCGGCCAATAACCGCTTACGGACCGGGCGATAAGAAGAAATACCATGGCAGCGCCGATGCATGTTCCGGCAGTAAGCGCCATCGATAGGTTCATCGATTTCATCTTGTTCCTTTCGAACCGCGGGCACGTATCGCCGATCTGTTATGTGTATTAGCAGTATGCCCCAAAAAAGTTTCCTCTAACAACCGCTTCGCCCAGCCGCTGAGCCGCGGGCGGATGCTACTTCACGTCGGCCGACAGCTGGGTCGTTCCGGATTTTCGACCGCCGGCCGCCGTGACGTCGAAGCGCCACGTCGTCGCGAAATTCAGATTGATCTTCGCAGTGTAAATCCCCGTCTTCGACTCGGGCGCCGACACGGTCGGACCAGTCATCGACATCGTGGGCATGGTCGATGCGACCTTTACCGTCGCGCCCTTGACGGGCTTGCCGGCAGCATCTTTCACCGCGATCGTGATGACCTCGGATCCTTGCCGTGCCGGTGAGGGATTGAACGTAGCGGAGACCCGCAGACCGCCGTGCGGCGTCATCTTCATCGCGTCGGCAGCCGACGCAACGACAGGCGAAGCGAGAATTGCAATAGCGAATGCGATGGATGTGGACTTGATCATGATTTCCCTTCAAATGAGGACGAGTTAAGGAGTGCGGTCGCCGACCGCGTGGCGAACTCCGGCTACGGCGTTATCGTAGCGGGCCAGTGAACGAAGCACGGTTTCGCGCGAGTTTGCTGCTACGGAGAGCGCATCGAGGACTTCGACTTCGATGCCTTTGCCGGAGGACTCACGAAGCCGCGCCACTCGGAGCTGCTCGTCGGCATCAGCTTGAGCAGCCTCAGCTGTCGCGAGGTTGGCACGTGCCGCGGAAAGCTCGCGCAACGCATTCGCGACATCGCGCTCTACGCCGCGTCGAAGTTGATCTCGCGCTGCGGTCGCGCGATCCAGTTCGCCGCTTGCGCGGAGCACTGCGGCGGATCGGCTTCCGCCATCGACGATCGGGAGCGTTACTGCAATTTGTACCTGCGAGCCGGCCGAGCCGAGCGCCGGAGTTGCGGCACCGTTGTACGTCTGAGCGGTGACTTGCGTCGTGGGAAGGTACGCGTCTCGCGAGGAGAGCACGCTCGCACGCGCCGCGGTCACGCGCTGCTCCGCCGCGCGCAGCGAAGGCCGCTCGCGCAGTGCGCGCGTCAGCATCAGCTGCGCGGATTCATCGAACGCCACCATCGTCAAAGGCTCCGTCGCGGGTGGCTGCGAGACGTCCATGTCGAGCTGCGTCGCCAAATCGTTGCGCGCCTGATCGCGTTCCGCGGCGGCGTCCTCGGCGGCTTGCACCGCGACGGCAACGCCGGCTCGATCGCGAGCCAACGTGTACCTCGGCACCCTGCCCGCCGCTACGCGCAGTTCCGTGACGCGAAGGTGGTCTTGTTGGTCGCGCACGGCGACCTGGCGCGCCGCAAGCACGGCATCGGCGAGCTGCGCGCGGCGATACGTTTGGACGACCGAAAGAACGGCGTCGTTGGCGGTCCCTTCCACGGTGGTTGCGGCGGCGCCCGCATTTGCTGCGGCAGCGCTCGCCGCGGCGCGAGCGGCCGGCGCGAAAAGCGGAACCGTCAGACTCGCCGCGCCATAGGCCTGGCGTGCGACCGGCATGCCTAGCTGTGGTTCGTTCGCGTTCAGCGCGACCGCCGAGATACCAAGCTGCGGACGCAGGCCGACGCGAGCCGCGCGCGCATCGGCCTCGGCGATTGTCGCCTCGCCACGCGCCATGCGCACGTCGAAACCTACCTGCTGCACCCGCTGCACGGCCGCGGCGAGCGTGAGAATCGGCGCAGCCGGCTGCGCCGCCTCTGCGCCGGCGAACGGAAACATGCTCGCAGCGAACGCCGCCGCGAGCCATGCCTTATGCATGAACCGGCTCGGTCGGCGCGTGGGCAGCATCGGACACGGGCGCGCCGCCGCGTCGCCGCCAACGCACCGCGAGCTCATCGAAGCCCGTGTACAGCACCGGCACCACGAAGAGAGTAAGCACCGTCGAGATGGTGAGGCCGCCGATGATCACCGTGGCCAGCGGGGAGTACGCATCGATGCCGGTCTTGGGGAAGAACGCAACCGGGATCAGCACGACCAGACTGACGATCGTCGTCATGAGGATCGGCCGTAAACGAACGGGGCCGGCCGCAAGGATCGCATCCTCTCGCCGAAGTCCCTGTTTGCGGTTTTGAATGATCAAATCTAATAGCAGAATCGCGTTGCTGACCGCCATTCCGTTTGCAACCACGATCCCGAGGATAGAGACGGTCGAGAAGTTCTGATGGGCCACCAGCAAGCCACCGAAGACGCCCAGCAGTTCGAGCGGTATAGCCAGCACCATCACGAGCGGATGCGTGAACGACTTGAACTGTGCAACGAGCAATAGAAGTACGAACACGATCGCGATCTTCATGGCATTGAGCAGGCGGTCGAAGCTCTGCATCATTTCGGTCATGTCGCCCCGCATCTCGATGCTGTAGCCGTGCGGGAACGGGACCTGCGCCATAGCGCCCATGATGATGTTCATGTCGAGCGTCATCTCGCCGGGACCGCCCTTGCGGTAGTATCCGAGCACCGACGCCGCCGGCCGTAGTCCGTCGTGCTCGATCAGCGTCGGACCGACGCCCGCCGCGATCTCAGCAAGCGACGAGAGCGGCACTGTGGCGCCGTTCTTCCCAATGATCTGAACGGCGGCCAGGTCGCCCGTCGTGGCGCGATCCGCCTGTGCGTAGCGCACGAGGATCGTATCGTGCCGAACGCCTTGCGGATTAAAGTACTCGCTGGTGAGGCCGCCATGCGTCGCGTAGTACGCCTGCTGCTCGACCTCGTCCGGAGTAAGGCCGATTTGCGATGCGCGCGTTCGGTCCACGCTGATCCGCTGCTCCGGCTGCATTAGCGCAGAGGACGTCGAGACTTGGACCATTCCCGGAATGCGCTTTGCGACGTCCGCAACCTGGGCAGTCAATTGTTCGACGATCCGCTGGTCGGGACCGGTCACCAAAAGTTCGACCGGCGCCGCGTTGCTCGCCATGACGTCGGCGCCCATCTCCTTCAGCGCCACGCGGCGCAAGCCGGGAATCGTCGCGGTGGCCTCACGCTGCACCGCGTCCATGATTTGCCAGATCGTGCGGCGCCGCTCTTCCTTCGGCGAGAACGTGATCAGATACGACGCGGAGTTGACGCCGTTCATGGCTTGACCGGTGAAGTACCCCGAGGCCGCCTGCTCACCGATTTCTCCCGACACGCGCTGAACCTCCGCCTGCGCCAGCAGAATGTTCTCGAATGCCTTGGCCTTCGTGGACGTCGCGGCGAACGACGTACCTGGCACCGACTCGATGTACGCCGACGCTTGTCCCGTGTCGGCGAGCGGCATCATCTCGCTGCCGATCAACGGGAAGATCTGGACTGCTGCGAACGTCAGCACCGCGCCCACGGCGACCACCGCACCGCTGTTGCGCAGACTCCAGCGCAGTCCGCCGCGGTAGGAATCCTCAAGCTTTTGCAAGCCGCGGCGCGTCGGCGTCAGCAGCCGGTGCGCACCCGCGTCGACCTTCTGTCGCCACGTCGGCACCTTCGCGTCGACGCCGTGGAACAGGTAGGCCGCCAGCAACGGCGTGAGGGTCAGCGATACGAGCAGTGAAGCAATGAGTGCAAAGATGATCGGCCACACGAGGCCCACGAACATGATCTGCGTGATGCCGCCGCTGATCAACAGCGGGAAGAGCGCCAATATCATAACGCCGGTCGCGGCGGCAATTGGCAGGAAGACCGCCATCGTGCCTTCGATCGCCGCGCGCTTGGGCGGCTTGCCGCGGTCGAGCTCGTGATGGACGGAATGAATGACGACGATGGAGTCGTCGACGAGCCGGCCGATCGCGAGCAGCAATCCGATCAGGGTCGAGCTATTGATCGAAAAGTGCATCGGGATGAAAAGCAACACCGCCAGGCCGAGGCACGTTGGAATCGACGTCATCACGATGGCCGTTGCGCTGACGTCTTCGAGAAAGATCAGCAGCACGAAGCCGGCCAGCACGACGCTGATGATCAGTTCTTCCACCATGTTCGCGGTAAGCGCGCCGACGAACCGCGAATTATCGTATGCCGGGATGAACGTCAAGCCGGGATTCGCGGCCTCGATTTGTTTGAGCCGCTCGTTCACCCCGGCGATGACCTGCGGTGAGCTCGCTTCCGGGTTCTCGATGATCGAGACCTCGACCGCGTCCTTGCCGTTGAACCGGTAGGCCGAACGCACCTCGGCTGCGCCGTCGCTGGCGGTCGCGACATCGCGCACATACACCGTGCGGCCCGCCGTGGTCATAAGAGGAAAATCGAGCACGTCGCTCGCCGAGCGGACCCGCTGGTCGTTGCGAACGATCACCTCGCGCGCGCCACCCGTGATCGTTCCGCCCGAGCGGCTGACGTTTTGCTTGTCGAGCGTGTCTCTGACGTCGAGCAGCGAGAGGCCATACGAGGCAAGAGCGCCGCGGTCCGCAGTGACTTGGAGCTGACGCTGCAGTCCACCGAAAGGCAGCACCGACTGAACGCCGTCGACGCCTTTGAGCGCCTTCACCACGTCATTGGAGACGAATTCGCGAAGCCGGACCGGATCCCAGCCGCGCGCGCTGACCGCAAGCTGCAGCACCGGCGTGTTGAGCGGATCCACCGGCACGACGTAGGACGGCTTGAGGTTCGCGCGATCGTAGGGAAGATCGCCCTCGGCCTGCTTGACGAGCTGCTGCACGTCGACGAGTGCGCGCTGCATGTCTGCTCCATACGGAAACTGCAGTGTCACCGTGGACAGACCTTGCTGCGAGATCGACCGGATGAAGCGCACTCCCTTGAGGTCGGTCATCCGCTCTTCGATCGGCTTGGAGAAGTACGTCTCGACCTCTTGCGGCGAGTATCCCGGCGTCATCGTGACGACCGAGATGAGCGGGCTCGGCACGTACGGCATCATGCGCGTCGGCAAGAACAGCAGCGCCGCGGCGATCGCCGCGATCACGAGGCCGAGGTAAAGGGCGAAAACCGCGTGCGGATTCTTCAATGACCAGGCGGGAATACTGCGGCGCGCGCTCTCTTGCGAGCCATCCGCGGTGTGCGCGAAACCCGGCGCGCCGTCGGAGTGCCCGTTGCCGCTCATTACGATTGTCCCGCGAGGCGCTGGCCATCTTGCAGCGTCGCTGCGCCCTCGACCACAACGCGCGAGCCAGGCGGCAACGCGCCGGCTACCGTTGCGAACGTGCCGTTATCGGCGATCACGCGCACGGGCACGCGTTGCGCGACGTTGTTCACGCTCATCCAGACCGCGGCCGTGCCACCGGAACCGACGACCGCAGCAGACGGCACGAGCACGCCGCCGGACGTCCCCGACCGTCGCGCGCGTGCGTGCAGGGTGACGCGCACGAAACCGCCCGGCACGATACCGGTACGCGTGTTGCGCACGATCGCCTCGACCGGCGCTGTGTGCGTGCTGGGATCGGCAACCGGCGACACCGCGCTGACGCGGCCGTGCACGACGCTGCCGTCCGGAAGCGTCGCATCGATGGGCGTTCCTGCGGTGATGCCCGCCAAGTCGTTCTGCGCCACATTGGCCTGCACGCGCAAACGGTCGATGACGGCGATCCGCGCGATCGGCGTGCCGGCGGCCACGTACACCCCGGGATCGACGAGCCGTTTGATGACCGTGCCGTCGCTCGGGACCGTGACGCTGAGGTAACCGGTCACCGTTGTTTGCGTGAGCGCGTTCGCGCGCGCGCGCGCTGCCGCATCGCGCGCGGCCGACGCCTGCTCCTGCATCTGCCTCACGCTGGCGACGGCGTCCATGGCTTTGGTCCGCGATGCCAGCACCTGCTGCTGAAGCGAACCAATGCGCTTTGTCGATGCGTCGTAGTCCGCTTGCGCGGCTGCGCCCTTTGCGAGCTCGTCCTGGTATTCTTGTTGTGACACGGCGCCCTCGCGCAGGAGCGAGCTTTCCCGGCGAAGCTCATTTTGCCAGTAGCGCACTTGCTCGCGTTTTGCGGCTTGGTCGGATCGAGCCGCGGCAAGGTCTTGCTGCATCGCCGACGTCTGAGCATTCGCGATGACGACGCCGTTGGGAGCATGGTGCTGTGCTTCGATCTCTGCTGCGCGCGCGGTGCTCGCTTGCGCCGCGGCGTCGGCGACCGCAGCCGCGGCTTGGCTCCGCAGATCCGGCGCCTCGAGCGTCGCAATGACCTGACCGGCGCGCAGCCGCTCGCCGGCGTACGAGTTGAAGTCGCGCAATATTCCCGCCGCTCGCGTGACGATGTCTTGGGTGAGGTACGGCGAAACCGTTCCCGGCGCAAAAACAGACGAGCTGTCGCGTGCGCCGCGCACCGTCGCTAACGTCACCGGGACCGGCGCGTCGCCTTGCACGACCGACATGGCGGCCATGTCCATCGCCGGAGCAGCGTAGCGCGCTTGTATCACCGCAAGCGCCAGTGTGAGAACAGCGGCGCCCGCCGTGACGACGATCGCCACGGGGCGCCGCTCGCGTCGCGCGAAGATGACCGCGGCCATGCCACCCAGCAGAATAATCACGAGCGCAAACGTGGCGGTGCGCCAGGCATCGGCGTTCGCGGCCGGCGCCATGGCCGCCATAGCGCCCGAATTCGGCGCCGGTGCCGGCGTGCCGGAACCGGCGCTGCTCCGCGACGTGCCGACGCTGAAGTGATAGGCTGCGGTCCCGGTCAGCGCGCCGTTCAGTTTGATCGTGATATCCCAGGACGCGGCCATACCAAGGGTCGCGTCGAACTCATAACGGCCTGCGGCGGTGGTCTTCGCAGCACCGCTCGGTCCGCCCATCGACATCGACGGCATGACGGTTCCGAAAGTCACCGACGTCTTCGCGATCTGGTCGCTCGGCGCTCCAGAGAGCATAACGACGAAGTGGTTCTTGCCGACCTGTGGCGGATCGGGAGCAACTTGCAGGGTCGCTTGTGCTTGGCCGATCGCAACCACCGCGGGCGCGGAGAAAGCCGCCCCAGGCACGACCACGATCAGTGCGCCGATCGCTGCAGCCGCAAACTTCTGTAACACGATAACTTTCAAGGGGATGACAGGCAGCGCAAGGATCGCATTGCTACCGCGGCGCTGTGGCGTGCGGGCGTATCACCGGCATATCGCATGGGCTCGGATTCAGCAGGGTGGCACGCGCCGGCGCGAGTCCGGCTGCGAAAACTACGGCGAGCGCGACCGTGAGCAGGACGCGCTGGAACGGCGAGGCGGGCGGCGGAGCGGAGTCGCGAAGCAGCATGTCAAGGCGTATGCGCACCGTGCTGTCACCGCTCAAGGCTGCCACGCCACGCAGCCCGCGCCCGGAGTGCACGAATGAAAGAAGCGCGCCGGCGAGATCCGGTGCCTCGACCGTCTCCAGCGCATGCCGATCAGCGGCCAGTTCGCGCGCACGCCGGTACATGCTAACTAAATCCATCGCGGGAAGCGGCAAGAGATCCACTAAAAAGGAGAGCGCTGCAGAAATCAGCTGGTCGCCGCGGCGCGCGTGCCCGCGCTCGTGATGCATGGCGGCCTCCAATTCGCGATCGTTCAGCCGAGTAACGCCGCCCGCAGAAATGATCGCCACCGGGTTCCACATGCGCGCCAGCACGCAAAACGGCTGGTCGCCCGCGATCACTCGTGCGGGAATGCCGGTTCGCGCGGCGATGCATGCCAATTCGCCGGTCGCCGGTACGGAGGCTTTCACGAGTTGCTCAGCCTCGCGATACCTGCGAATTGCGAGAACAGCCGCGCGCACGAAGGCGAGCGTCGTCACGATGACGATTGCGCCGAAAAGCACCTGCCCTGCCAGCATCGCGCGGCACGCGGCGTCCGCACCGGAAACGATTGCGGCAATGCCGAGCAGCACGAGCAACAGTCCGGGTATCGCGGCGGCGGCGGCGCAAAGAGGTGCCTGCCAGCCCGGGTCGTGCGAGGTCCGGGCAAGCATCGGAACGAGCAAACGGATGGCAACCCAAGCGGCCGTCGGTATGATTACCAGAGCGCACACCGCGCGTAGCAACGTTCCCGAGTTCCAGCAAGCGACGAAGAACCCCCAAAGCTCAGTCATCAGCGCGTTCCGCTCGCTTGATGGCGAGGAGCCTTTCGAATTCGGCATAGGTGTCGTCGTCGGACGCTAGTTCGTCTACGATGTGTGCCAGCAGCGGATTACGTTGGTTGCGCAAAAGCGGCCCGATGACGTCGTCGATGAACGCACGCTGGAACGCATCGCGCGTCAGAACTGCCTTGAATTCATTCGCCCTGCCCGCCGAGCGCTTCTTGAGATGGCGCTTCTCAACTAAGTTGGTGAGCACCGTCTTCACCGTGGTGTAAGCGAGTGGCTTCTCGCCGCGCTTATATTTCAGTTGCGCAACAACGTCGCTCACGGTAAACCAGCCGCCCAGTGACCAGACGATCTCCATGAGGCGGCTTTCCAGCGGCCCGAGGGCGCTGGGCGTGCCGGCCCGATCCAGACGAAAGACACGGCTCTGCATGTGCTAGCCACCCTAACATGTCGGCGGCTCGGACGTCAACCGCTAAGAACGATAGCACCGCCTAGCATAACATGCTATTGTGATTAGCACCTATCTAAGCCACGCTCGACGTCTGACACCGTAGGCAAGGAGCGTATGATGCTGTTTGTTCCATCATAGAAACCTCTCGGCTGCGTGACGCCGGCCAGCATGGGCCGGCGTCGGCAATTCGCCTGGCGGCCGCAGTCAATGCCGCGTTTGCGGTTTCGCCCGCAGCCGCGCAGCCTGCGTTGCGGATCGTTGGCGGAGGTGTCGTAACCGCTCGCAAGCGGCCAGCGTATCAACCGACGACGGTGCGCCAGAGCGACCGATACCACAAATTAAGGTGCGGCCTCGCTGCGACGAATAATCGGACAGACCCCTGATTCGACGCTGTCCGCGGCGCTGTCAAGCCGTTGCAGGTACGCATCAAAGGCCTTCAGTTCCTCGATGCGCTGACCAACTTCGACGCGCTGTCGCGCGATGAGCTTGCGCAGACCGGAACATGGTGCAAGTCCTGCGCTGACATGCTCGAGAACTTCGCGGAGGTCTTCTAGGTGCAGTCCCATGCGCTTCCCCGCCCGGATGGTGCGAACGACCTCCAACGCGCGTTCATCAAACTCGCGATAACCGGATCCAATACGTTGAGAACGCAACACGCCGCGGGATTCATAGTAGCGCACCGCTTTTTGCGTCACGCCCGCCTGAGCGGCGAGTTCACCGATGCGCACTACTCCACCACTTCATACTCGAGCGCTTCAATCTCGGAACGCAGTGTCGCCGCCTGTACTTGCCTCGCGTCATACTTTATCAACACTTTGCCATCGACGTACCGCGCTTCCACATCTTTAACGCCGGGCACGAAACGCAGCGCCGCAATGATACCTTTGGCGCAACCGTCGCAGCTCATTCCCTTGACGTTGAGTTCGGTCTCCTCGATCATTTCGCTTACATGCCTTTCATCGAACCGGTGCCGCTCATTTCCATTGTACCCGACCAGACGGACCACGCTTGCGCGAGGAAGTAGGCTGAAGAAGCAAGCATCAGCAGACCGCCAGCGCGATCGAACCAGCGCGAAAATCTCACGCCGAGCCGCAAGCGTCGAAAAGCATTCGCGGACAGTGCTAAGGCGAGAATCGGAACTCCTCGGCCCACGGCAAAGACACCCATTACCAGTGCGCCGAAGAACACGCTTTTGGTCGCGATCGCGCCGAGCAGAACAGCGAGTAACAGCGGCGTGCAAGCCGGACATGCCGCAACGCCAAATGCCATGCCGATTCCAAGTGACTCGAACCAACGAGCTTGTGGACGCGCCTCCTTGACAACTGCTGACGGAACGCGGAACCGCAGGGCGCGCAAGAAGCGCAGTCCGACGACGGCCATCACGATTGCAACGATGAGGTACGAGGCCGCTAGGTTAGCGGCGAGCCAGCGTGCCACCGCGAGACCAATTGCGCCGGCGATACCGCCAAGAACGCCGTCTACGACAATCATCCCAACGATGATCAATACCGCTCGAAGAAGCGCTGGTCGCCGGTCGTCCGCTTGTGCAACTTCATATCCCAGAACTGCGGGAAAGAGCGGGTACGTCGAGGGACCGAATGCAGCGGCGAGCCCGGCGAACGCCGATATTCCCAGCGCCAGGGGTGTAACGGCGGACGTCGCAGCCGTCAGCTCTTCAACGGAAAACATTACGGCGCGGGATGCGGATGGAAACCGGTTTTTGCGATAGCATCTCTAATCGTTGCGACCGACGTATGCCG
>JBHEMQ010000066.1:11067-17507 GCA_046262475.1 Candidatus Velthaea sp.
TACGGTGGAGATGGCATGCGTCACGGCACGCCGGCACTGAATTCAAAACATTCCCAAGCGTTGGAAATGCGCGGTACGTACGGCACTTGCGGGAACTGTTACGGCTTGATGGCTCGTACCGGCGGTAACACTCGTCGCGCAACCTGTAAGGGCCAGGAACGTAGCGATAAAGCAAATCTTGGCGAACGTCATGAAATCTCCAAAAGACGGCGAGCTTGTCCACGCAAGCGCAAGGAGTTGCCGACCACTGCCGCGCTGGACACAGCCATTGACGAGGCTGCGAGAACCGGATCCAAAAAACCGAGCGCAGCGATCGGCAGCGCGAGACCGTTGAAACCAAAGGCATAAGCGAAATTCTGCCCGATGATGCGGAAGGCCGAGCGCGATATGCCAATCGATGCCGCGATGTATCTCAAATCATCTCCTACCAAGGTGATGTCCGATGCTGCGGCTGCGACGTCGCTGCCTGTACCCATCGCGATGCCGACATCAGCTTGCTGCAGCGCGGGCGCGTCATTGATGCCGTCGCCGACAACGGCGACGCGTAGCCCTTGCCGCTGTAAGCCGCGCACGATCTCCGCCTTGCCGTCAGGACGAATATCTGCGTAAACTTCCGTGATCCCGGCCATCTCCGCAATACGATGTGCCGTGCCGGCATTGTCGCCCGTCACCATCGCCACGCGCAGTCCGCTAGCAACTAACTTCCTTACGGCCTCCGCCGCATGTGATTTGATTTCATCGACAATCCCAAAAACTGCGAGCGCACGATTGTCGAGAGAAACCCCAACAACGGTCATTCCTTCTGCTTGCATCGTGCGGGCCGCGGCTGTAAGTCGGGACACGTCGGCACCCTCGGCTTGAATCCACGAGAGCCGCCCGACTCTCACGTGACCCGCCTCGACGTGCCCCCGCACGCCGTCACCAGTTGCGATTTCGATGCCTTCGGCTTGCGCGCGTTCCTCCGGCGCGTCGGCAACGATTGCTGAAGCAAGGGGATGGACACTGTGCTCTTCGAGGGCGGCTGCAAGACGATGGGCGTACGCCGATTCAACACGCGGCGCGGTGACTATCGATGCCAACGTCGGCCGGCCGCGGGTCAGCGTGCCGGTCTTATCAAGCAGCACCACATCGAGCCGATGCGCATGTTCAAGAATACGGCCGCCCTTGATGAGGACGCCACGCTTCGCAGCTTCGCCGGTAGCGACGGCAACCGCGGTTCCCGGGGCAAGGCTCAGTGCGCACGGACACGCGATGACGAGCGCTGCAACGGCATGCGAGAGTGCCAGTGACGCCGGTGCTCCGTGCACAAGCCATCCGAGCAAGGTACCCGCCGCAATGACGAGAACCGTGGGTACGAACACATACGAGATGCGGTCCGCCAAATCCATAACGGCGATTTTTCCGCCTTGAGCACTTTCCACAAGCCGAATGATCTGAGCGAGCGTCGTTTCCGCACCGACACGTTCAACGCGTATGCGAATCGCACCGAGTACGTTTACCGACCCAGCGATGACTGAGTCGCCCGGTCGCTTTTCTCTTGGCATGCTCTCGCCGGTCAGCATGGCTTCATCAAACGACGCTTCGCCTTCGTGTACGATGCCATCGAGCGGTGAGCGTTCGCCCTGTCGAACAGCGATGATATCGCCGACTTTTACGTCATCAATCGGGACCTCGCGTAGCCGCCCGATCTCCGGAATGACGATGTTTGCGGTGCGTGCTTGCAGGCCGACCAGTGCGCGAACGGCTTCCGTTGATTTCGAGGTCGCGGAAACCTTCAAGTACTTTCCGATCATCACGAAGACGAGGACCATGGCCTGCGTATCGTAGTACACCGGTCCGTCTATCCAAAACGTCGTTGCGACCGAGTATCCATACGCCGCGGTGGAGCCGAGAGCAACGAGGACATCACTCGTTGCAACGTGCGCGTAGCGCAACGCCTGCCATGAGGCTCGATAATAATGCCAGCCGATGGCGAGCTGGAGCGGTGTCGCAAAGGCAAACAGCAGCAGACGATTTGACGGTACCAGATGAAACCACGAGAGCACCA
This sequence comes from Candidatus Velthaea sp., assembly GCA_046262475.1. Classification (GTDB taxonomy): domain Bacteria; phylum Vulcanimicrobiota; class Vulcanimicrobiia; order Vulcanimicrobiales; family Vulcanimicrobiaceae; genus JBHEMQ01. The sequence goes on from JBHEMQ010000066.1 coordinate 13,115, forward strand.
TGTGGATCAGGATCGGTCCGCCAAGCACACCCGCGATCGCAAGTCGACGCCGCTGCAGTCTGACATCGCGTACTTGCGCTGATTCTCGAGCGGCGGCGTCGTCCTCGCTGAGGGTGCCGAAACCGACCGATTCGATTGCCTTACGTAAACGGGCCGCGCTTGCGCTACGCGGATCATAGATGACCCCGACCTTTTCGGTTGCGAACGTCAGCTCGGCTGACACGACGCCCGAGAGCCGAAGCAACGCCCGTTCGATGGCAATCGCGCACGATCGCGATTATGCGTTCCGCATCCGAAAGCGCGGCGTCATATTTTAGGAAGAGCCGATCATCGCCAAGCGCCAGATCACTCACTCCGGGAATCGACTCGAGCGCGGCGACGATTCCTGAAGCGTTTCCATCGAGAGGCGCGCGGAGCGGAAGCGCGAGGGAGCGTACAGCCATCCACCACATGATAAACCCTGACCCTGAGGTCAAGGTCAAGCTGCCAAGCAGTTTACTGATTAGGTCGGCTGTTAGCCGTAAGGCGGCGCGGGCGCCGTGCCGGTGCGACGCAAGGTAAAGATTCGTATTCGCGAAACCCCTTGAATATGACGACCCGGGGTTCCACACGCGCGAAGCGTCATTTCAAGGACAGCGTGTACGCGGCCGTCGCGCGCATCCCGGCCGCGCTCGCTAACCGCCATCGCCTCGAACTTCTGGATCTGCTGTCTCAACGGCCGCGTACGGTGCAAGACGTCTCCGCCGAAGCCGGTATCACCGTCGCGAACGCCTCGCAACACTTGCAGGTGCTCGCGCGGTGCGGTCTGGTTACGGTCGAACGGCGCGGCACCTTCGCGCACTACCGCGCCGCCGGTTCGGCCGTCTATCGCCTGCTCGTCGAGCTTCGTGCCGTCGCTGAGTCGGCCGACGGCTCGATCGTCGACGCCGAGCGATCGTATTTCGGTACGCGCGACGCGGGAATATCAACCTTCGCCGCCGCGCGTGAGGCACTTTCCGACGTGCGAACGGCCTTGCTCGACGCTCGGCCGCGTGAGGAATACGAAGCGGCGCATCTTCCCGGCGCGATTAGTGCTCCGCTGGAGGCGCTGCGTGCAGGCAAGGTGACCTTGCCGCGCTCGAAGCGCTACATCGTGTACTGCCGCGGGCCGTATTGCGTTTTTGCGGACGACGCCGTTGCGTTGCTGCGCGAGCTCGGACTTGACGCTGCTCGGCTGTCGCTCGGGCCGGCGGAGTGGATTGCCGCCGGCGGCGACGTGCAACGTGCCGGCTAACATTGGGGTGCCCGTTCGGCTCGGCCTAGCGGCGAATGCAACGCAGTTTTGGCTGCTCGTCGCCGTCAACGCCTTCGTCGGCTCGATGGTCGGCATCGAGCGCGACGTGTTACCCCTGGTCGGCCAACGCGTGTTCGGGCTTGCGTCCGAAACGGCGGTGCTCTCGTTCATCATCACGTTCGGCTTTACGAAAGCCTTTGCCAATCTATACGCGGGCCGTATGGCCGACCGCATCGGCCGTAAACCGCTGCTGGTTGCGGGCTGGCTGTTCGCGATACCGGTTCCTTTTTTGCTGATGTACGCCCCGGCGTGGGGCTGGATCGTCTTTGCCAACGTGCTGCTCGGCATCAACCAAGGCTTGTGCTGGTCCATGACGGTCGTCATGAAGATCGACCTCGTCGGCCCCAAGCAACGCGGGCTCGCGATGGGTTTAAATGAATTCGCGGGCTATTTGGCCGTCGGCGTGGCGGCGTATGTTTCCGGTGCGATCGCAGCGGCGCACGGCTTACGTCCATGGCCGTTCGCACTGGGGATCGTCGCGGTGTGTGGGGCGCTGCTCCTATCGGCGTTCTTCGTGCGCGAAACGCACGGCCACGCACGCTTCGAAGCCGCGGGCGGCGCGGTGCGGCCCGCTGGTGCGCCCGAGTCGTCGTTCCGCGCTCTTTTTGCCCGCGTCTCATGGAGAGATCGTACGCTGTCGTCGATCAGTCAGGCGGGTCTCGTCAACAATCTCAACGACGGCCTCGCATGGGGTCTGCTGCCGCTGCACTTCGCGGCCGCCGGACTTCCGCTGGAACGGATAGCGATTCTTGCCGCGACGTACCCGATCGTGTGGGGACTCTGCCAATTGGTGACCGGGGCGCTCTCGGACCATGTCGGACGGAAGTGGATGATTGCCGGCGGCATGTGGCTGCAGGCAATCGCCATCGCGTTATTTCTCACCCCCGTCAGCTTCGTGCTGTGGTTCCTCGCGGCGGTGCTGCTCGGCGTCGGCACGGCAATGGTGTACCCGACACTGCTGGCGGCCATCGGCGACGTGGTCGACCCGCTGGTGCGCGCGTCATCCGTCGGCGTGTACCGGCTGTGGCGCGATTCCGGCTACGCGTTCGGCGCGCTGCTGGCCGGCATTGTCGCGCATGCGTTCGGACAAAACGCCGCAATTGCCGTCGTAGCCGCGCTCACCCTGGGCTCCGGCGCGGTTGTCGCCATTCGCATGCGCGAAACGCTGATTGTTCGCCGAACGCTTTCCTCCCAAGGGGCATCCATATGATTTTTCGTCAGATACTTCGTTCCGAAACGGGTTGCGCGTCGTACGTCTTCGGTTGAGGCGGCCAAGGCCGCGGCGCGGTCGTCGATCCTCAGTTCGAGGTCGCTCAGTACATTGAAATAGCGCGCGAACGCGGAATGCGCATCGAGGCGATTTTCAACACGCACGTTCATGCCGACCACCGCTCGGGGGAGCGGGAACTCGCCGCCGCTACCGGTGCGACGATCTACTATCACCGCAGCGCCGACCTCGAATTCCCATTCACCGCGCTCGACGACGGCACCGAGGTTTCACTAGGAAACGTCGTGATCCGCGCACTGCACACACCCGGTCACACGCCCGAAAGCACATCGTTCCTGGTCAGCGATGGTACGCGCGCGGACGAGCCGTGGTTCGTGCTGACGGGAGACACCTTGTTCGTCGGTGACATCGGCCGGCCGGATTTCGGTGGGCCCGAAGCGGCGAATAGTCTTTTTACGTCATTGCACGAAAAATTGCTAACGCTCCCCGACTACGTCGAGGTGTATCCCGCGCACATTTCCGGAAGCCCCTGCGGCCGCGCGATGAGCGGAAAACCGTCGTCATCGATCGGCTTCGAGCGGCGCTACAACGCGGCGCTCGGCGAAGCGAATCGCGAGGTTTTTGCGGAAACGATCGGCCGTTTCGTGCCGCCGAAACCGGCGAGCTTCGTAGAGACGATCGCGAGCAATCGGCGGGGCCGGACTTAGCGGGGCTCCATCACCCGCAGGACCGGTGCACCGCCGGCGTTCTCCAGCGGAAAATACACGCGGTGGGTGGTCGGATCGACCGCGACGACGTGCGCGTGCAGCGCGAGAAAACCCTGCGCGATACGCCGCAGCGCACCGTCGCCGACATCGTACAGGCTTACGACTCCCGACTCCGATGCAACGTAGAGCCGGTGATGCGCCGCATCGAGCGCGAGGACGTCGATTCCCACCCCCGCAGCGCCCGAGCCCGTGACATGCGCCGAATGTAAATCGAGCCGCACGAGGCGAAAGTTGTGCTGACATCCGACATACGCTGCGCGCGCCGCGGTATCGATAACGACGCTGTGCGCAAACCGGCAACCGGTCAACGGATAGCGCCGGATGACTTTCAGTGCGGCCGGATCGATCTCGGCAAGCTCGTCGCGCGTCTGCACGGCGACGAACACGTGTTTCGATATGGAATCGTACTGCGTGTTGCCCGCTTCGCCATCCAGTTTGATGGCTGCGACGACGCGGTTGGTGCGTCCGTCGATGACCGTATCACGGCCGCCGCTCTCGTCCGAAACGAAGATGCGGCCGGTAATCGGATCGTACGCCAACCCGTCGACGTCACCGGCCGCAACCACGGCGAGCCGTTTGCCCGTCGAACCATCGAAAACGACGATCGCGCCGAGCCCTTGTGCGGCCGCGTACACGTTCCCGCGCGCCGCCAAGATACCGCGTACGCTTGCTGACGCCGAAATCGGCAGCGTTCGCACGACGCGGGCGGCGTTCACGTCGAACGCCACGACGGCCCCGTCACCCATATGCGCCAGCCACAGAATGCCATGCGCATCTAGGCTTGCGTAATCGAACCGAGTCGCGTTTCCACTCAATGGGTAATCGCCGATGCTGCGCAAAGGCAACGCGGGTCCGCCTGCGCCCACAGTTCGCCATGCATAGCCGACGGCGATGACGACGGCCGCCGCAGCCGCCAACACAACGGTCTTTTTCATCGTCGAATGAGCACGACCGCCGCTATGAGGAAGGCAACGCCCGCGAAGCGGGCTGGGTTCGCGGGCAATTGAGGGATTCCGAAGAGCCCGAATTGGTCGATGACGAGTGAGGCCAGCAGCTGACCTGCGA
>JBHEMQ010000067.1:0-316 GCA_046262475.1 Candidatus Velthaea sp.
GTCCCGGGCGGAACGCGCGTCGCCCTCGTCGCGTTTTCCTCCAACGCCGCGGTGATCGCGCCGGCCAACGACGACAAAGACGCCGCGCGCGAAGCGCTGGATCGCGTTCCGGCACCGAACGGCGGAACCGCGATCGGCGACGCGCTCGCCCTCGCGGCGCGCGCGCTACCTCACGTGCGGCACCGCGCGGTCGTCCTGATGACCGACGGCGTCAACAACGCGGGCAGCGATCCGCTCGCGGTCGCGCAGGCGCTCGGCCGCGCCGGCATTTCCATCTATACCGTCGGCATCGGAACCAGCGGCAGCGGCCTCTTGA
>JBHEMQ010000067.1:326-3449 GCA_046262475.1 Candidatus Velthaea sp.
ATCCCGGGCACGACGCAGGAAGCGGATATCGACGAAGAGGCGCTGCGCGCGATGGCGGCGAGCGGGCACGGCGCGTACGCGCGCGCAGCGGATGCGGACGCTCTGCGCGCGCGTCTCGCGCAACTCGCGCTGGCGTCGACCACCGAGCGCCGCCGCATCGACGCATCGCTGCCGGTGGCGATCGCCGGCGGTTTGCTCATGATCGCCGCGACCGCCGGCGCGTTCGTTGTCGGACGGTTTCCATAACGCTCGCGCAGAACGGCGCGACGACGATGGCAGCGGATTATCTCCACCGGCGCGTGAGCTACGAACGCAGCGCGCTCGACGACGATTCGGTCGCAGCAGAGCCCTTCGCGCAGTTTCGCGTGTGGTTCGACGAGGCGCAGTCGGCCGACATCAAGGAACCGCACGCGATGACGCTTGCAACCGTCGGCGACCGGGGCCGGCCGTCGGCGCGCATCGTCCTGTTGCGCGGCTGGGGCCCCGGCGGTTTCGTCTTTTTCACCAACTACGAAAGCCGGAAGGGCACCGAACTTGCGGGCACGCCGCTCGCGGCGCTGCTCTTTTATTGGGCGGCGCTCGAACGCCAAGTGCGCATCGAAGGCGCGGTCGAGCGGCTCAGGCCGGAAGATTCCGACGCGTATTTCGCTTCGCGGCCGCGCGGTCACCGATTGAGCGCGTGGGCTTCCAAGCAGAGCAGCGCGGTACCGAATCGCGCGTATCTGGAGCAGACAATCGCGGATTACGACGCCCGCTTCGGCGACGCCGACATACCGCGGCCGCAATACTGGGGCGGCTACCGCGTCGTACCGGCGCGTTTCGAGTTCTGGCAGGGCCGCCCGAACCGCGTGCACGACCGGATCGAATACCGTCGCGAGGACGGGGGCCGGCGATTGGTCGATCGCGCGACTGTCGCCCTGATTCCCGACCGCTTCGGTTCGAATTATGTGGTGCGTGCGATCGCGCCGAAGCGGCCGGCCTGGTAGTCCTCGAATGCGGTGAGAAGTTCCGCCCGCGTGTTCATTACGAACGGACCGTGGCGCGCGACGGGTTCGCCGATAGGCGCACCGGCGATAACGAGTCCGTCAAAGCCGCCCGAACCGGCGGCAAGCGCGAGCTGCGCGGACCATCGTTCGATCAACGCGACGTCGCGCTTCGCAAGATCGTGCCCGGCGACGGTTGCACCACCGTCGATCGCGTACACGACGGCATTCGACTTCGCAGGAATCGCGAATGCAGCTTGCGCCCTCGGCTCGAGGCGTACGTGCAGCATCGTCGTCGGGACGTCGATCGGCGACCGCAACCCGCCCGCTTCACCTGCGATCACGCGCACCCAGCACCCATCGCTGGTCACGATGGGAAGCCGATCGCTCGCGTATTCCTGATACCGCGGCTGCGTCATCTTCCGGTCTTTCGGAAGGTTGAGCCAAATTTGAAAGCCGTGCATGCGTCCGCCGCGTTCGAGCATCTCACGCTCCGGCATTTCGGAATGAATCACTCCGGCGCCCGCGGTCATCCACTGCACGTCGCCGCTGCGAATCGTCCCGCGATGGCCGTGCGAATCTTCGTGCTCCATCGCGCCGTCGATGATGTAGGTAACGGTCTCAAATCCGCGATGCGGATGATCCGGCGCGCCGATGGCTTCGCCCGGGCCATACACGATCGGGCCCATTTCGTCGATCAGCAAGATGGGATCGAACTCGGACAGCTCTTGAACCGGGAACGGCCGGTGCACGACGAAGCCGCCGCCTTCGACGAAGCGCTGCGCACGCACGACGCGCACGCCGGGTTGGATCGTCGCCGTCGACGTTTCCATTATGCGAAGCTCCCGTAGGCATCATATCCGGCGCGTCCGATCTCGTGCAGCGTCGCGCCGCTCAGCGCTAGCCGCTGCACGCCGTTCCGCGTTGAGGCGTCCGTGAAGAGGCCGGTGAGGGGATCGGGCGCCGAGGCCCGGGCTGATTCGATAAGGCAATTATTCATACGTTACGTACTAGTAGTAACAGTGGCGCCGGCCGCAGGAGTTGCGCCGGCCCGCGGTCCCTGTCGAGGACTCCCACCCGCCGCGCGCAATCCTCCGGGGACATGTCCCGGCGCACCGTCCTCGTCATCGGCTCGGGTCCCATCATCATCGGACAAGCAGCCGAATTCGACTACGCCGGCGTTCAGGCGTGCCGGGCGTTGCGGGAGGAAGGCCACCGCGTCGTCCTCGTCAACTCGAACCCCGCGACGATCATGACGGATCCGCAGATCGCGGACGCGGTGTACCTGGAACCGCTGACCGTTCTTTCCGTCGAGCGCATCATCGAGCGCGAGCGGCCGGACGCGCTGCTGCCGACCCTCGGCGGCCAAACCGGCCTGAATCTGGCCGTCGAACTTGCCGAAGCCGGCGTGATCGCAAAATACGACGTGGAACTGCTGGGGACACCGCTCGAAACGATCAAGCTGGCCGAAGACCGCGAGCGCTTCAAAGCCAAGATGATCGAAATCGGCGAACCGGTGCCCGCCAGCGCGATCGTCACGGACATCGAGGCCGGCGTCGCGTTCGCCGACTCGCAGAACTATCCGCTGATCGTGCGGCCCGCGTTCACGCTCGGCGGCACCGGCGGCGGCCTCGTCTACGACGAAGCGGAATTGCGTGCGACCTTAGCGCGTGGCCTCGACGCCAGCATCATCCATCAGGCGCTGGTCGAGACGTCGCTCTTGGGCTGGAAAGAGATCGAATACGAAGTCCTGCGCGACCGCGCAAACAATTGCATCATCGTCTGCAACATGGAGAACATCGACCCCGTCGGTGTACACACCGGCGATTCGATCGTCGTCGCGCCGTCGCAGACGCTGTCGGATCTCGACTATCACATGCTGCGGACCGCGAGCATCAACGTAATCCGCGCGCTGAACGTCCAGGGCGGCTGCAACATTCAGTTCGCGCTTCACCCCGACCGCAACGAATATCAGATTATCGAGGTGAATCCGCGCGTCTCGCGCAGTTCCGCGCTCGCGAGCAAGGCGACCGGCTACCCGATCGCGCGGGTGGCGGCAGCGCAGGCGGTCGCGGCGATCCTGCCACCCGACGTGCCGCTGATCGCGGTCGTGGACTACACCAACGAGTCCGTGCCGACG
>JBHEMQ010000067.1:3459-17072 GCA_046262475.1 Candidatus Velthaea sp.
TCCGGTGACCGGCGTGACGAAAGCGGCGTACGAGCCGACGCTCGACTATTGCGTGGTCAAAGTGCCGCGCTGGCCGTTCGACAAATTTCCGCTCGCCGACACGCGGCTGGGCACCCAAATGAAATCGACCGGTGAAGCGATGGGCATCGGGCGCACGTTCAAAGCGGCGCTGATGAAAGCGGTTCGCGGGCTGGACCTCAAGTTCGAGACGCTCACGGGCGGTGCGTTCGCGCAATGGAGTGACGACGAACTCACCCACGTTTTGCGCGTGCCGACACACGAGCGGCTCTTCGCGGTCGCCGAATTGCTGCGGCGCGGTCGTGAGCCCGACGAACTGCACGCGCTCTCCACGATTGACCGGTTTTGGATTTGGGAACTGCGCGAATTGGTGGAGCTCGAAGAGCGCCTGCGCCGCGCGCCGGCCGCCGATGCGACGCGCGCCGCGCTGGAAGCCGGCTATTCGCGGCGCGGAATCGCATCGTTGACGGGCGACGACGACGCCGCGGACGCCTCGCGCCCGGCATTTCGCATGGTCGACACCGCGGCGGCCGAGTTTCCGGCGAAATCGCCGTACTATTACCTCTCGCAAGGGGAGGCGGACGAAATTCGCATGCCGCCGAACGACGCCGTCGTCGTCGTCGGCAGCGGCCCGATTCGCATCGGCCAAGGCATCGAATTCGACTATTCCAGCGTGCACGCGGCATGGGCGCTCCGCGAAGCGGGCCGATCGCCGGTCGTCGTCAACAACAATCCGGAGACCGTATCGACGGATTTCGACGTGTCGGACGTCTTGGTTTTCGAGCCGCCCGGCGCGGACGAAGTGGAGGCGGCGTATCGTGCGACCCGCGCGGCCGGTGTCATGCTTGCCTTCGGCGGCCAGACGGCGATCAACCTCGCCGAAGACTTATCGAAGCGCGGCGTTCGCATCATCGGCAGCGACCGCCGCTCGCTCGATATGGCCGAGGATCGCGAGAAGTTCGACGCAGCGCTCAGGCGCCTCGGCGTCGCGCGTCCCGAGGGCCGCGCCGCGAAAACGTTTCGCGAGGCGCGCGCCATCGCGCGCGAACTCGGCTTTCCGGTGCTGGTGCGCCCTTCGTACGTGCTGGGCGGCCGCGGCATGGAGATCGTGTACAACGAAGGGCAGCTCGCCTCGTACATCGGCGCCGCGCCGCCGCCCGCGCCCGGCGCGCCGCTCCTGGTCGACAAATACTTACGCGGGCTCGAGGTAGAGGTGGATGCGGTCTTCGATGGCGACGACATACTGATTCCCGGAATCTTCGAGCACGTCGAGCGCGCCGGAATTCACTCCGGCGATTCGATCAGCGTCTATCCCACGCAGACGGTAAGCGCCGGCATGGTGGAACGCATCGTCGAGGTCACCGCCGCAATCGCGCGCGAACTGCGCATTCGCGGGCTCATCAACATTCAGTTCGTCATTCACGAGGGCGCGCTGTATATCATCGAGGCCAACCCGCGCGCGAGCCGCACCGTGCCGATCATCTCGAAGGCAACCGGCGTCAACATCGTGGCCGCCGCCACGCGAATCGCGCTCGGCGAGAAACTGCTCGCGATGCCGTATGGTATCGGCCTTCTACCGCTTCCCGATTTCACCGTCGTCAAGATTCCGGTCTTTTCGTTCGCGAAAATGCACGGCGTCGAAACGATTCTCGGGCCCGAGATGAAATCGACGGGCGAGGTTCTCGGCATCGACCGCACCTACGCGGGCGCCTTACGCAAGGGATTCGTCGGCGCCGGCGTTCGTCTGCCGCGGGACGGCGGCCGCATTCTGGTTTCGATTTCCGACGACGAAAAAGCCGACGCCGTGGCGCTCTTGATGCGATACATCGCGCTGGGCAACACGCTCGTCGCCACGCCGGGGACGCACGCGATGCTGACCGCTGCCGGAATCCCGGCCGAGCGCGTGAACAAAATCAGCGACGGCTCACCGCACGTCCTCGACGTCATCGCGCAGCGCTCCGTGGATTTAGTGATCAACAACGCGACGGGTTCGCGCGAGCTCGCGGACAACTACCGCATTCGGCGTGCCGCGGTAGAAGCGTCGATCGCATGCCTCACGAGTCTCGACACCGCGCGGGCCCTTGCGACCGCCTTTGAATCGCAAGCAGGCCCGCCCCAATCGCTTCAAGAGTACCAGAACGCGGCGGTCGCCGACCCCGTATAAGCGACGCTAGGGGTGCAGCACCACCTTCTCGCAGTTGTCGGTTTTTTCGGTGAACATTTCGTACGCAGCCGGCGCTTCGCTGAGCGGCAACCGGTGCGAGATCACGTGCTGCGGCCGAATCTCGCCGCGCTCGATGCGGTCCATCAACGGCTGCACGTAGCGGTGCACGTGCGTCTGTCCCGTGCGGATTTGCAGCCCCTTGTTCATCGCGATCCCCATCGGGAACATGTCGACGGCGCCGACGTACACGCCGGGGACGGACACGGTCCCGCCTTTCCCGCACGCATAGACGGCTTGCCGCAGCACGTGGCCGCGATCCATCGTCAGGCGCAGCGCCTGTTTGGCGCGGTCCAGCAGGGCATCGGGCGCCACGCTGTGCGCTTCCATGCCGACGGCGTCGATCGCGTGATCGGGACCACGGCCGCCGGTGGACTGCTTCAATGTCTCAACGACGTCGTCGTCGTCAAAATTGATCGTATCCGCACCGAGATCGCGTGCTCGCTGCAAGCGGTACTCGATCCGGTCAATGGCGATCACGCGGGCGGCGCCGAGCAGAAGCGCGCTCTCGATTGCGAACAGGCCGACCGGACCGCACCCCCACACCGCGACCACGTCGCCCGCCGTAATATCGCATTGTTCCGCGGCTTGCCAGCCCGTCGGCAGAATGTCGGTGAGGAACAGCACTTGGTCGTCGGACAGATGCGCTGGAACTTTGAAGGCGTTCGTGTCGGCGAAGATAATTCGCGCGTACTCAGCCTGTCCACCCGGATAGCCGCCGAACGCGTGCGAATAGCCATAGAGACCGCTCGGCGTGTAGCCGACGATGAAATCGCCCATCCAGGCGTTGGGGTTGGAGTTGTCGCACAGCGACGTTTTGCCGGCGACGCACCGGATGCAACTGCCGCAGGCGATCGTGAACGGGACGAGCACGCGGTCCCCGGTGCGTATGGTGCGCACGGCGCTGCCGACCTCGACGACTTCCCCCATGAACTCGTGGCCGAAGATGTCGCCCTTTTTAACGGTCGGTACGAAGCCGCCGTACATGTGCAGGTCGGACCCGCAAATGGCGGTCGACGTGACCCGTATGATGGCGTCGGTCGGCGCGAGAATTTGCGGATCCGGCACCGTGTCGACGGAGACTTTCCGGTTGCCGTGCCAGCGCAGGGCCTTCATGCTTTCACGTCCGTGCCGTTGATAGCGATGTCGCCCGCTTCCATCAGCGATTTGAATCGCCGCAGATCGGTCTCAACCTCGTGCGCGGGATTTTCGGGGAGTACTTTGGCGAGGGCCGCTCCGAGCGCACCGGCGGGCGGCACATATTCCATTTCGACCCGCACTTCGGTGCCGCGGTCGCCCGGCGCGGGCGTGAAATGGACCGAACCGGCGTTGCGCAAGCCGCCGTCGACCGAGCGCCACGAAATACATTCGTTCGGGCGGTCTTCGATGATCTCCGCATCCCACGCAATCGGCGCGCCGGCGGGTCCCCTGGCGACCCAGTGCGAGCGGTTGCCGTCGACGTCGACGCGTTGCAAATACGTCATGAATTCGGGCAGCCGCCGAAAGTCGCGCCACACGGCGTAGACTTCGTCGGGCCGCCGATTGATCGTAAACACTTTTTCGACGCGCGTGCCGGAACCGTATGGAACCGCGGACGCCGTCGAGGCGGCGGCTGCGGCATCGTCGCGCTCGCCGTCCGAGGACATCGCGCGCGCCAGCATGACACCGCCGCAACCGAGCAGCGCTAAACCCGTAAAGAAGGAGCCGAGCCGGGATGCATTCATGTCGGCGTCGTACCCACATCGCGATGAACGATTCGTCCGCCGAACCGCGCGCGTACGTGCTTGGGGGAAATGCGAGTACTCTGGCATTCGTCTCCAGTCTCGTGCCGGAAAACCGTCAAGTCACCGCATGGCTCGTGCCGCTCGCGTGGACGCCGATCGGCGTGGCGATCGGCGAGACGTGGCAACGCGTCAATATCGCTGCCGATAACGTTCCCGGCTGGGCCGATCAAACGTTTTCTCCCGACGACGAGCGTTCGTTCGTCACGTCGATGCACGATTTGGAAATGCTGCTGCGCATCGCCTGGAAGGCGCCGGCGCCGACGGAGCTGAGCGACAAGGTCGTGATCAATCCGGAAGATTTGCCCGAAGACGTCCTCGACGGCCTCGCCCATCCGGCCGAAATGCTCGCGCAGTGCGCGGTGTGCCGGCGGACGTGCGTGCGCGACCATTTCGTATGGAACGAGCGCCGACTGTGCGCCTGGGACTACCACTCGAGCGTCTTCGGAAAGCGCGGGCCGTGGCGCGCGGAGCCCTACGAAGAGCGGCATTTCGAGACGCTGCCGCAAGCGAAGTACGTGGCCGGCGGCCTGCTCGAAGAAGTCGCCGTCGATGCGGTCCTCGCCATCGACGGCGTGGACGACGCGCTCGCGCGCCGCTTGATCGGCGAGGTGATGGCGAACGACCGCGGCCCGCACCTCGCCGTGCGCACCGACGGCGGCTACACCTTGCTGCGGGAACGCGCCGGCACCGGAGAGCCGAGCTGACGGACCGCGCCATCGCGCGGTTGCGAACGCTTTTCGTCGTCCTCTTTGCGCTCCTCGCCGTGCGCCAGCTCTGGATCGTTTTCGTGGACGGTCCCGCACTCGCGAGCAACGGCCACAATCCGCGCCGCCTAAAGGTTTCTATGGGGCGCGGCGCGATCGTCGCGCGCGACGGTACGCCGCTCGCGATCACGCGCGCGGGCAAGCGTGTGTATCCGCTGGGCGCGCTCACCGCGCACGCCGTCGGCTACGCGTCGGAGCGCTACGGTACGGCCGGCATCGAGGACGCGTTCGACCGTTTCTTGACCGCGCCCAACGGCGAGGCCGGCATCATGGCGCAACTCCGCGAGATCGTTTCGCCTGCGCACGACGCGCCGCGCGGCAGCGACATCATCACGACGCTCGACGTCGACGTGCAGCGGCGGCTCGTCGAAAATCTGCGGCGGTACGCACGCGCCGCGGGCGTCGTCATGGATCCGCGCAGCGGCGCCGTTCTCGCGCTTGCAAGCGTACCCGCGTTTGATCCCAACGCGCTGGACCGCGACTTCGCGCGGCTTTCCGTCGACCGCCGCAGCCCGCTGCTCGATCGCAGCACGGCGGGCTTGTATCCGCCGGGTTCCACGTTCAAGATCGTGACCGCCGCCGACGCGCTCGACGCCGGCGTCGTCACGCCGCAGACGCTGCTCGTCGATAACGGCGGCTTCGCCGTCGGCAACTTCGTCGTCCGCGACGATGAGGAAGAACGTACGGGAACGCAAACGCTCGTCGGCGCCTTCGCGCTCTCGAGCAACGTCGACTTCGCGCAAGTCGGCCTCAAGCTCGGCCGCGACAGATGGTACCAATACGCCGATCGCTGGCGGCTCGGACAGCCGCTCGATTTCGACGTGCCGGCGGCACGCGACCGTCTTCCGCCAAAAGCCCAAGTCACCGATTCGGTGCTCGCGCAACTCGCGTTCGGACAGGCCTCGCTGCTCGTGACGCCGCTGCGCATGGCCCTCGTGGCGTCGACGATCGCGCACGACGGCGTGGTGCCCCGGCCGTATCTCGTGCGCAGCATCGCGGGCCGGCAGACCTCGATCGCAACGCGCCCCGAACAGCTGGCGACTCCCATCTCGGCCGATACGGCGCACGAGGTTCGCGACATGATGATCGCCGTCGTCGCGCGCGGGACAGGCACCGCCGCGGCGCTGCCCGGCGTCACGGTCGCGGGCAAGACCGGGACGGCCACCAACCCGCACGGTCGCTCGCACGCTTGGTTCGTCGCGTTTGCGCCGGCGGCCGCTCCGCGCATCGCAGTCGCCGTCGTCGTCGAGAACGTCGGTTACGGCGGCACGTATGCAGCGCCGATCGCGAAAGACGTCCTACGGGTCGCCCTCGACAAACAGAGAAGTTAACGCTCTTGCAACCGCAGATCTTCAACAACCGTTACCGCATCGAGTCGCGTCTTGGCAACGGCGGCATGGCGGTTGTGTATCTCGGGACGGACACGCTCTTGCGCCGGCGCGTGGCCATCAAAGTCTTGCGCGAGCAGTACGCGGCCGACGAGGACTTCGTTCGGCGCTTTTTCTACGAAGCGCAGGCCGCCGCGAAGCTCTCGCATCCGAACATCGTCAACGTCTACGACTTCGGTTCGCAAGACAACGCGTACTTCATCGTAATGGAATTGGTCGACGGTGAAACGCTGGGCGCGCAGATCGCTGCCGACCGCGTGATTCCGGAACCGGTGGCCGTCGATTACGCGATCCAAATCGCGAGCGGCCTCGCCTTCGCGCATCGCCAAGGCTTGCTGCACCGCGATATCAAGCCGGCGAACATTCTCATCACGAAAGACGACGTGGTCAAGATCTCCGATTTCGGCATCGCGCGTGCCGTTTCGGAACACACCCTCGGCGTCACGCAGCCCGGGATGGTGATGGGCAGCGTGTATTACGTGTCGCCGGAACAAGCGCAAGGCTTCGCCATCGACGAGACGTCCGATCTGTATTCGCTCGGCGTTGTGCTGCATCAAATGTTGACCGGTGGCTTGCCGTTCGCGGGCGATTCGCCCGTCGCCGTCGCACTCAAGCACGTGTCCGAGCCGGCGCCCGTCATCGACACGGCGGCGACGGGCGTGAGCCCGGCACTCGCGTCGATCGTCGCGCGGCTCTTGCAGAAGAATCCGCGCGACCGCTTTCAATCCGCCACCGAACTCGCCTCAGCGCTGCGCGAGGCGCGCGAACGGCCCACGCTGACGCAAGCGATGTCCGCCGCGGGCGGCCGCGGCGACGATCCGACGACCGTGATTCCGACGGTCCTCCCGCCGCAACCGCCGCCGCGCAGGTCGGCCGCTCCGGATCGCGCGGCCGCCGAGACGCCGGCGAACGGACGCACCTCCGCCGTGGAGATTAGCGCGAGCGGCGGCGCACCGCGTTCGTCCAGGTGGCTGTTGTTGCCGCTGCTGTTGGCGCTTGCCGTCGCCGCCGGCTACGCCTTCATCGCGCGGCCCGGTTTTGGTCCGAAGGAAACCATTGCGGTGGCCGATTACGCCGGACAAAGTGCCGCTCAGGCGCAGCAGGCGATCGCGGGGCTGGGGCTGCGCGCGAAGGTCACCGACGTCGCTAGTTCCTCGGTGGCGCGCGACCGGATCGTTCGTCAGAATCCCGCCGCGGGCACCAAAGTCGCGCGCAACGACGTGGTGGAATTGTTCGTCAGCTCCGGCGCGCCTATCGTCGATGTGCCGGACGTCAAGGGGTTCACGCGAACCGATGCCGAGCGCCAACTGAGTGCGGCGAAACTTCGCAGCAAGATCGTCGGCCGCTTCAGCAGTGATGTTCCAAAGGATACGGTGATCGACGTGGCACCCGCGGTGGGCGCGAAGGCGCGCGAAGGCGCGGTCGTTACGCTCACCGTTTCGAGGGGACAGCAGCCGTCGACCGTGCCGAACGTCGTCAGCCTGAGAGTCGACGCGGCGCGCTCGCTGCTCGCCGGCAAAGGTTTGCGCCTCGACGTCGTGCAGCAAACGCAAAGCGCGACGATTCCCGAAAACACCATCGCGTCGCAAGTTCCGAGCGATGGAACGCAAGTCGACCGCGGCAGCACGGTGCAGGTCGTGGTCAGCACGGGAGCGCCGCAGGCAACCGTCCCCGACGTCGGCGGAAAACAGCCCGAAGACGCCACCGCCGCGCTGCGCGCCGCGGGATTCGCGCCGGTCATCACCTACAGCGTCGACCCGAGCAATGCGGGGGGCAACGTCACGGCGCAAAATCCAGCGCCGGAAACCGCCGCAAAACGCGGGTCGAAAGTGACCATCGTGATTTCCGTGCCCGGGACGGTTCCCGACGTCAGCGGCATGTCGCTGGACGACGCGAAGAAGGCGATCGTCGCCTCCGGGTACGTGGTCGGGAACATCGCGAACACCCAGGACGGCCAGGAGGGCACGGTGGTGCGGACGGAGCCGGAAGGCAACAAAGAAACGCGGCCCGGCGAGTCGGTCGAAATTTATTATCATCCCAAGGGCGCGCAGTGAGCGTGCAGCGCATCCTCGGCGTCGATCCCGGTCTGCGCACGACCGGTTACGGCGTGATCGAACGGCGCGGCTCCGGCTACCGCCTGATCGAAGGCGGCGTTCTGCAGCCGCGCGCCGATCTTCCGCTGGAATTGCGGCTCGCGCAGCTCCACGCCGCGATGGTCGAAGTGGTGCGGGGCACCAAACCGGACTGCATGGTGATCGAGGAATTATGGACCGCATACAAGCACCCGGCGACCGCCGTGCTGATGGGGCACGCGCGCGGGGTCATCGCCTGTGCGGCCGGCGCCAATAACGTCGTCGTGCACCACCTCGCGCACGCGCTCGTCAAACGCGTGCTTGCAGGCAGCGGTTCCGCGCGCAAAGCGCAGGTGAAGGGCATGGTCGTGCAGTTGCTGGGCTTGTCCGCGCCGCCTCAACCGGACGATGTCTCCGATGCGCTCGCGTTGGCGATCGCGTATCTCAGCATGGAGGCGCAGCGCGCTCGGTTCGCGCACGCCGGCATCACCTTGCCGGCGCGCCGCTCGCGACCGGCGCAGCTCGCCTAGAACGGCCGGTGTTTTCACGCATTTCCGGAACGCTCGTCGAACGGACCGACGAAGCGGCCATCGTCGAGGCGGGCGGCCTCGCGTACACCATCGTCGTTCCCCCGAGCGTTGCGAACAAGTTGCCGTCGGCCGCGGGCGCGGCCCTGGCGCTGGAAGTGTACGCGCAGCTGCAAATCGACGGCAATAGCGGACGCTTTGCTTATTTCGGTTTCTCGAACGCCGTCGAGCGTGAATTTTTTGAGGCGCTGATCTCCGTGGCGAGCATCGGACCGAAATCGGCGGCGCGCGCGTTCTCCGCGCCGATGAGCCGGATCGCCCGCGCGATCGACGAAGGCGATCACGCCTTTCTGCGAACGTTGCCCGGAATCGGGCAGCAAAAGGCGCGCGACATCGTCGCCAAACTCCAGGGGAAGGTCGCGCGCTTCTTGTTGATTCAGGACGCGCCCGCGCCGCGCACGGAAGCGATTCCCGACTTTGCAACCGAAGCTCTCGCCGTGCTGCTGCAGCTCGCCTACAAACGGACGGAAGCTGAAGACATGATCGCGACGACGCTGAAAGCGGCGCCGCACGTAACCGACGCCGAAACCCTGCTCGCCGAAATCTACCGCCGCAAAGCAAGATAACGATGATCGAGCGAGCGCAGTGGATGTCGCCTTTGCAGTCAGGTTCGCGACGCTCTCGGACCCGGGCCTGTCCGCCGCGCCGGGCGCGGGAATGCGTCGCACCGACGTGAGCGAAGCGCCTTTCAACATCCGCAAGAAGATCGTCGGCCCCGAAGATGCGGGCGGCGGCGACGAGCGTTCGCCGCGTGTCGTCGCGGCGGATGCGGCGCTCGAGGACGACGTCTACGGCGCGACGCTGCGGCCGCACACGTTCGGCGATTACGTCGGGCAGGCGCAAGTCGTCGACAACTTGCGCATCGCCATCGATGCGGCGAAGCGCCGAGGCGAACCGCTCGAGCACGTGCTGTTTTCCGGGCCGCCCGGGCTCGGCAAGACGACGCTCGCGGGCTTGATTGCGCGTGAGCTCGGCGGAACGCTGCGGCCGACGTCCGGACCGACGCTTGAGAAACCGAAAGACTTGGTGGGCATTTTGACGGCGCTCGAAGCCGGCGACATCTTGTTCATCGACGAGATTCACCGCCTCGGCAGCGTCGTGGAAGAGTACCTGTATCCGGCGATGGAAGACTTTCAGATCGATTTCGTCGTCGACCGGGGAGCGTATGCAAAAACGCTCAAACTGCCGCTGAAGCGCTTCACGCTCGTCGGCGCCACGACGCGCGCCGGCATGTTGTCGGCGCCGCTGCGCGACCGCTTCGGCATCATGCATCATCTTGACTATTACGATGCCGCCGATCTCGAACGAATCGTCGAGCGGAGCGCACGCGTGCTCGGCATCGACATGGACGCGGCCGGCGCGGCCACGATCGCGAAGCGCAGCCGTGGCACGCCGCGCATCGCAAACCGCCTCTTGCGCCGCGTGCGCGACTTCGCCGAAGTGCGTGCCGCCGGGGTCATCACGGGTCCCGTGGCGGACGAAGCGCTGTCCCGCGAGGGCGTGGACGCGCTGGGCCTCGACCGGCTCGACCGTGCGTACTTGAACACGATCGCCGTGCAGTACGACGGCGGCCCCGTCGGCATCAACGCGGTTGCCGCGACGCTTACCGAAGACGTCGAAACGCTGGAGGACGTCGTGGAACCGTACCTCCTCAAGGCCGGATTCGTGCAGCGCACGGCGAGCGGACGGAAAATCACCGCGGCAGCGCTGCAGCATTTGGGGCTGTGCGGCAGCGTGCAGCAGCCCCGGCTTCTGTAGATGCAGCGCGGCGAGTTTTTGACTGGAACGGCGTCCGCGTTGATGACCGGGGGCCTCGACGTCTGGTCGACGCCTGCACCGGCGCTCCTGCGCGTGCTGATCGCCGCGGACCGCGGCACGGAATTGCCGCAAGCGGACGGTTCGGCAGGCTTCAGTTTCGGCGGAAAACGCTGGCGCGGACGCCCGGCGGTCGTGCCGCTCGCGCCGGGGCGCGAAGGCGTGGTTGCGAATCTCGACGTCGACGCGTATCTTTACGGCGTCGTCCCGCTCGAAGCATCGGCCGGTTGGCCCGCGGCCGCGCTACAGGCGCAAGCGATCGTCGCGCGGACGTATGCGCTTGCGAAACGGACGTTGTCGCGGCCGTACGACGTCGTCCTCGGCGAAAGCGATCAGCGATACGGCGGGCTCGCGGCCGAGTCACCGGCGACGAACGCCGCTGTGGACGCGACCCGCGGTCAAATACTCGCGTACGCAGGCGGGCCTGCGAGCGTCTTCTACGCCGCGTGCTGCGGCGGTCACACCGCGGACGCCGCGGAGCTGTGGGGGCGCAACACGCTGCCGTACCTCCGCGGCGTTCCCGATCCATACTGCGCCGCCGCGCCGGACTATCGCTGGCAGCGGCGCATCGTCCTCGAGCGCTTCGCAGCCGCACTCGGAGCGCGGGGACCGGGCGCGATCAGTGCTTTTGCCGTTGGGCCGCCCGACGGCGCCGGCCGCCCGCGTACGATTGAGATCGTCGGCACGGCGGGGCGTTCCACGCTCACGCCCGCACAGCTGCGTGCGGCCATTGGCCCGGACATCGTGCGGTCTACATGGATTCGCGCAATGAGCATCGATACGACGCAGGCCGGACCGCAAGTCGTCATCGAAGGAAGCGGACGTGGGCACGGCGTTGGATTTTGTCAGTGGGGCGCGCGTTTCATGAGCGCCGACGGCGCAGGCGCGCGCGATATTCTGGCGTTGTATTTTCCAGGTACGACAATCGCCGGTGGCTGAGACTGTCCCCGAAAAGCGCGGGCCGGGTGCCGTCCGGCTTCGGAAGTTCATCGATGTCGTGGTGGAAGACCGCTTGTCGTTCACGCTGTTCCGTTGCGCCATCGCAGATATCTCGCCGACCGGCATGCGCATTATCGCCGATCAATATTTGCCGAAAGGCACGAAGTACACGTTCACCATGAAGCGCGCGCCGTTTCTCACCTTGCGTGGTGAGGTGCGGTGGGTCCGTCCGAAGGACCGCGACACGTTTCAAGTAGGCGTGCTTTTTGTGGACGTCAGCGCGGAAGATGCGCGGCGCCTGACGATGTTTTTGGACCTCGAGCGGCAGCGCGTCCCATTGACGACGAACGACGCGTAAGCGCATACCGGTACGAGCTTCCCGATGAACTGATCGCGCGGACTCCGGCGGAACGCCGCGATGCCGCGCGACTGCTCGTGCTCGAAGGCGCCGGGACGCCGCGCGACCGGACGTTCGCGGAATTTCCGCAACTTCTGCGCGCGGGCGACGTCCTGGTTCTGAATGAAACGCGCGTCGTGCCCGCGCGGCTGCGTGCGAAGCGCGCAGGCGGCGGAACGGCCGAAGTGCTATTGCTGCGACCCAGGGATACCGCCGGGTACGATACGGCGGCGCGCGACTGGTATGCTCTCGTACGTCCAGGCCGGCGCTTGCGCGCCGGAGCGCGGTTATCGTTCGGAGATAGCGCCGCGACGGTGCTGGAAGCGCTGCCGGACGGTCCGCGCGTCGTGCGCTTCGACGATGACGTCGATGTGGGAACGCTTCTCGAGCGGTTCGGGGAAGTGCCGTTGCCGCCGTACGTAGGCCTCGGCGACGCAGCCCGCGCCGCCCGCTATCAAACCGTGTTCGCGCGCGTTCCCGGCAGCGTGGCGGCGCCGACAGCGTCCCTGCACTTCACGCACGACGTCCTGCGCGCCGTCGAAGCGCGCGGCGTGAAGATCGCTCGTCTCGTGCTGGACGTCGGAATCGGCACGTTTCGTCCGATGAACGGCGAGTGCATCGACGATCACGTGATGCACGCGGAGCGGTACGACATTCCACCCGAAACAGCCGCTGCCGTGGAACGCGCGCGCGCCGAGCGCCGGCGCATCGTTGCCGCCGGGACCACGGTTCTCCGCGCGCTCGAGGGGGCCGCCGCCGCATCCGGCCGCGTGCCGCCCGGTGCCGGCGAAACGCGGCTGTTCGTGACGCCCGGCTTCCGCTTCAGCGTAGTTAACGCGCTCCTTACAAACTTCCATCTGCCGCAGTCCACGTTGTTGGTGCTGGTGGCCGCGTTCGCGGGCTACGGCCGTACCATGGCTGCATATCGCCATGCCATCAAACACCATTACCGATTCTTTTCGTTCGGAGACGCAATGTTCGCGGAGCGCGAGATGCATGGGGCGAATGACGCGCACGGAGAATGCAGACCGCTTTCGACCTGACGACGACGCCGGCCACCCCGGTACAACGCCGCACCGCGCTCTTGGCACTTGCCGGGATTTTTAGCATCGCGGCTTTTGTGCTGCCCTTCGTCCGTTGGCCGCTCTCGACGTTCAGCGGCTTCGTTCCCGCCTTGTGCGGCTCGCTGGTCGTGATGGATTTCGTTACCGCCGCGCTGTTGTTGCGCCAGGCCGCGCTTAGCCGTCGTCTGGCGCTGGTGCTGCTTGCGGCCGGTTTTTTCGTTACCGGGGCGCTCATCGTCGCGTACATGCTGGCGTTTCCCGGTGCGCTCGAAGGACTGTCGCGACGCGCCGGCGCGCAGGCGCCGAGCTGGCTCTGGGTCTGTTGGCATTTGACGGTTCCGCTCGCCGTCGCGGTCTACGTTGCAACGGCAGGGCAGACGCGCGAGCGGCTGCCCTTCGCGACCGTAACCGCAGGCGCGCCGCTGCTCGGCCTGCTCGCCGCCGCCGGCGTCATCGCGGCAGCGCCGTTTTTGCCGGCGTACTCCCACGACGGCGTTTGGGACCCGTTCGTGCCGCACGTCATCGAACCGCTGATGTTCGTGGCGGTGGGCAGCGCGCTTGCGC